>CAYUXV010000039.1:0-2578 GCA_964448875.1 uncultured Verrucomicrobiota bacterium
CGTGGTGCCATCAGGCGAAATCACTCCACACGAGAGTGGGCCGCGTGTAAAAGCCTGGGAAGGGGCACCGATTGCAGGGCGGTATCGTTTTCATGTAGTAGCTTCTTACGATGCTGGAGGGGATTGGTTTTCTGAAGTGACACATGATTCAACTGAAGTACCGACGCTGGCTCTGACTGTAGCTCCCTGGGGATTTAATTTGCCAACCCGTGAAAGTCCCCGGGATATACAAGTACATGATTGGACGCTTCCTCGGGATGGACGCCAAAAATCGATGGAGATTGAAATTCAGTTGGAACCGGATTGGTTTCCCAAAGTGAGTTGGCTTAATGGCCCTTCAAAAAACCCGAGCTTGGACTTAGTGGTTAAATACGCCCCAAAACACTGGGAGGCAGTGGATAAAAAGAAGCTTTCAAGCAAGGAGAAAGGTCAGTGGTTGCGGCGTATGGGCCGGGAGCTGGCCAAGATTTATCGCGGGCCTTCAGTGCGGATTCATGAGCTTTCGATTGAGGGTCCTATTTTTGACCAATGGCCACCTGCTGGGCATCAGCTATTGTTCGGTAAAAAGAATTGGAAGGGTGTGGATCCAAGGGATTTCTTGGAAGAGTTTGCCAGTAGAGCATTCCGTCGCCCAATAGAAACTGGAGAGATCGATCCTATATTAAAAATGGTTAATACATCACTGACCAATGGGATGGCCCGTGAAGCGGCCCTGCGCAATGGATTGCGGGCGGTTTTGGTCTCCCCTCAATTCTTGTACCTTGATGAAAATGAAGGAGAACTGGATGACTACTCATTGGCCAGTCGTTTATCCTATTTTCTCTGGTCCACTATGCCTGATAAAGAATTATTGAAGCTGGCGGAGACTGGGAAACTGCGTGAGCCCGAAACGTTGCGTATTCAAGTCAACCGAATGCTGGCCGACAAAAAATCTAATGCCTTCATCCGTAACTTCACTAACCGGTGGCTTGAACTCTACAAACTCGGTATGATGCCTCCTGACGCCAAAGGTTTTGGTGCATGGTATTATCAGGGGCAACTGGAACGTAATGGGAGAGAGGAAACGGAGCGTTTCTTCCGGCATCTTCTGGATGAAAATTTGGGTATCGGCTATTTCATCGATTCAGATTTTACCTTTTTGAATTATCCATTGGCTAAATTATATGGCATCAAGGGAATCAATAGCCGGACTTTTGAAAAGGTAAACCTCAACGATAAACGTCGTGGCGGATTATTGGGCCAAGCGAGTGTCCTGACCGCCTCGGCAAATGGGATTGACACTTCCCCGGTGGTTCGTGGGGTTTGGGTGTTGGAAAACCTATTGGGTATGCCGCCTCTTCCACCTCCGGATAATGTGGCGGCCATTGAGCCGGATATCAGGGGGGCAACGACTATCAGGGAACAATTGGCCAAACATCGTGGGGTGGAGAGTTGTGCGATCTGCCACCAGAAGATTGATCCTTTGGGTTTCGCCTTGGAAAACTTTGATCCCATTGGCGGCTGGCGTCATGCGGCCCCGGGTCAGCGCGGAGAGGTGGATGCTTCAGGTGAATGGAACGGACATAGGTTTAAAGACATTGTCGGCCTCAAGAAACTGCTTGGTCAACAGGAAGATTTGGTCGCACGTAATCTGGTAGGAAAATTGTTAACATATGCTACAGGCCGCAAACTTGACCTACCTGCTCGACCTCATCTGGACAGGATTGTTTTAGCATCAAAATCCAAAGGGCACGGTCTAAAAGATTTAGTCCATCTGGTTGTTCAGAGTGAAATTTTTATGAATAAATGACCTGCTGCCTTTCCTGAATGAATAATTGAAAATTTGCAGCTTCTAACTCATAATAAATCCTTGGGTGAGAACTATCTGATGAATACGAATCGTCGCCAGATGTTGAAAGGACTCTCGTTGGGAGCGGGTTCAATGTTGCTTTATCCGATGATCCAGCGGGTGATGGCTAATGCTGAAGGTAAGGAGCGTCCGCCACGCTTTGTTTTCGTTCTTCAAAGTAACGGCTTTGATGCCGTACAGGCGTGTCCGGAGAGTATTCCGTTCCAAAAATATGCCGACCGCGAAAAATTTGAATCGATTGATCTCACGCAGCACAAGCTGCCCAAGGGGCTCGCGGCTCTGGAACCTTTAAAGAGCAAGACCACAATTGTGCAGGGGCTTTCGGGTCGCTGTACCGGCGGTGGACATTCCACTTGGGGCGGCTCCCTCGGTCAGTACCGGATATCCGGCGCCAATCTTTCGCCTCAAAATATCACTATCGATTACCAGCTTGGGCAGGCTATTCCCGGTATCCTGCCTTGGGTCGGTGTTGGGATGGCTTCAGGTGCGCGTGATGCGTTAATGAATATTACCGCGCGCGCAGCGCATAAAACCATGCCGATCATCCTGAACCCGGTGAAGGCCTATAACTCTTTCTTCAGCGTGGCGGCCGGGGGCGAGCGGGAAAAGAATTTTCACCTAAAGCGTAACCTGCTCGATTACATGGTGGGTGACGTGAAAAAAACCCGCAAGGCGTTGGGCGCGCTGGGTGGTGATCGCAGTTTCGGTGACTCCCATGGTGGTTCGCGA
>CAYUXV010000040.1:0-3529 GCA_964448875.1 uncultured Verrucomicrobiota bacterium
GTTTCGAGCCTTATTACCTTTGGTTTCCCCAAAATGCCACTATCGGTTTTAGGCATGAAAGTATTTCAAATTACTTGAGATTTTTTCTGCCTACGGCAAAAAGGGTCCGCGTTCCGCGCAGATACATCACACCATCGGATACCGCAGGGGTGGCCATGAGCGCTTCACCGACATGAAGCACCGCCACAATTTTAAATTTTTTGCCGCCCTCCAGCCCGAACACACCACCATCCTCACCAGCGCAATAAATTTTTCCGTCGGAAGCAACCGGCGATTCGCTGAAGCCATTTCCCTGTTGACGAATGCGTTCGTAAAAATATGCCTCGCCAGTTTTAAGGTCAAAACATCCGAAAAGGCCATTGTTGCTCAACGCATAAACCTTGCCGCGATAAATGATTGGCGTGGGCATATACGGACCGCGGCGATTACTCCAGGCAACGTGTTTGTTTTTCGTTGCACCGTCGCGCAGGGTGATATCGCCACGCGCGCCGGGGCGGAGGCAGAAGATCGGCCGCTCGGGATGCCGGCCGCTGGCGACGATTATGTATCCATCGGCAAACACTGGTGTAGGTGAGGTGATTTTCGAGCTGCCGCCCAGTCGCCACAATTCTTTTCCATTGGTGGGATTGTAACCACGAATGAAATTCGACGCATTCGTGATCAGCTCCGGCTTCTTTCCCGGCCACACTGTAGGCGTGCCCCATGAGGGCAGTTCATCGCGCCTCGTCCGCCAAAGTTCCTTGCCGGTTTGCACATCCACCGCCAGCACAAACGACTCTTTCTGCGTGTCGCACTGTACAATTACTTTGTCGTTCCAAATGATGGGTGAGCTGGCCGTGCCCCATTCGTAATCAGGCGAGTCATATGCCCCCACGTCCAGTCGCCCGAGATTTTTCTTCCATAAAAACTTTCCTTCCACCGTGTAAGCAAATACGCCCTCCGAGCCAAAGAACGCCACTACGCGTTTGCCGTCGGTCACCGGAGTGGAGTTCGCATAGGTTGCCTTGATGTGCCGTTTGTCGGTCGGTTTCTTTTTTACCGCCACATGCGACCACAGCGTCTTGCCCGTGCGCTTATCCAAACAGATGACCCGCCACTCGTGCACCGATCGATCCGCTGCCGTCGTGCCTGTGCCATACAGCCCCGGCTTGAACGTAGGATCGGCAATGCTGCTGACTGCTGTGGTGAGGAATATCCGATTTCCTACAATTATCGGCGAGGAATGAGCTAATCCCGGCACCTTTACTTTAAACAAAACACCCTCTCCCTTAGCACAATCCCATTTGTCCGGCAGCTTCATCCCATCCGCCACACCGGAAGCATGCTTCCCGCGAAATGACGGCCAATCTCCGGCGATTAAGTTAATGGAAGCGGACAAGAAGAGAAAAAGTGACAGCAGGCGACACATGTATCTTTTGTAACGCTACAAACACTCCAAACACAAGCCAGAGCATTTTGATAGATTTTGATTAATAGATCCGAAAGGCGGGATTGACGGCGTGGCATAAAGTCGTATTGTCGGCGGCTTGTAGTTGTTTCCATTAACGGCCTGTCATAACAAAATCCAATGCAAATTCAGATTGATCGTCAGGGCCAGCAATTTGGACCTTACACCATGGAGCAAGTGCAGCAGTACTTGGCCGATGGCACACTACTGCCTACCGACTTTGCATGGCACGAGGGACTCTCCGGCTGGGTCCCATTGAGCGAGCTCGTTGGTGCCGGTGCCGTTCGCTCAAGTGCCGCCGGGGGCAACAAGGCAGCCATCATCAAGATCGTGGCGATTGTTGCCTTGGTAGCGGGATTAGGAGTGGGAGGATATTTCCTCTACCCAACCATCGCGGGTTGGTTCTCCGGTGGCACAACTGCCTCCGGAGAAAACAACGGTACCAAGACGGCTGCAGGCGGATGGGACACCATGCCAAACGGTGCCCCGATCGTGGGTGGGGCAGATTTAATCGCACAAATTAAAGTGGGTGAGATTTTTAATTCCCCAATGGCACAACAGGAGTTAATTAAAAGTCCGGGTGCCGGAGATATGATTGCAACAATGCAACAACTTGCCGGCATTGCCCCAGGGGATTTCCAAGACTTGACCGTCAGCCTATCGGGAATCACCGCCGTGCTCCTATCCGACCCCGAAGGCATTGATAATGCGTTTAAAACTGGGGGAATCAAAATTGGTCTGGCCCTGCGAACTACCAAGGCCATAGACAAAGCCAAGATAGAAGAGCTCGCAACCCAAGGCGAAGACAATTCCATTGAGGAAAAAACCCATAAAAAGGCCAAGTATTTCCTCTTTAAAAATGAAAATCCCGATGAACCAGCCTTTGCTGCCTACTTGGCGGATGACAAAACTTTAGTTGCCGGACTGGAAACTGTTGTCCAGTCGCATATAGACAATGCAGACAAGTTGTCTATACGTTCAGGACTTGAGTTTCTCGATACCCAGCAGCAAATCGTGATCGCGGTGATCCCCTCGGACACTTCAGCAATCAGTAGCAAGATCGACGAGGGACTTGAGGAAATGTCAAATGAGGAACTGCCTCCTCAATTGTTAGATCCAGCAAAGAAAGGATTTGAGGCACTAAAAAAATTTGAGGCAATAGCGCTGAGCGGAGGTATGTCCGCTAACAGCCTAGCGCTGACCGTCGCTGCCCGATTTGCCGATGGTGAATCGGCCAAGAGCTTTGCCGATAATTTCAATACATTAGTAACCGAAGCAAAGAAAATGGCCCAGCAAGACCAAAGTTTGGCACAGGCATTTTTAGCTTTGAGAAACTTTGGTATCGAAAACCCTCAAGTCAACTCAACCGAAACCCAAGCAAAGCTGGCATTCAACCTGCCCAGGCAAACATTAGACAGCCTCATTGCTGAGAATTCCGGTGGAGGTAATATTGGCCCGGGTGGAGGTGGCACCACACGGCCAGGCGGCGGTAATTCTGGGAGTGCAAAACACACAAAGGATACGATTCAAAGGTGGGCAATTCTCTCACAATCCGCGAGTAGAGGCTTTCAGGGGATCAACTTTCAGGTCGTCCAGCAGACTCTGGGACAGCCCAGTAAACAGTCACAAAATGTGACCATGAATACCCGCGCTGTCCAAAGCGCGGGTGCAGTGATTCCAGCCGCCCGAAATACTCCACAAGTGCAGGGTTGTGTACGTTGGGATTATTGGAATGATCCTCAAGGACAGCGCGCCATTTACCTGTATTTCTACAACGGTCAGCTTGCTGGGGTACAATGGGTTGAATCGGGCGGACGGAAAATTGGCCTTCCTGATGCAAGCGGTGGGGGAGGCACTCGTCCTGGTGGTGGAGGCACTCGTCCTGGTGGGGGGGGCAGCACTGGAGGCAGGAGTATACAACTGCAATCAGCAGCTCAGGCTCAACAGCTGCTAACAGGTACTTGGGTCAACACCCTGGGCACCAGATCAACCCTGACATTCGGTAACAATAACAAATTTGGCACCGATGCAGGATCCGGTCCCAAAATGGGCAAATACGGTATACTTGGTGCGTCCGGAACC
>CAYUXV010000041.1:0-3354 GCA_964448875.1 uncultured Verrucomicrobiota bacterium
CACGGTCCAGTTGGCTGAATCCGTCACATCGCTACCCAACTGGGTGACACCATCCGCTTCCATGAACTCAATCATACTTACACCCCGCATATCAGCCCCGCCCTGTGAGGTAATGGTCAAGGTGCCCTGGCCTGCCGTGACTACGTAGCCGAACCCACCATGGCCGGCCGCACCTGCTGCAACAGCTTCATCGTCAGGATCGGCAAACCAACCATTGCCACTGAAGATGTCGTTCGGGTTCAGAGCCGTACCAGCGTCCCTGATCTTTGGCTTCGCCGAAACTGTGAAGTTATGATCCGCATGAGCGCCACCATCCAAACTCATGGTATCCACCTTGCCTCCAAGGGTCACAACCTGAAACGCACGCAGGTTCGTTTCCGAGATGGAATCTGACAGGTTGTCAGAGAACAGATCAGCAGGGATGGTAATTTGGGTAGCCGCAACATTGCCGGCATTGTTGGCGACAAGCGCCGTCTTGGTGACACTGCCGTAGACTGTCTTGGTGACAGAATCGACTATGTCTACCTTCACCAATTGGTCCAAATTGGTACCCGTTATTGTCACCGCATCTGTATCACGCCTGTAATCAACTATTGCCGCATCTCCACTCTGATTGGCAATACCTGCAAGTGCTGTAATGGTGGGGGCACCAGGTGGTGTACCGCTGCCCGCGGTAATGATAGGCGGTGTGGTCGTAGTCTGGACAACTATGCCGCCCACGGAATTTGTCCCGCCATCGGCCGGGCCACTCAGCTTCACAGCCATCACTGCCTGTCCTCCAGAATTCAACCACGCGTCTGCGTTGGCTTTTAGGAACACAGCTGAGAAGGTGGCCTGGGTACCTGCCGCATTGAAGGTGACCCCTGCAGGTGGTGCCGTGGGATTGACGTTGATTGTGGCGTAAGTCGTGTCGCCCGTGTCGGTGAACACAACCTTTGTTACGCCCCGGAAGTTTTCACCATTGACGACCAGGGTACTGGTTGAATCCGTGGTGTATGTATAGGTATTGCTGCCACCATCATAGCCACCCCCGGCAAATGTTGCCTCAACCGTGGTCTTGAATATTGGTTTTGCGGAAACCGTGAAGGCCGTTGTTGCAGAGGATAAGCTGGTGACTGCCCCAAACGGCGTGGTGATCTTGATTCGCCGGTCAAGTGCACCCACGGCGTCCATCAAATGGCCGGAGACCGACCAGCCAACGGGATTGGGCGGGATGGCGAAGGTCGTGCCACTTGTCGCCAGAAGTCCGGTGCCGCCGGTGCCATCAGTTCCCGTGAGCAATGGCGGGATACCGGCGATTGGATTGCCCAGAGCATCAACAAGCTCCACCTGCTGGATATGGCCGTAGCCGGTACCGGCACTGACCATTAAGGTATCATTATCGCGGCGGTAATGGAGTGAGCCGGTGGTCAGGCCCGACAGGGTGCCCATGGTTGGCGGAACGCCCACATAGAACCGCTGGGCGGCCGGGCTGGTGGTATCGTCACGCGCGCTGTTCAGCTTGATGCGCCGGCGGCTTGAGTTCATGTCTGTATCGGCACCATTACCAATCTGGAAGGTCTCGGTATCGATGTTGATCTGGCTGTCTGTAATGGTGATGCCGGGCGAAGGCAGCGCGATGGTGATGCGATTTTGGCTGGTATCATCATCGTCGGTGAAGATGACACTGTTGACCGCGAGGAAACCGGTCCCGAAGATGCTCACGTCGTCACCGAGAGTCTTGTCGCGGTTGAAATAGCCGGACACGCCGAAGCCGCCAATGGCATCAACCACCGGCTGCTTGTTGACGGCAAACATCAGGGATGCGTTCAGGTCGGTATTACCAATGGCGTTGTAGACCTTGAGCCCGCGCAAGGCGGTGCTGCTGTTGGTGTCAGCATCAGCATACGGGATGGCGTTTGCGGATACCTGGATCCGGGTACCATTATCCTCCACCACCACACCGGCATTGGGTAGCTGGATGAACACGGGGTTCGGAAAGGAGGTGCCATCCTGCATGACCACCTCGATAACCTGCGTGGTGTTGAGCCCGGTGCCGTTGATCTCAAGGATGCGGTCACGCTTGAACATTTCGGTTGTGGTAATATTCTCCCAAGTGATTGCGTCGTCCTTAAGCTGTGCGAGCGTGTTGACGATGGGCTTGGTTGTGATGGCGGCGAACATCGGGTTGGTGCCCGGGCTGAGGTGCACGGCTGTATCCTGCACGTTGGGCTCAACCTTGCGCGAGACACGCAGACGGCGGTTGGAGCCGTCGGATACGGCCTTAATTGATTCCAGTGGCAGGAATGCAAGCCGATCATCTACCACCTCGATCGCGATGGGCTTGGGCTGACCGGTGGGTGCGCCTCCATCGGCGGTTCCCTTATCATCGATAGAGCCGCCATCCGAATTGTCCACCCGGATATAGGCAATCTTCTTCTCGCCGTCGGCCTTGCTCTTGAAGCCATAGCCCCGAAGGGTCATCGCCTGTGCGCGGTCGTACACGACACCATCGTAGTCTGTCGAGGTGAGCATCGGTTTACCGGTCTCAATGGCAAACTTCTCCACGCTCAATTCGCTGGGGCCGGAGGCATTCCACACTCGTATCTGGCGGTCAGGACCCTCGGCCTCCGAGGTGATGACTCCGGTGGGGATGTCAATTCGGTTGTCCGATACAATGTATTGATCGGCAGGCACAATGGTCTGCAACACGAGGTCGCCAACAAGAATCTCAATCGCCGTTGTACTGGCAAGGCCCTTGCCAAGCAGGGTCAATACCTCCTCGGTCCGGGTGATTGTGTTCCTCTCAATCGGGTTTAGTCCCGCGCTGTCGCTGACCATGGAGATGGTTGGCGGGGTGACATCAGGAATAAGCGTGTTTTGCAGCCGCGCAAAGGTGTTGCCCTGCGGGAATACAACCAGGTCATTCGGTCCCGGCCCCTTAATCCAGCCCCAAAGTGTTGGCAAACTTTCAAGGTTGCCCACCACACTGGCTTCACCGCTCCAAATGACCTCAAAGTTGTTGTGATTGAGCTTGGTAAACGTGTACGTCACGGTGGCATTGCCGGCGGATGCATTGCAGCCTCCTCCGCCACCTCCACCGGAACTAAGGAGCATAATACCCGGTCCGGTGGGGACACTGGTGCCATTGCCGCCGCCACCACCACTCTGGACCTGAGGGTTAATAGCAGCAATGTTCTGGTAAGAGTTTGTCGAGCGCTGCCAGCCGATAGGCACGCCGTCCGGACTGTTGGGTAGGTAATCGGCTGTTATCAGGAAATCCGGCTGGCTGACATTGCGCCCCACAATCTGCTGCGAATACTGATAATTATACTGTGGCTGCGGCCAGAAGGTGGCCCCGGTGGTGTTCGGGTT
>CAYUXV010000042.1:0-43602 GCA_964448875.1 uncultured Verrucomicrobiota bacterium
GTGCAAGCTGTTCTGCTCGGTCACGCCCCACACCGGGGAACCCGGCCAAGGGTTGGTCGAGAGGCGACTTTTCTGCAGGCGACACCGTGCTGCTATACGGGGTATAGCCAATCCTCAAAAGGCCTAATTGTTCGCATTGAAATACTGTGGCGGGAAAATATTGGCCTGGATAAGAATAGTAGCAGCAGGGACTTTAGTGGGTTGCTTCGTTGGCGTTGTGTTGAATGAAGCACTTCTGCAGAGCCTTTTGCAAATCAGCAATCTGTGTCTTGGTGAGGGCGGGGTTGTCCTGTCTGGTCTTATTGAGGCGAAATTTTCATGGGCGCCGCAGTGAATGAAGAATGATTCTTACGGCCCGACTTTCCACGTTAGTTTTTTCAACTCTTCACGGGTGACTGATTTCCCTCCGCCATGGGGCATGGCAACTGCGATGGTTTTCAACTGATGTTTGTCCATGAACTTCAACGCATCTTCAAGCCCTCCGGCACCATTCCAGCCTAGCTCACACTCGAATAATAATACAGTCGAGCCTTGGTCCTCGGCATCAAAACTGAATTTTCCAATCATGGATTTGTTTATGGCGTAGTGAGAAATGCGTTCTTCTTTTTTTATTTCATTGCCCGCCTTCAATTGCGCTTTCAGATGTGCTTTCAACTTTTCGTAGTTCTGCGATTGATGTTAAAGAAAATTGGCAAACATTTCCTGACCTCCCCCACTCTTGAGAATTAAATCACTCCAAGCAGCAGGGTACGGTTCTTCGGTATCTGCCTCAGCTCCAATCATTTATCTTGAAATCAGTGCTGCAGTGTTGGTGCTCTTCATCATATTAGCCCGCTTGAATACTGATTTTGGCAGTTCTTTAATATTCGCATCTTCATCGGCACCAAAGATTTTTTCGATAGAAAGTGTGCCGCCGACTCTATCCCCACGACCAATGGTAACAGTATCGCCGACTTTAGGGGTTTTTGAGGAAAAGGTCATTAATTCCCCATTTTGCACCATTTTTACTTTCAATCCATTAACTTCATAGGCGTCTGGTGTGGGACCTGCTTTCACGAATCCTTCGGGTGAATCAATAGCAATAGTAATCTTACCATTTTTACCGTAAATGAACATTGCTGGTGATTGGCTTGACCCCACCTTCTTAAACACAATCTTTTTTCCCCAAAGAAAAGCAGCTAAAGAATCCTTGGGAGGTTTAGGCAATGGCTTTTCATTGTCACTTCCTGTTGAGTCAGCAATCAATTTGATTTCACCACCAAAAGTGTCCTTGGGTAGTTTAGGTTCTGTTTTTTCATTGCCTCTTCCCTTTTGCGACGTTTTGCCGGCAGGTGATTCTTTAGCTCCACTTTTACCGCCATCACCTCCGCCACAGCCGGAAAGGGCTACAGAGATGGCAAAGACATAAAGTGAAATCGTGAGCTGTTTAATATTAAATTTCACGCCACCGACCATACCCAAACCAATGCTGGCGTCAATGGTGGTACGGGGAACATTCCAGCGCTGATTGTGTGGCCTCAAAGGGTAAACTGTTCGGCTTCAAATTTGGTCTTTGCACGAGGCAGGTGAAAATCGCATCCTAGCCACGCATGGCCCACGAACCTGACGCGTCCGAAAAGCTTTGGCAGAGTTATGCATCTGTTTTCCGTGATTTTGATGACCTGACCCTGGCTCGCTGGATGGCGCAGACACTGGGGCAGCTACAGGGTGGTCTCTGGCGTCTTTCACACCCACTGGTGGCTTCCTATCGTCTGGCGGCTCAAGTCGGTTATGAACGCCAAGTGTGGCATCAGCGCATGGTGAATGTGCCCGCGGACTATCCGCAGGTTGAATGTTGCCGGGCCCCACTTTTGCCGATGGTGACACGTGATCTCCTCGATAACGGTCTTATTTGTATTCATTGCAATGATACAGCTGTCGGACTCGATAATCTCGGCCAGTATCGAAAGGCCCTTGAGGTTTGGGCAGAAGAATATCAACCGATACACGATGTTGCACACTGGGATGAAGCAAAGCGACTAAGCGCAGGGGATTATGATCTAAGTTGTGAACAAGCTGCTGAGAAAGCGGAAAAAATGCTTGCTCAGGTCGGCGGGGAGTTGACTTCCAATTTGTTGGAACTCTTCCCGGCTGTCATTTGGGAGGATCAGGACGAATGTTTGCAGGTTCGCCCAGAGGATATCGGCTGTTAAATTTTAACCTTAAACTCTTCGCCCTTTTTCACGGACTCCGCAAATCCGGCCATGAGCTTCGGGATTTGCTCAAGATCCTTCAAGTTGACGACCTCAATGGGGGAATGCATGTAGCGGTTGGGTAGGCTGATAAGCGCGCTGGCGATACCGCCACGAGTCCAAAATATGACATCGGTGTCGGTGCCGCTGGTGGCGCTGACAGTCTCATGTTGCAGAGGGATTTTCGCTTTTTTTGCAACAGCCTCGATGCGCTTGACGACTTCGGGATGATTGCAGGTGCCATGCGTTACGGTAGGTCCCGATCCCATTTTAACATCGCCATGTGTGCTTTTGCTAATTGTCGGATAGTCCGTGGCATGAGTGACATCAACCCCCAGCGCTACGGATGGATCCAGTGAATAGGCAATCTGGCGTGCCCCAAAGAGCCCGACTTCTTCCTGTGTGTTGGAGACAGCGCAGACTTCGACATTCAGCTTCTTTTTTGACTCACTCAGGAGGCGGAGAGTTTCCGCTACGGCAAAGGTGCCGATACGGTTATCAAATGCGCGCGCCACGACCAAATCCCCATGAAGCACCTCAAAATTCTGGTTGACCGTGATGGGGTCACCGACCCGTACACGTTTTTCGGCAGCCTTACGGTTTTTTGAACCGATATCGATGAATAGCTCATGTATCTTTGGCACCTTTGGCGAGCCATCCACCCTTGTCATGTGCGGCGGGGGATGTCCAACACCGCCCTTCACAGCGCCCTTGGCCGAATGGATGGTAACGCGCTGAGCCTTGCTCACTATTGCGTCCACACCGCCCATGCGTTTCACGTAGATGAAGCCATTGTCATCTACATAGTTGACCGACAGCGCAATTTCATCCGCGTGGCCTGCAAGCATTATTCTTGGTCCGCCGCCCTTGTTAAGTACGGCAACGCAGTTGCCATAAGCATCGGAGGACGTTTCGTCAGCATATTGACTAACGTAATCAAGCCATACTCGTTGACCACGCGTTTCGTAGCTGACTGGACTTGGCGTGTTTACGAGTGTTTTCAGAAATTCAAGAGAGGCACTGCGCATGAGATTATGATTAATGTAGTGAGGCGATGTTGTCGAGACCCCAAACCTCTCGACGCATTTAGAGGCATCTGTTACCAACATCTTTTATGCGCGCAAAATTGCGAAATGCATCACTGATAGTCCTTAAGCTGGGAACCGGCATCCTCACGGATCGTCGCAATCGGTTGGCGCAGGGGCGTATCCGGCAGTTGGTCGGGCAGGTGGCACGCGCGCGTAAGAAGGGGTACGAGGTGGTGGTGGTTTCCTCCGGGGCAGTGGGCGCAGGCATGGAAGGGTTGGGGTTATCGAATATGCCGACCCGCCTTGAGGAACTCCAAGCATGTGCCGCAGTTGGCCAGTCGCGTTTGATGGCGGCATATCAGGAATTATTTGCGCAAGCTGGCCTGGCGGTGGGACAGGTGCTTTTGACACACGATGATCTGCAGCATCATGAGCGCCATCTCAATGCACGCAATACCATCATGGCGCTTTTGGACCGAGGTATTGTCCCTATCATCAATGAAAATGACGCGGTTTCATTCACGGAATTGACCGTGGGTGATAACGATCAACTTTCAGCGCTTGTCGCCTCACTATTGCCCGCAGATTTACTCCTATTGTTGACGACAGCTGAAGGGGTGGTTCGTAATTTTGGAAAATCTGGTGCCAAGGTGATTTCGGTTGTGCGGAAAATTGATGGTTCAGTACGTCGGCACGCAAAGGGAACGCAAAGCCGGACCAGTATCGGGGGCATGGTTTCAAAAATTGACGCGGCTGATGTGGCGGTGCGCTCGGGTATTCCGGCGGTCATCGCCTCAGGTACGCAACGTGGTGTTCTGGGTAAAATTTTAGCGGGCGATAATGTGGGTACGCTTTTTGTTCCGGCACCCCAAAAGCTAAAGAGTCGCAAACGGTGGATTGCTTTCTTTCATCACCCAAAAGGTGCACTGGTGGTGGATTCTGGAGCGAGGTCGGCATTGCGTGAACGGGGCAAGAGTTTGCTATTGCCGGGTATTGTGCGTTGCGAAGGAGAATTCGCGGGAGGCGATGTGGTGAAAATTTGTGATCTTGAGGGGACTGAATTTGCTCAGGGCATCAGCCGGGCGTCGCGTACGGATGTAGAAAGAGGTGTGACGGAGAAGGTAGTGGTGCATTGTGACGACCTGGTGGTTTTATAATGGCAAAACCTAAGCCCATCGATGAACTACAGCAGGTAATGGCTCGTTTGCGGGCTCCGGACGGCTGTCCATGGGATCGCGAGCAAAACCACATGAGCATCCGATTGTGTGCTGTTGAGGAGGCATACGAATTGGTTGATGCCATCGAGGAAGCTGATGATGGTGAAATGGTTGAGGAATTGGGTGATTTACTTCTTCAAGTGGTGTTTCACGCACAAATGGCCAGTGAACGTGGGGTATTTGATTTTGACGAAGTAGTTGAACACATTACGCAAAAGTTAATCCGGAGACATCCACACGTCTTTGGTGATAAAGATGTAGAGGGTGTTGATGCCGTCTGGGAACAATGGGAAAAAATAAAAAATGCTGAAAAAGCTGGAACGAAAAATGAACGCAAATCGATTTTTGATGGTATCCCGCGTCATTTACCTGCGCTCATGCGTGCGCATGAGGTTTCAAAAAAAGCGCGTAAAAATGGATTAATGGCGAATGGTCGAAAGAGTGGAAGTAAGGAAGCGCTTGGTGCTGAGTTGTTCCGTTTGGTAAAGCGAGCTCAAGCAAACGGATGGTCGGCCGAAGAGATTTTACGTGCTGAAATTGCCCAGCAAGAGAAGGAATTGCGTGATCGAGAACGGAAGTACGCTGGACAAACCGATCTAAAACGTTAGCTTTTCCGCCTATGAGCGATCCGCGTTACAATAAGCTTGCCAAGTTGCTGGTTGAGTACTCCTGTGCCTTGAAGAAGGGTGAGGCCGTTTTTATTGACCTTAGTGACGTGCCTGATGGGATGGGGGTAGCGTTACTTCGAGCTGCTCGCAAAGTCGGAGCTATTCCGCTTATAGAGACCAGGAATTCACGCGTTGTGCGTGAAGCACTGCGCGCTTCCAATGATGAACACGCGAAGTTAGTGCGCGACGTGGAGCTGAATCGCATGAAGAAGGTGCAAGCATATATTGCTATCCGTGGCGCAGATAACGCAAGTGAGCTGAGTGATGTGGCAAGTAAGACGATGCAGATGTATTCTAAAACAATGCGTCCTGTGCTAAATTACCGTGTTAATAAAACCCGTTGGGTGGTATTGCGGTGGCCGACTCCAAGTATGGCTCAATCAGCGAATATGAGCACGGAAGCATTCGAGGACTTTTATTTCGACGTTTGCACCTTTGATTACCGGAAATTGCAGAAGGCAATGAATCCGCTTGCCCGTCGAATGTCCAAAGCTCGAAATGTGCATTTAAAAGGACCCGGGACGGATTTACAATTTAGCATAAAAGGAATGCCGGCTATACCGTGTGGTGGCGATCGAAATATTCCTGATGGAGAAGTGTTCTCATGCCCTGAAAAAAAATCGTGTAATGGTGTAATACAGTTTAACACCCCGTCGCTATATGCAGGTACAAAATTTGAGAATGTGCGATTGGAGCTGAAGGAAGGCAGGGTGGTAAACGCAACTGCCAATAACACAAAACGACTCAATGAGATTTTGGATACTGATGCTGGAGCGCGTTACATTGGTGAGTTTTCGTTGGGCCTCAACCCGTTTATTGAAAGTCCGATGTGTGACATATTATTTGATGAAAAAATCACTGGATCACTGCATTTCACGCCGGGGCAAGCTTACGAAGAATGCGATAATGGTAATAGATCAGCCGTACACTGGGACATGGTGCTAATTCAACGTAAAGACTGGGGTGGGGGAGAGGTATGGTTTGATGGTGAATTAATCCGCAAAAACGGTCTGTTTGTGGCAAAGGATTTGTTAGCGTTAAATCCTAAGAACCTTAAAAGATAATCTCCTGCAACAATTGGCGCTTGGGCGAGCGTGTAGCAAGTTGCTTTAGGGAGGGAGTTAGAGGTGGTGCTCCTTGTTAGATAGGCAGGTCGTCTCCCGTGAAGGCATTCGGGAGCAGGCTCAAGAAGTCGGTTTCGTTGGCCGGTGAGCTGGGGTTATCTGAATCGACAAGTATCAGGGTGGCTTCAGGTGCGAATTCAGCAATAATTTGGCGGCAGGCTCCACAGGGAGGAGCCCCTTTGGTGCTTGCAATGGCAATTGCACTGAAACGATTTTGGTTCTCAGTCAAAGCCTTGAATATGGCAACTCGTTCGGCACAGCAACTTAGACCGTAACTTGCGCTTTCAACATTTGCGCCGGTTACGGTTATGCCGTCGGAGGTTTGCAGGGCGGCACCAACTTTGAATTTGCTATATGGGGCATGAGCCTGCTCACGGGCAGCGAGAGCAGCTTGAATCAGTTTTGTGTGATCAGCCATGGCGTTTCGTGAATTCACTTATCAATCGTTGGGCTTGATTTGAGATTTTATCAACAGTCTCAAGTACTTCGTGGTGTGACAGGCCATCTTTACTGATTCCGGAGGCGGCATTAGTAATACAGGACATAGCTGCGATCCGGAGACCGTGTTGTCGAGCGACCAAGACCTCGGGAACGGTGCTCATGCCAACGGCATCCGCGCCAAGCTTGGCAAAGGCGCGTATCTCGGCAGGCGTTTCGTAATTGGGGCCGGGCAGTGCAATATAGATTCCCTGGTGTAGTGACACTTTCGTGACGCGGGCGGCATCGATCATGGTCTTGGCCATGTCTGTGTCATAAGTATCTGAAAGATCAATAAAGCGTTCCAGTCTAGTGGGCATATCGCCGCGCAGTGGACTGTCAGGCATCAGGTTGATGTGATCCTTAAATAGCATAAAATGACCGGGAAGGAATTTGCGATTAATTCCTCCTGCGGCATTCGTAAGCAGCACAGATTCCACTCCGCATTCAGCCAGTACCCGAATCGGAAATGTGACTTGCGCCATGGAGTGGCCTTCGTAGTAGTGAGAACGTCCGTTTAATACGATGACGGGTACACCATTGAGTCGGCCGATAAGTGTCTCGCCACGATGACCCGTAACACCGGATTTTACAAATCCGGGGATTTCAGCGTACGGAGTACTGGCGTCTATATCGATATCATTGGTCACACAGTGAAAGCCACTGCCAAGCACAATAGCTAGGCGTGGTTGCAGTCCGCTGACTTGTTGCAAGTATTTGGCAGAGGTTTTCGGATTGACTTTAGGGCTCACTTTTGGCGGGGTGATTTATTCCGCAGCGACACTTCGCTGTCGATTACTTTGTTTTAATGAGTGTGCAACTAAGCAACGAGGAAATACAACGCTACTCACGGCATTTAATTTTGCCTGAAGTAGGCATGGCAGGGCAAAAGGCTATCAAGGACACCAGTGTGCTATGTATTGGCACCGGTGGCCTTGGATCACCTATCGCTATGTATCTTGCAGCAGCGGGTATTGGGAAAATTGGTATTGTTGATTTTGACGAAGTCGATTTCTCGAACCTACAACGGCAAATTATACATGGCACAAGAGATGTAGGGCGGCCGAAGGTTCAGTCGGGCAAAGAAACTCTCAACGGAATCAATCCTGAAGTAGAGATTGTAGTGCACGAGACCATGCTTACGAGTGCCAATGAAATGGAAATTATTGAGCCATACGGGATTGTAGTTGATGGCACTGACAACTTTCCTACACGTTATCTAACTAATGACGCGTGTGTGTTATTAAAGAAGCCGAATGTGTACGGTTCGATTTTTCGGTTCGAGGGGCAAGCGAGTGTATTTGCACCGGAATTGGGCGGCCCATGTTATCGCTGTCTTTATCCAGAACCGCCACCTCCAGGGATGGTGCCGAGTTGTGCGGAGGGCGGTGTGCTGGGCATATTGCCGGGAATCATCGGTTGCATTCAAGCGACAGAGATTTTGAAACTTGCGATAGGGAAAGGCAGTTCACTCGTTGGTCGACTGTTGTTGTATAACGCTTTGGACATGAAGTTCCGCGAGCTGAAGTTACGGCGTGATCCTAAATGTCCTGTTTGTGGTGATAATCCTACTGTTACTGAATTGATAGACTATGAAATGTTCTGCGGCATCCAAGATGAGCCTGAGGATGCCTCACTGCATCCCGATGAAGTGACTGTGCAAGATATGAAAAAAGCACTAGATAATGTTGGTGCTGAGATAAAGGTGCTCGATGTTAGAGAGCATGATGAGCATGAAATAGCGCACATAGATGGAGTGCCTTTAATTCCACTTGGTGAGTTGCCTCAACGTTTCACGGAATTGGATCCAAATAAGCAACTTTACATACATTGTAAGATGGGAGGACGTTCACTAAAAGCTGTGGAGTTCCTCAAACAACAAGGTTTC
Organism: uncultured Verrucomicrobiota bacterium; assembly: GCA_964448875.1. GTDB lineage: Bacteria > Verrucomicrobiota > Verrucomicrobiia > Limisphaerales > UBA1100 > UBA6614. Next base: position 8,634 of record CAYUXV010000042.1, read on the forward strand.
AAATACACTAAAAGTGTTCGAGGTGGTATTAACGCTTGGAGCGAGGAAATAGATTCCAGTGTGCCGCGTTATTAGGAGCAAATGAAATTTTTCTTCCGCAGGCAGAGTTTCTGACGCATCTTAATAGTCATGGGTATCCGTCGTGACGCGCGCGAGCGCGTAATTCAATATTTATTTCAGTATGACATCAATCCTTCGGGAGAGATTTCAAAAGCATTGGAATATTTATGGGCTACACAAAGGGATGCTGCTATTTCAGCAAGTGAGGGAAAATCGACTTGGGGGGAACCGGTTGAGCTGCCGCCACCCACTTCTGATGAAGTGGCTACGGCATTGTTTGCTGAGACACTCATTCATGGAGTCCTAACTCATCGTGATAAAATCGATCAACTCATTGTTAGTTATGCTGACAACTGGGATCTTAGCCGTATGGCTGTGGTGGATCGCAACATTTTACGTCTTGCTGCTTATGAGATGATTCATCGGGAAGATATTCCGCCTATCGTTTCTATTAATGAAGCTGTTGATATAGCAAAAAAGTATTCCACTGAGGATAGCGGCAAGTTTGTAAATGGAATTTTAGACAAAATTTGCACGGGACTATCAAGGTCTGCACGTGCTGCCACAACCTGAGATGTTTGCAGACCTCCATCTGCATACTAATTTTTCTGACGGGACCTTTTCACCGGAGGAAGTAGCCAGACGTGCTAAAGGTCTTGGGTTTTCCGCTATTTCTTTGACTGACCATGACACTATCGATGGTTGCTCGCGAATGCATGCCGCATGTAGTGATTTAGAAATAGAATTTATATCTGGCTGTGAATTCACCGTGGAAAGGGATGGCTGTGAATTACATATGTTAGGATATAATCTTGATATAGAGAATGTGCGCCTCCTCCGGGTATTGCGAAAATATCAGGAGGTCCGTCGTAATCGAATCCGCGAAATAGTGATTCGTCTGAACGATAACGGTGTTCCATTAAAAATAGAGAGAGTAATGGGATTGGCCAATTGCGATGCACCGGGACGTCCGCATGTTGGCCGGGCCTTGGTAGAGGGTGGATATTGCCGTAATATGAACGAGGCTTTTCAAAAATATCTGAAGAAAGGAAAGCCAGGGTGGGCTCCAAAAGAAATAATTTCGGCATCAACGGCGATTGACCTTATTCATCACGCAGGCGGTGTGGCCGTGATGGCACATCCTGGTATTAATCGTATGGATAATGTTATATCAGATCTTGTATCACAGGGTATGGATGGGCTGGAGTGTTTTTATACACGGCATTCGACGGCGGTTACGGAACATTATTTGATATTGTGTGAGCAGCTAAATTTGTTGGTGACCGGAGGCAGTGACTGCCATGGAGAGAATAAGGGGCGCCCACTTATTGGTGGAGTGAAGCTGCCTTACGAATACGTGAGAAAAATTAAGACTGCCGGCAGGGCAGCATAAGAAGATGGGTCTATTTGATAAATTTAAAGCAGGACTTGCGCGTACTAAGGAAAAACTAGCGCACGAAATCAGGCGCGTGGTGACCCGCTCACCAAAATTAGATGCTGACACATTTGAGGAGCTTGAGGCCACACTTATTGCTGCAGATCTAGGAATGGCGATGACGAGTCGTATCATTGAATCTGTGCGTTTGGCATATGAAACTCAAGGCAGTGAAAGTTTAGATGTGCTTGCTATAGCAAGAAAAGAGATAGGGGAATCACTTGGCAAACAGGGCATGTTGAAGTCCAATGATGGGTTAACCGTTGTTTCTGTTGTTGGAGTCAATGGGACTGGCAAAACTACTACCTGTGCCAAGCTCGCTCATATTAATAAACATCAAGGGCATAGCGTGATGTTGGCTGCATGTGATACTTTTCGTGCGGCTGCTCTGGAGCAGTTGAATTCTTGGGGCAAACGTCTGGACGTACCCGTTGTTAGTGGTGCTTATGGTGCCGACCCTGCGGCTGTGGGACATGATGCCGTCACAGCTGCTTTGGCGCGTGATTTGAAATATTTGTTTATTGATACTGCGGGCCGCTTGCACACAAAAAATAATTTGATGCAGGAGCTGGAGAAGCTTCATCGAGTTGTTGGGAAAAAGCTTTCAGGGGCACCCCATGAAATACTTTTGGTTCTAGATGCTACGACAGGTATGAATGCTCTCACCCAAGCGCGCGAATTTCATAAAGCCGTGGGAGTGACAGGGCTGGTTATAACCAAACTTGATGGTACGAGCAAAGGAGGTATGGTTGTAGCTATTCAAAATGAATTGGAATTGCCTATAAAGTATATTGGGTTGGGGGAACAACCTGATGACCTGCAGCCTTTTGATGCAATGCAATACGCAGATGCACTTTTCGCAAAATGAGTTGTTCTCGTGATGAGCATTTTATGCGAATGGCTCTATCGACTGCCCGCAAGGGATACGGTCGTACCTCTCCAAATCCAATGGTTGGCGCCATACTTGTGAAAGGAGGGCAGGTTGCTGGAATAGGATGGCATAGGCGCGCGGGGGGTGCTCATGCGGAAGTTGAAGCAATCAGGAATGCTTCTAATCCCAAAGGGAGCATTCTTTATGTGACGCTGGAACCATGCAGTACTGTTGGGAGAACACCGCCATGTACAGAAATTATTAAGAGGGCTGGTGTTAAGAGGGTTGTTGCGGCGACTGTAGATCCCAATTTGAAGCATAGAGCACGTGGTTTTGCTATGTTACGCCATAGCGGCATAGAAACAACTATGGGGGTATTGCGTAATGAAGCAGTAGAATTGAACGCGGCGTTTAATCATTGGATAGTGAAACGCACGCCATTAATCACAGTGAAGTTAGCAATGACTCTCGATGGGAGAATTGCTACAGCCAAACGAGAATCTAAATGGATAACAGGTCCAGCAGCACGCCGGTACGGGCATTTTCTTCGTAAAGGAAGTGACGCCATTCTAGTGGGTGTAAATACCGTGATTGCTGATGATCCCAGCTTGACGGTTAAAGGTAAATTACAGTCTCGAATGTTGAGACGAATCATACTGGATTCCAACGCGCGAATACCTTTGAATTCGAAAGTGCTTAACGATTCTCAAGCTCGCGCTACTACAATCGTCACAACAATTAATGCTCCTAAAGAACGTGTGGCTGCATTGGCTAAGAAAGTAAATATATTGACTGCACCTGTGCGTGAAGGGCAGGTGGATTTGCAATGGTTGGTAAAGCAGCTCGGGTGTGAAGAGGTTTCTTCTTTACTTGTAGAAGGTGGTGGTCTTGTAGGTGCGTCATTTTTTAAATCTAGATTGGCTCATCGCATTGCTTTTTTTTATGCGCCCAAAATACTAGGTGGCAACAATGCCAAAAGAGCCCTTGATGGTGACGGGGTGAATGCTCTGTGTGATGCATCAAGTCTCGAAAACACTCAATGGACCAAGATGGGCCGTGATTTGTTGTTGACGGCTCAAGTTTCAGGGGATTGAGTTTAACCGATGTTTACTGGCATCATTGAGGAGATGGGTATCGTGGATTCCGTGCAGCCTGTTGGAGAATCAATTCGTCTAACGCTGACAATGCGCAAATGTGGTGCTGGTCTCAAAGTGGGTGATAGCTTGGCTGTAAATGGTTGTTGTCTTTCTGTCGTTAGTCTTTCTACATATGGGCGGAAAAAGACTGCACAGTTTGATCTTCTAAAAGAGACCTGGGACAGGACTAATCTCCAGTTTGTGCGATCTGCTTCCTTGGTGAATCTTGAGCGCAGTCTAGAGGCTGGTGGCCGTATGGGAGGACATTTTGTAACTGGGCATATCGATGGAACTGGAAAAATACTAAAGTGGGAAAAGGTCAGAGATGACTATCAACTTGAAATTGGGGCGGCTCCAGAAGTGATGCGTTATATTGTCCTTAAAGGCTCAGTTGCTGTGGATGGAATTAGTCTTACGGTAGCATCGGTAAGCAAAGAGTCTTTCGGCATTTGGATTATACCTCTAACTCATAAAATGACGGCTTTAGGTGAACGTGCAGTAGGTGACTCGGTGAATCTAGAATCAGATATTCTCGGAAAATATGTCGAACGATTTGCTAGGAAATAACATGTAGAAAGCTGTGCGAAGAGCTAAATTGGTTTTCCCGTGCTCTCTCTGATAATCAGTTCTGCGGTTAACCTTTTGCTGCCGCCGCTTTTTCCTTTAAGAAGGTTTATCATCGTATCCATTGAGGCAATGCCCCTGCGATATTTAGGCTGGCTAATGGTTGTGAGTGGCACACGATAATTTTCTGCGTTCAAAATATCTCCAAATCCCACCAACGAGATGTCATCGGGAATTTTGAGGCCCTGATCGATAAGCACGTTGGCAGCGCCGATTGCTACTAAGTCATTTGCGGCGATAATGGCGGTGGCTCCCGGTCGCTCATTGATTAGTTGGAGTGCTGCTTTTTCTCCTTCTTCAATTGTGCTTCCCGCTTGGAATATTAGTTTTTCGTCAATTTCCATGCCGGCATCAACAAGTGTTTTGCGATAACCTTCATAACGTTCCTGTGCCCATGGTGAAAAAGAAGGGCCCGTGAAGCATGCGATTGCTTGGTGGCCAAGTTCGAGCAGGTGTTGTGTGGCCGTTTGAGCCGCGGTCAGATCATTGGTTTGTACATTGGGAAATTCGCTACAGAAGAGCGCGCGGTGGCCAAGGATGACGGTGGGAGTTCCATTCTTTTTTAATTTGTCATATATCGGAGCACGATTGTCAGAACGATAGACTGGCCGAATAAACAAACCGTCCACTTGCCGTGCGAGCATGCGTCGGATAACAAGTTCCTCTCGGGCGGGGTTGTTCAATGTTTGGGCGAAAAGAATCTCGTAGCCCATCTCATGTGCTTGTTCCTCAATGGCCATCATCACACGCGTATAAAGTGGATTGGTAAGTGCGGAGATAATAAGAGCAAATTGAGAAGTTGTGCTGGTGCGCAATCCTCTTGCTGAATGATTTGGCACATATCCTTTTTCCTCGGCGATGGCACGGATACGGGTCTTAGTGGTGGCTGCAATATCTGGTTCGTTGCGCAGAGCCTTGGAGACGGGCATCACTGAAACGTCTGCCTGTACGGCTATGTCTTTTAACCGTATCATATGTGAGAGCCGCTCCATTGAAGCTTGTGTCGCAGTGTCTCAAAGAAAGAACGGCCTTCAAGCCGGATTAGTCGAGCTTTCTGGTGGCTTCGTTTTAGGGTTACGGTGTCGCCAATAGCTAACTCGGTTTTAAACCTGCCGTCCGTATTTAAATATGTATCAGCACGGTTATCCATAATTTGTACGGTAATGGTCGATTTTATGCTGACAATTACCGAGCGGTTAGAAAGCGTGTGTGGGCAAATTGGGGTGATGGCAAAAACTTCAGCGTCAGGAGCCAGCACCGCGCCTCCCGCGGCAAGAGAATAAGCGGTGGAGCCTGCAGGAGTGCTGATGATAATTCCATCACAGCGATACCGAGTTAACTGTTCGCCATCTACGGCAACTGTTGCCTCAATCAGTCGTGGAATAGTTCCGCGGCTGATTACAACATCGTTTACAGCCAGATGTTTCGCGTTAGTGTCATTTGGGGAAACAGAAGCGTCGATCATTGAAAGTGAATCAATTGTGTATTGTTCATTCCACAACTTATTAAGAGAAAGTGTTAGTTTTTTTGCTGAGGCGGCTGTAAGAAAACCAAGGCCACCCATGTTGAAACCCATGAAAGGTGTGCCTATGCCCGCTGCCTCGCGCGCCACGCGCAGCATCGTGCCATCTCCACCAAAAACCAAAAGCAGGTCACACACTTTTGCCAGTGATGCGGCATCGGTCAATACTTCAGCTTTGCTTATCCCGATATCAGCGGTAGCTTGGTCCACCAACATAACGCGACCTGTTTTGGTGATGGACCGAGCTGCCTGCTTAAGCACCGTGGCGCTTTTTACCTTGTCGGGATTGGCAATGAGGCCAACACGTTCAATTTTTTTAAGTGGTTTTTTCAATCAAAGCCAAAAATTCAATGTTACCAGCCGGACCTTTAAGGGGGCTTCTTGTGTTGTCCACCCAAATCACAGTGGTTTGATTGGCGACAAACTCCCTCAGCTCATCGAGAACTCGCTCGTGAATGGCGGGATCACTGATAACGCCTCCGCCCTTGTCAGCCTCTGCTTTTCCTGCCTCAAACTGCGGCTTTACCAATGCGATAATTTTCCCTCCTCTTCTCACCAATGAGAATGCAGCTGGCAAGATTTTTGAAAGGGAGATGAACGAGCAGTCTATGGTTACTATGTCAGCGAGTTGAAATTTGTTGGGCATTTTCGATGGCGAGAGAAAACGTGCGTTGGTTTTTTCCATAACGACCACACGATGGTCGTTTCGTAACGTCCATGCGAGCTGGCCTTTGCCTACATCAACAGCAAAGACCATTTGTGCTCCGTGTTGCAATAGGCAATCCGTGAAGCCGCCAGTAGATGCTCCAAGGTCGATTGCTGTTGCGCCGTTTGCGTCTATTTTAAATTGTTCAAGGGCATGTTCGAGTTTATGTCCGCCTCGGCTAACAAATTTTTCTCCCTCAACAATTTCCACCTCATCACCAGTGTTGGCTGGGTCGCTAGGTTTGCGTGCCACTTGCCCAAAGTGGCGCACGCGTCCGGCCATTATTAATCGTTTTGCCTGTTCACGGCTTGTGCATAGACCTCTTTTAAACAGCAATTGATCAAGTCGCCTAATTGTTTCTGGCGTTGTGTTCATTGAGCGGCAATAATTAGGAAAATTTATTAGAAAAATGCGCCAATCGCAAGCAATGAACACTGCGGTCATCATGATTCGTAGCGAGATTGAGAAACGTGGTGTAATATCTTTTGCACATTTTATGGCGCTATCCCTGTATGCGCCTGGGGCTGGTTATTACGAATCCAGCCAACGTATTGGGCGTTCAGGAGATTATTTTACGAGTGTTAGTTCCGGGTCTTTGTATGGAGAGTTGCTGGGATTTCAATTTGCTGAATGGCTTGAGGATAACGGTTGTATGGACATCGTTGAGGGCGGCGCACATGACGGTCAATTGGCATTAGACGTTCTTAATTACTTACAAGAATACAGATTGGATTTATTTAGTGAGTTGCGATATCTGCTGATTGAGCCATCGGCAACACGTCGAAAGTGGCAGGAGAAGAAATTGGAATCATATGCTGACCAGGTAACATGGCATACTGGCTGGAAGAGTCTGACTAAAAATAATGTGCGTGGCATTATCTATGGGAATGAATTGATGGATGCTTTTCCGGTTCATCGTCTTGGCTGGGACAAACAACAACAAAAATGGTTCGAGTGGGGTGTTATTGCTGACGGTGAGGGCTTTGGTTGGAAACGTATGACTAAACCAGCCTTGAAGTCATTGCGTAACGGAACTTTCCAAGTGCCGTATGAACTGCGCCAACATTTACCAGAAAATTTTGTTACGATATCTAGCCCAGAAGCGGCCGATTGGTGGCACGAAGCGGCTTGTCGTTTAGGTAAAGGCAAACTCCTAGCCATTGATTATGGATTGGATGCTGAATCGTTTTTTGCTCCAGAGCGAATAGATGGCACATTGCGAGCTTTTAAAGAACACAAGTTGATCGGAAACCTTCTTGCTAATCCTGGGGAGCAGGACATCACAGCATCAGTTAATTTTACCGTATTGAGAACAATGGGAGAATTAGCCGGTTTGTGTTCAAGGCCGGTGATAACTCAGGAAAAATTTTTGACGCGTGTGTTTGAGCGAACCCTGTCCAAATCGGGCAAATTTCCAGAATGGACAGAAGGACGTCGGCGTCAGTTCAAAACTCTAATTCACCCTGAACATTTTGGCCGGCAATTCCGTGTGCTTGAACAATCGCGCGGTTGAATCACGCAAACTATTTTATAGTCCTTTAACTTCCCAACCTTTGCGGTATTCGCGCCTTACATGAACGGTGGCATTCTTGTTATTGCTGAAAGTCAATTTATCGGCGTCCCATTGCAACTCTTCCTTTGGGAAGCGCGTGGCTATACCGCCGAGCAGGATTGCTTCGGTCATTGGACCTGAATAGTTGAAATTTGCCGAGGTCTTTCCTTCTCCGCGTGATGCGTTGATAAAAGATTCCCAGTGGTTGACGCCCGTAATCTCTGGCCGTTTGAAGTCCTTATATTTGTCTTCAGGCAAAAGGATGGCTTTTCCGACATGGGGAATAATCATGTGACCCTTTGTGCCGAAGAGCACAGATCCCTGGCCAGGCAAGCCTCGGCCAATCCTTTTTTGTACATCAGCATCAGGGCGTTGGTCGCCGTCGTACCAGGTTACATTAATGGTTTTGCCTTCAGTGTATTTTGTGCCGGGAAAGACGTAGTGAATCTTAGCGTTAATATTCCAGCTATGTGAGTTGGCAACCGGAGCAGGTCCTTCACTGCGTATGCTGAGAGGTGCTGTTAATCCAACAGCACCGTACATCGGATCATAGATGTGGCAGCCCATATCGCCAAAGGTTCCTGTTCCATAATCGAGGCGCTTACGCCAATTGCCGGGGTGGTAATAGCCTTTAATAAAGTCATTTTTTGGGGCTATTCCACACCATGCGTCCCAATTCATTCCTGCCGGCACTTTATCTTTTCTGTTTGGCCGAGAGCTTGTATCGCCCCATTTTTTGCTGCTCCAAGTGTGCACTTCGGTAACCTTACCAATTGCACCTTGGTGGACAAGTTCGACAGCTTCCCGATAAACTTGGCTGGAGTGGACTTGGATTCCCATTTGAGTGGTTAAGTTATTTTCTGCTGCAAATTCCCTAAGTTTACGGCTTTCAAAAACATCATGTGTCAATGGTTTTTGAACATAGACATGTTTGCCAAGTTGCATCGCACTCATGGCAATCGGTCCGTGCATATGATCTGGGGTAGAAACATTGGCTGTGTCGAAATTTTTGGCCTCCTTATCTAATAACTCACGCCAGTCCGTGTAGCGCTTAGCTTTGGGAAATTTGTTGGCAAAACGATTCTGGCGAGCAGGATCGATCTCTGCACAGGCGATCATCTCAACATTGGAAACTCCAGAAATTGCGTTGAGATCGGCAAAAGCCATACCGTTGCCTCCAAAGCTAACGTGGCGTACGGCTGAATTTGGTGACTTGGCCCAAGAGCGAGTGGCTACATAGGGAAAGGCAAGAGCACAGGTGGCTAAAAAGGAACGGCGGTTGATGGCGGTCAATTTCATGCCTCGAGTTTGGCTGTTTTGTGTGCGTTTGCAATCACATTTGACTTCCCATAACCTGTCCTCACATGACCGAACAGCCCAATATCATTTTCGTCATCACCGATCAACAGCGTTATGATACCATTAACGCTCTGGGTTTTCCGCACGTTGATACTCCAAATATGGATCGTCTCGTAAGGGAGGGGGTTTCTTTTGAAAATTGTTTTGTTACTGCACCGTCCTGTGCCAGTTCGCGAGCCAGTCTGTTTACAGGGTTTTATCCGCATACAACTGGTATTTTGAAAAATGCCGATTCATGGCGACGAAGTTGGGTGGAATTACTAAATGAGCGCGGCTACCATTGTGTAAATGTCGGGAAAATGCACACATGGCCGTATGATGCGCCTGCGGGTTTTAATGAGCGGTATGTGGTTGAAAACAAAGATCGCTACCTGGAGGGACGTTACTTTTTTGATGAGTGGGATAAAGCACTTGCGGCGCGTGGATTGGTCAAGCAACAGCGCGAATTGTATCGTGAGCGCGATGACTATAACAAAAGTCTGGGAGCTTTCACATGGGATCTGCCCGAAGAGACTCATTCGGACTTTTTTGTCGGAGATTTCGCTAAGTGGTGGTTAAAAAATAAGCCCATCGAGAAGCCGCTTTTCTTACAGATTGGCTTTCCCGGGCCACATCCTCCATACGACCCAGTGCCCCGTCATTTAGACAAATATATAGATCGTGAGCTGCCACTACAGGAAGTAAATGGAGCGGATCTTGAGAGTCAACCGCCGCCTTTCAAGATCATGCGTCAGCACAACGTAGATGTTGATCATGATTCAGTGGTGCACGATCTAAATCCCTCGTATGAGCAACGCTTGCGTCAGCGGCGTCATTATCTAGCTAATGTGTCAATGATTGATGAGAAGCTGGGCGAACTTATTGATACACTGGAAAAGCAAGGGATACTCAAGAACTCGGTGGTTATTTTTACAAGCGACCATGGCGATTGCCTTACCGACCATGGACACAGTCAAAAATGGACGATGTACGATGCTATTGTGAGGGTGCCATTGATGGTGTGGTCGCCAGATCTTTTCAAAGGCAACAGGAAAGTTAATGGGTTGATGCAGTCCATGGATATGGGTGCAGCAATTCTTGAAATTGCTGGCGTCACGGTCCCATCTAGTTTTGAGGCAAAATCAATATTGCCTGTGCTAAAGGGGGAAGAATGGGTTGGGCGTCCGTATGTTTTTGCTGAGCAGGTAAAGGATGGAATTTACACTGATGGGCCATTTATGACTATGGTACGAAACCACGAATGGAAACTTGTACATTTTCTAGATGCGGATTACGGCCAACTTTTCAATCTGCAAAACGATCCAGAGGAAATGCACAATCTTTGGGACGCCTCTGATCAAATTGCCACAAAACGCGAGTTGCTTGACGTATTGCGTGAATGGCATATCCGTAGCCAGGTTCATACGGCGAATTGGGCGGAGGATTGGCGATGAATGAAGTGCGCGAGCCGCCGCGCACGCTGTTTGGCATTCTGCGCACTCTTGGGCCCGGGCTCATACTCGCTGGTTCCATTGTGGGTTCAGGTGAGCTTATCGCTGCAACTCAAACTGGTGCCAAGGCGGGCTTCATGTTTTTAGGCCTAATTATCTTCGGCTGTGTTATCAAGGTTTTTGTGCAGGTAGAGATTGCCCGTTTTTCAATATCCAGTGGCAAGACTTCTTTAGAAGCACTTAATGAGGTGCCGGGGCCAGGCATTCGCTTTCATTTGTGTGGGCGGCAAGTTTTTGCCAACTGGATAGTGTTATTCTGGATGGCAACCATGGTTGTTGGATTGGGTCAACTTGGGGGAATTGTCGGTGGTGTTGGGCAAGCCATGGCGATTTCTGTGCCTTTGACCTCAAAAGGAAAAGAATACAATCATGCAGCGGCTACAAAAGCACATGCACAAATCATTGAAAAGAAGATCAAAGCCATGCCAGTCGGTTCTCGAAAGCATTCTGACGCAATCGCAGAATTGCAAAGAAGTGAAAAGGAATTTGCAGATTATGATTTTAAGGCGCGGTCTCCTGATGACAAATATTGGGCGATCATTATTGCGGCCTTCACATCTTTTTTGCTGGTACGGGGAGGGTTTGGTTTCATTGAGGCTTTCTCTGCCGTTTTGGTAGGCTCGTTTACACTCGTTACAATCGGCAACCTTTTTGCACTTCAATCGCATAGTGCATGGACTATCCATGCTGCTAACCTTTACGAAGGGCTTGGTTTTTCTTTTCTTTCTTCGGGAGTAGATAATCTTGCGCTGGCTTTTGCTACATTTGGGATCATTGGGGTGGGAGCATCAGAAATTGTAGCATATCCCTACTGGTGTCTTGAGAAGGGTTATGCACGCTGGACTGGGCCGCATGAGAGAACTGAAACATGGCTCCAACGTGCGCGCGGATGGATGCGAGTGCTGCAATGGGATGCTTGGTCTTCCATGGTGGTTTACACATTCTGCACGGTAGTGTTTTATTTACTTGGTGCGGCGGTGCTTTGGCGGTTGGGGTTGATTCCTGAAAAACAGGATCTTATTCGTACCTTGTCAGCTATGTATCTTCCGGTTTTCGGCAGTTGGGCAAAAACAGTTTTTTTGCTTGGTGCGTTTGCTGTTTTGTTTTCAACGTTCTTTGTCTCAAATGCGGGAAAATCACGAATGTTCACTGACGTCACCGGTGTCACTGGGTTGTTAGAGCTTAATGACGTTCGCCGTGATAAAAGCGTACGCCTTCTGGGAGGATTGTTGCCGCTCCTCTGCGTACTTGTTTATGTTGTTTGGCCTAATCCTGTCCGATTGATTATTTTTTCCGGCATGATGCAATCAATGCTGCTTCCGATGCTCGGGTTTGGTGTTCTGTGGTTTCGTTATCGGTGCTTGGATTCGCGATTGGCCCCCGGACGAGTGTGGGATGTGTTCCTTTGGTTATCCTTCATTAGTTTCGTTGCCATTGGTATATATTTAGCTTGGAACCGTCTAGATAAATTGCTGAGTTGACCAATGATCTCTTTGTCTGCTCAATCTGCCAGCCTGTAACTGAAACCATGCAAAACGAAGTTGTTGGATTTACCGCTTATTCAGTTGAAGAAACATCTTCAGCTATAAATCGCTATGGGCGTCAGAATGATATGGAGCCGATTAGTGTGGCAATGATTCAGGAAGGTGAAGGCAGTGGCGCAACAATAAAAGCTATGGCTGTTTTCACGCCGGGTTATAGAGAGGATGAATGCGTGGGAGACGAGACTTAGCCTAGCCTGACGTTAAAATTTTTGGTTTAATTCGCTTGAGAGCGCAGATAGTTGAATTGTCATAGCCATTTTCAGTTGTTGGCCTAGTGACTTGTCTCGTGGCTCTACGTGGATTGCTTTCCCGATGTCGATCACCATCTTCCATGGACGATTGACCTGTATGCAGCTAAACACATCCTCCTCAAAGCCATCGAGTGTTTCCATAACACGCTCAATGCAGGGCTCTTCAGCAACGTAGTCCGGATTGTAGTTCGAAAGTTTCAACGCCCATGTGCAGTCCCCTAGTTGTGATCGCATTTGGTCTTGTTTGTGTTTGAGGGTGTTGCTTGTAACAGCGTGATTAAGAATCATAGTGCGCAACTGTTGAACACGCCTGTACAAATCTTTGGAATTCTCGGTGCATTCCCACTTTTTCTCCAGCGGCTTGAGCAAAGCTTCGATAAGCTCAGGCACACGTTCGTCTAGCGATCCGTCGAAAGCTTTGCCGTCAAGCTTTTGTTCTTGATATTTGATAATCCCTTCCCTGATTTGCTTCAGCCTCGCGACAAAATCCAGTGAGGTGTTGTCCGGCAGGCAGAGTTTCTTTTCTAAGAGTCTAAATTTTGGTGTGACTTCCTTTTCCAAGTCTCCGAGAAACTGGTATTTGATAATGACGGGATGGATTACGGTTGAGCCGTTCTGATTCTTGCTTCTCTGGCTGGCAGCACGGCGGGCGATTAATGTAACACCTTCTTGTAGGTTTCCGAGTTTGTCATTCGTGCGGGTGACATATCCCTCTGGGAAAATAATTAAAGGACGCGGAGCATTAGCAACTAAATCAATGGCCGTGCGTACGGATTGCCGATCATTGCCTTCACGCAGGATGCTAAATCCGCCTGCGCGCGGAATGATGAAATGCTGAAACCAACTTTCTAAGAGCACATGCCAGCCTGCCATGAAATGTAACGGCGTTTTGTTCTTTGTGGCGATAAAACCAATTCCTAATGAGTCGCTATCTCTAGAGTGATTAGGTGATAATACTATACCGTTTGCATCATTGATCGATGCTTTAAGAAGATCGCTACCGCGTACCTCCCATTGTTCAATACCGTATTTTCGGCTCATGTAGTAAGGTAGGCAACGTCGTAGCAGTGCGGGAATGAATCGGCCGAATCGTGGCGGTACGAAATGGTATTGTTTTCCTAAGGCTTCTAAGGAAAATCGATCCTGAACCTCGCGCTGGCCAAAGCCGAACATGCGCGAAGTTAGGCAGACGTTATCTGTTTTCTCAACTGATTTTAAATCATCACTGAAGACCTTGAACGCTCAATCTAATTCCCGTACCGTGTTTTGAATGTCCGCGGACAATATTCAACCCCAAGATGCTCCCAGGGATTGGCGCGGTATCATCAAACATCTTGGCCCGGGGCTGATTGTCACGGCGTGCATTGTGGGCTCTGGCGAATTGATCGCCACGCCGAAAGTTGGGGCGGATCACGGATTTTCTCTGCTTTGGTTCATCATCATTGGCTGCATCATCAAAGTCTTCGTACAAGTCGAACTCGGTCGCGCGGCGGTGGTACATGGCAAGACAACTTTGCAGTTGATGAACGAGATGCCCGGGCCGCGGTTGGTAGTGTCTTGGTTAGTTTGGTGTTGGCTGTTCATGTTCGTGGCGGTTTTTTTCCAACTCGGCGGCATTGTGGGTGGTGTAGCGCAGGTGTTTGGGGAGTTAAAATGGATTACGAAGGGTGGGGAGGGTTTCATGACACCCGACAAGTGGCTGGCGATCGGAGTGTCGGTGGCGACGGCAGCGATTCTGGCCTCGGGGAAATACCGCACAGTGGAGCGCTTCTCGGTGTGCATGGTGGTATTTTTTATGTTGTCCACTGTGTATGCGCTGGTGATGTTGCAGACTTCGACGGCGATGGAGGATTTCGCAATCACGGGTGATCAGATTCGCGAAGGGTTGCGGTTCGAGTTGCCAGCTGATTTCAGCACGGCGTTTGCGGCGTTTGGTATCATCGGCGTGGGAGCGACGGAGCTGATTTATTATCCGTATTGGTGCCTTGAAAAGGGCTACTCGCGAAATGTAGGACCAATGAAAGAGGATGCCAGCGGTCAATACGACTGCCCGGTATGCGGCGCGAAGAAGTCCTTTCTGGGTACGGTCTATACAGCGGGCTTCGCATGGATGCGTAAAGCCAGTTTGGCCCCGAAGTGCGGTCAATGTGGCAATCAGCTCGGCAACGCGGAGTTGCGTCCGAGTAGTTGGTCCCTGCGTGCGCAGGGTTGGCTGCGAGTGATGCGAATTGACGCGTGGATGTCGATGGTCATTTACACATCAGCGACGGTGGTGTTTTACCTGCTTGGAGCCGCGTTCCTGCGCGAAACGGGTTTGAGCGAAGAGGGAATGATCGTCGATCTGTCAAAAATGTTCGCACCATTAGGCACGGCTGGGTTTACGATTTTCCTCATTGGCGCGTTCGTGGTGCTTTTTTCCACGCTCGTTAGTGGCACCGCCTCTAACGCTCGCCTGCTCGCCGATGGCCTCGTGCTGTACAAAGTGAAAACGATTAAAGACGACTCGCAGTGGATGAAGTTGGTGCGCAAGTGTTGTATCGGCATTCCGCTGATTTGCGGAGCGCTGTATTGTGTGATGGGCTCACCGGTGACAATGGTGCTCATTGGAGGCGTGGCACAGGCGCTAATGTTACCGTTTCTCGCTGCAGCAGCACTCTATTTTCGTTACCAGAAAACCGATCCACCACTCCAGCCCAGCAACGCGTGGACGGTGTTTCTGTGGATTTCCGCGCTAGCCATGGGCTCTGTGGGGCTCTACCAGCTCATTTCAAAGATTACAGGTTAAGATTCTATTTACTCGCCAAGTGGATGAGGTTGTCGCACGGTCTGAGGCAAATATTAAATGAGCTTACCGACTGTCAAGTTGTCCGAGGGCATCCATGTGATGCACCTTTTTTATCGTATAGACCGAATGGTTTGGGATGAACTATTGCCAGAAGAACAAGGGAGTACACGTGAAAAGTTTGAGGAACTATGCAAAGCGAATAATAATCCATCGCATCCACTTTTGCGAACTTATGCAAATGTCGGCGGAAAAGCTGAATTTGCCTGTTGTCTTTTTCATGAGGAACTCGGCGGTTTGACACAGATGCATCGTAATTTGGAGTCGTGTTTCCCTTCTGGAGTACTTGAAATTGTTTACAGTTATCTGAGTATCACTGAATTGACCGAGTATCAGCCGACGGAAGCGGACCTAAAGGCGCGCGCGCAGCGAGAATTTAAGCTGGAAGAGGGCACACCCGAATACGATGCCAAAATTGCCGAGTTGACTGAGTGGAAGGCCGATTACGAAAAATTCCGCCTATATCCCGAGATGCCCGATTGGGAAATCATGTGTTTTTATCCGATGCTTAAAAAGAGGCAGGGGGAAGACAATTGGTATATGCTTGATTTTGATACACGTAAAAAATTAATGCGTACTCATGCAATCACGGGTCGAAAGTTTGCTGGTCGTATAAAACAGCTTATCACTGGTAGTGCTGGTTTGGATGACTGGGAATGGGGTGTTACTCTCATGGCCCAGCAACTCGATGCTATTAAGGATATCGTCTATGAGATGAGGCTTGATGAGGTAAGCGCAAGATATGCAGAGTTTGGTCCATTTTATATTAACATGAGATTAGAACCCCAAGCGCTTTTTGAGCATCTTAATTTATAGCTCTTCTGTGTTCTATTAGCGCGCGTGTTTTTGTGATAATATTTCCGTGGGTACTTGACATCATTGTCAAGCGGCGTAAACAGGAGATGTGAAATGAGTAAACCAACCTTGACCACTTCTTCTCATGACCAAACGCGAAATTGTCATCGATGTCTCCCAAGATCCAAACATCAAGTTAAATCAACAGGAAATCATGGATGTCCTTCAGGCATCTCTTGAATCTATAACCCGGGCACTGGCCCGTGGTGAAACCGTGGAGCTTCGAAACTTTGGGGTTTTTGAAGTCGTTATCAGAAAGTCTCGTATAGGGCGGAATCCACGTAATCCAGAGATAGATGTTCCCATTCCCGCAAAAGCTATCGTTAAGTTTCGTTCTGGAAAGGAAATGCGAGACCAAGTTGGTAAACTTCCATCTTCAGATTTTGACGCAAACGCTTGACCTTCAGGGGCGCCCACCTGTTTCCTCTCTAGATGGATCGGTTGCCAGGCTTTCGTGACTTTTATCCCGAGCCTTTGCCCAAGGGCGAAGCTTGGAGCGCTAGTGCGCGCGAATATATTTTTAAACGCTGGCATAGGGTTGCCCGCCGTTATGCATTTCAGCTATATGACGGCCCACCGCTGGAGCCGCTAGATCTCTACACTGCCAAAAGTGGCGAAGAGATTATTGGGCAATTATATAATTTTGTCGACAAAGGCGAACGTGATGTATCCCTGCGTCCGGAAATGACACCCACCGTCGCGCGGATGATAGCGGCCCGTGAGCGTCATTACAAAAAACCTATAAAATGGTACTCTGTGCCGCAGCTTTTCCGGTATGAACGACAGCAGAAAGGGCGTTTGCGTGAGCACTTTCAATTTAACGCTGACATATTTGGTGAAAATGATCCTGCTGCCGATGCGGAACTTATTGCGCTGCTAATTGATGTTTTGCGCGATTTTAACCTAACCACTGATGATTTTGTGATACGTCTCAGCAGCCGTAACGCTTGGCAGGAATTTTTTGACAGTAAATGTAACGATGAGTCGAAGGCTTACAATTTTTATCAGGCAGTAGACAAGCTTGAGCGCTCTAAACCTGAAGAGAGCGATGAAAAATTTAAGGCTCTTGGTTTCACTCTGGAGTCGATTCGAGCCTTTATAGATTCCGGTCAACCGACTGAAGAGCTTCAGCTGGTCATTGATAATCTTGCTGCTCGTGGTCTTGGGGATTACGTAAAAATTGACTACAACGTCATCCGGGGTCTGGCGTATTACAACGGCATTGTCTATGAGGCCTTTGATCGCCACGGTAAATTTCGGGCTATAGCCGGAGGGGGGCGATATGATCAGTTGGTGAACCTCGTTTCTGGCGGTAAAAACGATGTTCCAGCAGCTGGCTTCGCCATGGGTGACGTTGTGCTTGCGGAATTACTCAAGGACCGTGGATTAATGCCTGAATTCAAGGGCGAGATTGATATTTATGCGCTAATTATAGATGAATTATTGCGTGATTCTACGATTGCGCTCACCCAAACTCTCCGAGAAGAGGGTTGGAATGTGGATTTTGCAATTGTCCCTTTAAAACAGGATAAACAGTTCAAGCGCGCTCTTGAATGTGGGGTAAAGTATACTGTGCGGATGGAAGATCAGGGTACAGTTACGGTTAAGGATTTAAAAACCAGGCACGAACAAACCCTTTCGATTGGCGAGGTCGGAGCTTTCCTTCTTGAATCTTCTTTAAAACAGTCATGAGAGAACTTTTTATAGGAATTGATAGTGGCACGCAGTCTACTAAGTCACTCGTGGTGGATGGTAAGAATGGTAAAGTTCTTGGAAGTGCTCAGCGTGCATATGGCCTCATACCCGGCCTGCCGGCCGGCGCGAAAGAACAGCACCCGGAAACTTGGCGTAAGGCTACGGCTGCAACTATTAAGGCTTCACTAAAAGCGGCCAAGGCAAGCTCGGTTGAGGTGAAGGGTATTGGAGTAAGCGGGCAGCAACATGGGTTTGTGCCGATGGATAAGAATGGCGATATCATTCGCCCTGCAATATTGTGGTGTGACACCACCACCACGGCACAGTGCGAACAAATCACCTCGAAGCTTGGCGGTTTAAAAAGGACTATCAGTCGAATTGGCAACGCTATCCTGCCTGGTTTTACCGCTTCTAAGGTTGCCTGGCTAAAAAAACATGAGCCTAAAAACTTCAAGCGGTTGGCTACTGTGTTGTTGCCACATGATTATCTTAACTGGTGGCTGACTGGTAATGCGGTTATGGAGTGTGGCGACGCCAGTGGCACTGCTTTGTTTGATGTAAAGAATCGTCGATGGTCATCCTCTGTCATTAAAAGCATAGATGCTGGGTTGGCTGACAAATTGCCGCCCATCATTCCCAGCGATCAGCCGGCAGGCCCGCTTTCTGCGGCAACGGCTAAATCGCTTGGGCTGTCTGCTAATGTTCTAGTAAGCGCCGGCGGAGGTGACAACATGATGGGTGCAATTGGTACTGGCAATACACGCTCAGGCATTGTTACCGCTAGTTTTGGGACTAGCGGCACCATATATGCTTGTGCTGCAAAACCAGTCATTGATCCGTTGGGCGAAATTGCTGCCTTTTGTGATTCAACAAACCGTTGGCTTCCGCTGCTTTGTACGATGAATGTAACGGTAGCTACCGAGATGGTGCGAAAACATTA
The DNA here is from genome assembly GCA_964448875.1 of uncultured Verrucomicrobiota bacterium. Taxonomy (GTDB): domain Bacteria; phylum Verrucomicrobiota; class Verrucomicrobiia; order Limisphaerales; family UBA1100; genus UBA6614. The sequence goes on from CAYUXV010000042.1 coordinate 27,516, forward strand.
TGGATTCTCACATCAGCAATATGAGAAGGCTGCCTCCAAAGTTTCACCTGGTAGTGAAGGATTGTTATTGCTGCCATACCTGGAGGGGGAACGTACACCCAATGTTCCCAATGGTACCGGCGTATGGTTCGGGGCAAATACACGAACGCATAGGGACGGGCATTTCGCTCGCGCTGCACTAGAAGGTGTAACATTGGGTATGAATTACGGATTACGCCGACTTGCACAGTTAGGAGTTAAGGCTCGGCAAATCCGTGCAACCGGTGGCGGAGCCAATTCAAAGATTTGGCGACAGATTATGGCCGATGTTTTCGATGCTGAGGTGGTAACTTTGGCGGTGAGCGAGGGCGCGGCTTTTGGAGCGGCTCTTCAGGCCATGTGGTGTTGGCGGAATAATCATGGAGAAAATATCGCAATAAACGATATTTCTGATCGTTTTGTGAAGTTAAATTCACGGGAGAGTGCCTGCCCAAGAAAACATAATGTTGCCATATACCGTGAAAAACAGGCAATTCAGGATCAAATGTCTGAAGCTCTTCAGCCAGTGTTCGATCAACATCGCAAAATGACTCGTTGTTAATAACATTTACGGGCCGCAACTGGAAAGCGCCTAAAATTGTGCTAGGTTGCAAATACTATGAAGCTGGTACTATCCACTCACAAAGTCAGCCTCACCACATCCCTGAGGGAATATGTTCGTTCCAAGATTGAGAAACTTGAAGATCAAGATGGTTATGCGCTATCCGCGTTTGTGAATCTTGAACGTGATCACAAGGGTAAGCCGCAAAAAAAATACACCTGCACTATGAAGGTTAATTTGCCAGGGCAAAACCTGATAGCGCGCGATGCTGAAAATGATCTTTATGCAGCGGTTGACTTGGCCACCAAGAAAATCCAACAACAAATCCGTAAGCGACACAACAAATTCAAGGCGAAGAATACTCGCTTAGCTGCAGCGGCCAAAAAGTCGCTCTTGAGTGCAGCCGCTTGACGCTGCGTTTGACCCACAGGTGTTCTCTCGATTAGCTTCAACACATGTTGTTGCGCGCGCGCATAGTGTTACCAATCTCACGTCCCCCGATTATTGATGGGGTAATCCGTATAGAAAATGGCTGTATTGCCGAGGTCGGGGAATGGAGAGATCTGCATGGTGACACTGACGATTTAGGTGACGTCATATTAATGCCGGGCTTTGTTAATGCGCACTGCCACCTTGATTATACCAGTTTGGCTGGCTGCATTTCTGCCCCCGAAACATTCAATGAATGGATTGGCGATATTATGTGGCATAAAAATGTAATGAGTGATGATGCGTGGCGGGAATCATGGCTTAAAGGTGCGTCACAGTGCCTTAAGCGAGGTATAACTACTGTGGGTAATATTGAGACTCGACTGGAGTTGTTGGAAGATATTTGGGCTGAAACTCATTTGCGACTTTCATCATATTTGGAACTCATAACAGTTAAGTCTGAAAGCGATTCAGGCAATGCTGTGCAGAAAGTTGTTAACTTTCTGAAGAGTCATAAGCCTAGGCGTGGCGATGTTGGTATTTCTCCGCACGCACCTTACACAGTTAATCCTGATGCCTTGCGTCGATGTGCAGAGATATCGCAGAAAGATGGTTTGCGCATGACGATGCACATTGCGGAATCTGCGGACGAATCTACCATGTTTCTTAAAGCCAGAGGTTCATTGTACCAAAGACTGCTGGATGTCGGGCGAGACATGTCGGATTGCGGTAGGCATTCTCCGGTTGAACAAGCATCGCGTTGTGGTGTGTTGAGTGATAGGCTCCTCGTGGTGCACGGTAATTATCTCGATGATGCTGATATTCATCGTTTATCCGAAAGCAACACAAGTATTGCTCATTGCCCTCGCAGTCATGATTACTTTGGGCATACACCATTTCGTTTCCAAGAGTTAAAAGCAGCAGGCGTTAATATCTGTCTAGGTACGGATAGTCTGGCAACAGTTAATAATTCAAACGCAGAACTGGACTTGATTGAGGAGATGCGATTGTTTCAGAAAAATTATCCGGGCTCAAATTCTGAACAAATAGTGTCTATGGCGACGGTCAATGGTGCAAAAGCTCTTAACTGGGCTGGCAAGGTTGGAGAAATTTCAGTTGGGGCATTTGCCGATTTGATAGCTGTTCCTTATACAGGGTTGGTCGATAATGTGTATGATGCTGTGATTGAACAGTCTGGGCCTGACTCAGTGATGATTGATGGACAATGGGAATTGCGATAGCCACCATTGAGCACCTGTTATGAGGCATGATTTTAAGGAATTTCTTCAGAGAGAACTCTTGAATATTGATGAGGCTGGTCTGCTGCGTCACCTGCGTGAGATTCATTCTGCACAGGGTGCTCGTGTTGAAATTAATAATTGTGAGATGGTTAATTTTTCTTCAAACGATTATTTGGGATTTGCAAATCATCCTGTCCTGAAAGTTTCGGTGGCCAAAACAGTGGAGGAATTTGGTGCCGGCACTGGAGCGGCACGCCTCATTAGCGGTTCATTGCGTCCTCATCAAATGTTGGAAATTGTTTTGGCGGACTTCAAGGGAACTGAAGCGGCCCTATCATTTTCAACGGGTTATGCAGCGGCCGGAGTTATTCCTGTATTGGTAGGGAAGGGGGATGTCATTGTAGTGGATAAACTGTCTCATGCTTGTCTAGTTGATGCCGCGCGTTTATCTGAAGCTAAATTGCGTGTTTTTAAGCATAATGATTTGGATGATTTGGAACGAATTCTCCATTGGGCGGGGCTACAGGATGGCCGAACTTTGGTTGTGACAGAAAGTGTGTTTTCGATGGAAGGGGACATCGCTCCATTACTGAACCTAGTTGAATTAAAGGAGCGATATGGGGCATGGCTAATGGTTGATGAAGCGCATGCAACAGGTTTGTATGGCGAAAATCGACGTGGTTTGGTGGAGGAATTTGATGTAGGGGAGAGAATTGAGGTCCAGATGGGCACATTAGGAAAAGCGCTTGGGGCCGCAGGTGGATATGTTTGTGGTTCTCGAGCGTTGATTGATCTACTTCTGAATCGAGTCAGGACCTTTATGTTTTCTACTGCGCCTGTGCCTGCACAAGTTGCGGCAGCACAAGCGGGCATTGAATTGGTCCAGTCCAGCGAGGGCGGTGAACGCAGGACAATTCTTTGGAGTTTGGTCGATAGATTAAAAAATGGCCTCGTCCATCAAAAATGGACAATACCTCCTGTTCGTAGCGCAATAATATCATTAATTGTTGGCTCTGAGGATGATGCTTTGGCTTTGTCGGAAAGGCTCATGGATGGTGGAATCTTAGTTCCTGCCATACGTTATCCTACAGTTGCGCGCGGCGCAGCAAGGCTTCGTATTACTGTGAGCGCATCCCATTCGCCCGAAGACATAGATGCACTTTTGGAGGTTATTGGCGATGCATAAGCTGGCCAAAGTGGACAAGCAATATGTCTGGCATCCATTTACTCAAATGCGTGAATGGGGAAAAAGGGAGCCGATAGTTTTAGTCAGTGGAAAAGGGGCGGTTTTGAAGGATGTGCAAGGCCAAAAATATCTTGATGCCAATGCCTCAATCTGGACAAATCTTCATGGGCATAATCATCCGAAGATTAACGCAGCTATCAAGCGTCAGCTGGGGAAAGTTGCGCATACATCTGCGTTGGGGTTTGCGAATGAGCCTTCGTCATTATTGGCTGAGAGATTGGTGAAGAAAGCTGGCCGTCCGTTACAAAAAGTATTCTTTTCAGACGACGGGGCTACAGCATTGGAGGTGGCGATAAAATTGGCTTATGAGTTTGCAAGACGTTCAGGGCGTTCAAGGCAACCCAAGTTTCTTTCATTAGAAGGAGGATATCATGGTGACACCGTGGGAGCGGCGAGTGTTGGGCATATTGATATGTTTCATAAAGGGTGCAGAGGGTTGTTGTTTAAAAGCGACGAGGTAATGTCACCTTATTGTTACCGGTGTCCATTTAATCGTGCGAAGCCGGAACGAATAGATGCGCGCGAAACGCGCAAATGCAACTGGGAATGTTTAGGCAAAGTAGAACAGAAGTTTAATCGCAAAAAATATGCGGCATTTGTTGTTGAACCTTTGATGCAAGGAGCGGCAGGAATGATCGCACATCCAATGGGATGGCTAAAACATGTTAAAGCAATTGTTCGTGAGAATGGGTCACAATTAATTGCAGATGAGGTTTTGACAGGATTTGGCCGTACTGGCGAAATATTTGCATCTAAAAATGAGAAAGTCGGACCGGATTTTTTATGTCTAGCGAAGGGTTTGACCGGTGGTTATCTGCCGATGGCGGCTACGTTGACCACCCGGGAGGTATTTGATGTATTTTTGGGGGAGTACGATGAATTCAAAGCATTCTTTCATGGGCATAGTTACACTGGTAATCAACTTGGCGGGGCCGCTGCGTTAGCGAGTTTTGATATATTACAAGGGTCGACATCACGCAAGGCTCGGTCGCTTTTGAGGGAGAGTCTTTGCAATGAATTGGCATCATTGTGGCAACTAAAGCATGTTGGGGATGTGCGGCAGGTGGGGTTGGTGGCGGGGGTTGAACTTGTTGCTGATTGGCGTACTAGGGAAGCTTTTCCCCTAAAGGCACAGGCAGGCATTCGTGTTTGTGATGCAATGGCTAGACGTGGTGTCCTTACGCGCCCGATTGGAAACGTGGTGCCGATTTTGCCGCCATATTGCACTACGCAGAAACAGGTCCGCCGTATTGTAAATGTGCTGCAGGAATCAATCGTGGAAGTACTGGGCGGTGAGAGAGCTTAATTACCCGGTGTGCGGATACGTTCTACGAGTTCCACCGCTTCCCTTGGTGGTTCTTCAGATTTTCTGGAAACTATAAAGGCTACAATAAAATTTACCAGTGCGCCTATTGCGCCAAAGGCTTCTGGTTGAATTCCAAGGAACCAATTCGCATTCATGTCGCCCAAGAAGGAAGTGCCGGGAATGAACAAGATGCCCTTGTGTTGGAAGACATAGAGCAATGTGATGCTGATGCCGGCGATCATTCCGGAAATAGCGCCTTGTCGGTTCATGCGCTTGGAGAAAATTCCCATCATGAGGACGGGAAAAATTGACGAGGCAGCAAGCCCGAAAGCCATGGCCACAGTGCCGGCGGCAAAGCCTGGGGGGTTCAGTCCGAAATATCCAGCGACCATAATTGCGCCGATCATGGAAACTCGGCTGGCGGTGAGTTCCTGTTTGTCGGTGATCTCCGGCTTAAGAATGCCTTTTAGGAGGTCGTGTGACACGGCTGAGGAAATGGCGAGCAGCAAGCCGGCGGCGGTAGACAGGGCGGCGGCGAGTCCGCCGGCGACAACCAACGCAATTACCCATCCAGGCAGCTTGGCGATCTCAGGGTTGGCGAGTACTAAGAAATCTTTGTCGGGTCCGTTCTTAGCGTCTTTCTCCTCTTTTCCAAACGGAATGTGCACTAATTCGTTGCCTTTCCAGCCGAGTTCGGATTCGGCCGATGAGGCGAATGTTTTGTTGGTATCGTTGTAATATTGTATTCGCCCGTCATGATTTTTGTCTTTGTGTTTTAAAAGTCCTGTGATTTCCCATTTTTTGAACCAGTCTGGACGCTTGGTATATTCGAGGCTGCTATTGTTGTCTAAGAGGCTGCCGTTTTTATCCACCACGGAGACGGGCTGGATGGTATTTGTGAGGTTCAGTCGTGCCATGGCAGCTACGGCAGGGGCGGTGGTGTAGAGGATGGCGATGAAGACTAGTGCCCAACCGGCGGAGAGGCGGGCGTCGCTAACTTTTGGCACGGTAAAGAAGCGAATAATTACGTGCGGCAGTCCGGCGGTGCCGATCATCAATGAAAGGGTGTAGGCGAACATGTTCAGTTTACTGCCCATCACGCTGGTGGTGTATTCTCCAAAGCCAAGGTCTTTGACAACTTGATCCAGCTTCTCCAGCAATGGCGTGCCATCATCCACATTGCCTCCGAGGCCCAGTTGCGGGATGGGGTTGCCGGTAAGCTGGAGTGAAATGAAAATGGCTGGCACAGTGTAGGCAAAAATGAGCACCACATACTGGACAATTTGCGTGTAAGTTATACCTTTCATGCCGCCGAGCACGGCATAAAAAAACACTATACCCATGCCGATGAATAGGCCTGTGTTGTAGTCGGTTTCAAGATAACTGGAAAATCCATCTCCAACACCTTTCATTTGTCCAATGACATAGGTTACGGAAATAATGATAAGACAAGCTACAGCTACAACGCGCGCAGTTCTTGAGTAGAAGCGTTCGCCGATAAATTCTGGAACAGTAAATTTTCCATATTTTCTTAGGTACGGGGCAAGCATCAGCGCTAACAGCACATAGCCACCAGTCCAGCCCATAAGGAACACTGAGCCGCCGTAACCGGAAAAGGCGATCAGCCCTGCCATGGAAATGAACGAGGCTGCGCTCATCCAGTCGGCTGCGGTGGCCATGCCGTTGGCTACGGGGCTTACGTCACCGCCGGCCACATAAAATTCCTTTGTGGACTTTGCCTTGCTCCATATGGCGATCCCTATATAAGTGGCGAAAGATAAGCCGACGATGATGTACGTCCATGTCTTGACGTCCATTACGCGTCCTCCTGTGGCTCGGTTTCGGTTGGTGTGTCAGTCTGTTCGGCAAACCCGTGTTTTTTATCCAACCTGTTCATAAGCCGCACATATATGAAAATTAAAGCGACGAAAACATAGATGGCCCCCTGTTGAGCCATCCAAAATCCGAGTTTGTAGCCTCCTATTTGTATTTTGTTTAACTGTTCTGCAAAAAGGATTCCACAGCCATAGGAGACGAAGAACCAAACGGCCATCAACCATGTCATGATGCGGAGGTTTTCCCTCCAATAGGCCCTTCGGCGTTCGGAAAGTGAGTCGTTATTGCTCATGGTTTCACCCGGAGGCAGCGAGTTTTTAACAGAGCTCTTCCTTCTGCGCAATGCCCGGTTGATGGCAGCGGGAATCTTGTTTGCTCTTTTAATTTAAATGACTCTGTCGTACCGTCCGTGGTTCTGAAAATGCCAAGTGTTTTCATTAAAACCTATGGGTGCCAGATGAATGAGCGGGACAGTGAGACTGTTGGTGCTCAGCTTTTAGCCAAGGGTTATTCTCTGACAACCGATTTAGATACGGCAGATGTGGTTTTGCTAAATACATGTAGTGTTCGAGATGCTGCTGAGCAAAAAGCGATTAATAAAATGGAGGCTGTGGCTGGCCGGTTTCGCAAGGAACGTCCGAATGCTGTGTTGGGATTCATGGGATGCATGGCACAGAGTCGTGGGGGTGAATTAATTGATCAGTTGCCCGATGTTGATCTTGTGTTGGGCACACAAAAGTTCCACCGCGCTGCTGATTACGTCGGTGAGCTCTTGGGTGAGAGATGCAATAAGATCGTGGATACAGAAGAAGAGCAGGGCAGTGAGGCGACCATCCGTGAACATCTTCACGCCGGAAACAAATCCAAGAAATCCGTAACTGCCTTTGTCAGTATTATGCAGGGCTGTAACCAGTACTGCACCTTTTGTATAGTGCCCTATACCCGTGGGCGTGAAAGAAGCCGTGCTATTACGGATATAACCGAAGAATGCAGAGAGCTGGCGAATGGGGGTGTAAAGGAAATCACGCTGCTTGGCCAGATAGTTAATAGTTATGGTAAGCGCGAGATTGGCACAAAGGATGGAAAGAGTGCTTTTGTCCAACTCCTTGAGGCTGTTCATGAAATTGATGGCGTCGAACGCATTCGGTTCACATCTCCGCACCCAAAAGGTTACGGTGACGACTTGGTGGATGCCTACGTGAGATTGCCAAAACTAGTAGAACATGCGCATCTCCCTGTACAAAGTGGCAGTGATCGCATGTTGAAACTTATGCATCGCGGGTACACTCGCGACCGTTTTACGGATCTAGTTTCAAAGTTGCGAGGCAAAGATCCCGCAATAGGAATCAGTACAGATATAATCGTTGGTTTCCCCGGTGAAACTGATGATGACTTTGATCGAACCCTAACTCTTTGCAGGGAAATAGAGTTCGATAATGCTTTTATCTTTAAATACAGCCAGCGTCGCAATACCCCTGCTGCTGCAATGCCGGATCAGTTGCCTGAGGATATAATCGAGGCCCGTCATTCTCGTTTATTGAAATGTATCAACGAAATTAGAGAACGCAAACTCCGTAATCATATCGATTCACAAATGGAAGTGCTCGTTGAAGGTCCCAGTCGTCGAAACCCTGCGCGTCTTGAGGGTCGGACTCGTTGCAACAAAATAGTAGTATTTGAGGGGGTGGATCGCCACATCGGGGAAGTAATGAATGTGGCAATTTCTGAAGCCACACAAACAACCCTTTATGGTGATCCCGCAATTTTAAATCTTAACTGATTGTGCCTGAGATTGATTCAACTTTCTTGGCGGTAATGGTTAGCCTGCTCCTTCTTGGCCATGGTATATTTGGTCTGATTAAGCCGGACATGTTGTCGAGCTGTCTGAGGAATTTTTCACGTAATGTTACAGCCGGATATATCATGATGCTCCTTGGCACAATCTGGTTTCTTGTGATTTTAGAAAATGAGAATCTTGCGGATTTTGGTGTATACAAGGGGAAGATGCAGATATTCTTTGCGTTGCTCGGGCTGGGAGCTATTTACTACCTCAAGGAATACCTTGCTGTTCGTGGCATGGCTATAGTGCTTATGTTGATGGCAAAACTTGTAATAGAAACAATCAGGCTTGAGAATACCGATTGGCGCATTCCATTTATTGCGTTTGCTTATGTTTGGATAATATCCGGTATAGTTTTTACTGTTTCCCCTTGGAGATTCCGTGATTTGGCAAACTGGAAATATGCAAATTCCGAGCGGACAAAATATGTATGTACAGTCAGCACGGTTGCCGGCGTTGTCATGTTGATTGCAGGTCTTACTGCCTTTTAGCTTATATTTAATTCTGGAGGAAATTTGATTCAGGACGGCAAAATTGTAGTCGTTCGGGGAGGGGCCATAGGGGATTTCATTGTCACCTTACCTATTCTGTCTGCAGTCAGAAACCATTGGCCAGATGGTCGTCTTGAAATTATTGGTCAACAAAATGTAATACCTTTGTCGTTGATCAATGGATTGGCTGATGCTTGTTGGCCTCTTGACTCAAGGTTAATGGCTGAGTTTTTTGTAAAAGAGGGTAAATTGGATTTAAACATGAAGGCAGTATTTGCTGGTAGTAGGTATGTTATTTCATATCTACATGACCCTGAGAGTGTATTTGCTGAGAATGTGTCTAGGTGTGGGATTGGTGCTTTTGTGTGTGGTTCATCATTTATTGAGGCGGGTAGCAAAATTCACATTGCCGACCAGCTGTTTGAGCCGTTGGCAAACATTGGTGTGCACCGGAATGTGACTGATTTTCATTTTGTTTTGAATGACACCAGAAGCAGTGAGTTTTGGGTGGCCATACATCCAGGGAGTGGAGGGGAAAAAAAGAATTGGCCCGAAGATAAGTGGGCCAAACTTTTAATCCATATTGCAGCAAAGACAGACTATTGCTTTCTAATTATCGGAGGAGAAGCAGAAGGTAGGACGATTAATAGATTGGGAAAACTCTTGCCTCCTGAACGCACTGAAATAGTACAGGATATTGCGCTTGTTGACTTGGTTCCGAAAATGAAGTCATGCGCCCTGTTTATGGGGCATGATTCCGGGATAACACATCTTGCAGGTGTGCTTGGAATGGATAGAATTATTTTGTGGGGGCCAAGCAATAAATTGGTTTGGGGCCCAAGAAGTGGAAAGTTTAACCTTATTGAGCATCGTGATGGTATTGAGAGTATCCAAATTGATGACGTGTGGACTGCCTTGAAAGATTTTGAGGCCGCCCAGCCGAATTTGTAGAATATAGGGCTGTATGGGTTCACGTACACAGGGTTTTAAGTTGGCGCGAAATCGAATGGTGGATGAACAAATATGTCCGCCCATGCGTGGTATAAAAAATCCAGACGTGCTTGAGGTGATGCGGCAGGTGCCGCGTCATGAATTTGTTCCCGAGAATGTCCGTCATGAATCGTATAATGATACCGCACTCCCTATTGGCTGCGGCCAAACAATTTCGCAGCCGTTTATTGTTGCGCTCATGACAGAGCAAATTTTATGCGGGCAGGATCATCGCGTGTTGGAAATTGGCACTGGGTCAGGCTATCAGGCGGCTATATTGTCTTTTTTGGCAAAAAATGTTTACAGCATTGAGATAGTTGACGAATTGGCTGCGAAGGCGAGTAACCGCCTAAAGCAACTCGGTATTTTTAATGTACACATTAAAAATGGAGATGGATTTGCTGGTTGGCCCGAAGAGTCACCATTTGATTCCATTATTGTCACCTGTGCGCCCGAAGATCTTCCTCTAGCTTTGGTTAATCAGTTAAAAGAAGGCGGGCGGGTGATTATTCCTGTGGGGTCTCGCGAGCATCAACAATTATATCTTATTGAAAAGAAGAACGGGCAGGTGAGGCAAAAGGCCGTGCTGCCCGTTCGTTTTGTGCCGATGGTTAGTCGGAGACAGTGATTAACTTAACGACGCCGACTCCACCGCCATGGACGTGTTAATCGTAGTTGCCCTCGTATTTGGCCTTGGTCGCCGCCCCATCCGTCAATTGCAATATTATAAGTACGCCCGCTAATTGCCCAGAAACGTACTGCGCTGGTTAGGTTTCCGCCGCTATCATCATCACGTGAAATGCGTCGCAGTCTGTTTAGACCGTTGCCACGATAGACTGCCATGATGGTGTCAAAGTCGCTTCCTCTAGTATTTAAGTAAACAATCCCTGAGAAGGGAGCCGTCCACTCAAACCAAACTGAGCATTTTGGTTTCCAAAAATAATGATGAGGCTCGCGTTGTTCTGCCGTGGCTCCATAGTTATTATGACCCCAGAGTGTTGCTGTTGATCCTCTGATTTCAAACCGGTTCTCGTAATTGTCATTTAATGGGACATGAAGCACGTCTAAATCTACGGTGGCTCTGGCTGATTCCTTGTCTGATGCAGAAGCGGTAATATCAATCGATATCTTATTGATGGTGCGATCATTAGTTACCTCGAATGAGGAGGTGTAGATGCCATCATTGGAAATAATATCGGGGCCGTCACCATCATCACTGAAAACGAGATCGGTGTCTCCTGCTGAGCCGTAAACATTTGCACCCGTAACAGGAACGACATCTGTGACACGCACAAAAAGGAGTGCGCTTTGCCCGCCTTTAAGAGGGTCTTTAGATGAGGTGATAGTGATTTCGAGTTCGCCATCACCGCCTCCTTGAAGCGCGTTGAAGGTATTCAGTAGACCTCCGGAGACTGTATTTCCGTCTAGGGATTCCAGAAGTTTGCTTGTGTTAAGGAGCCGATCTTTTAGTTGATTTACTGTTAGGTCCGGATCGTCTGAAAGCATTAAGGCAGCGGAACCACTTACATGCGGTGCAGCCATGCTGGTGCCGCTCCAGAATGAATATGACGTATCAGAATTGGCTGTGCATGAAAAGATTGATACTCCTGGAGCTCCGAGGTCTACGCTTCCTTGCCCATAGTTTGACCATGATGCGAGTTGTCCGCGGTTGTTTACCGCTGCCACTGAAATAATATTATCGAGGTCAAACGCGGATGGGGTATGCGGAAAAGTGTCTGTGTTTAGGCCTGAATTTCCAGCGGCGCAAACAATTATAATGCCGGCGTCACGCGCGTCTTTCATCACGTCATACAGAGCCTGGCTGTTTCCGAAGCTACCCCAGCTGCAGTTAAGAATTCGCGCCCCATTTGAAACTGCAAAATTTATGCTTCTAACAGCACCACTCATGTATCCATTGCCGTTTTGATCGAGAAATTTGCAGGCCATCAATTTAACCTTCCAGGCTACACCTACATGAACATTTCCGTCATTTGCATTTGCTCCAATTGTGCCGGCTACATGTGTTCCATGACCGTTATCATCAAATGGATCGCCATCATCATTTATTGCATCCATCCCATAGATATTATCTATAAAACCATCGTTATCATCGTCCACATCATTATCTGCAACTTCATCTGTGTTGATCCATAAATTCGATTTTAGATCGGCATGAGTGGCTCGAATACCTGTGTCAATAACTGCGACTGTTACATTATGAGAACCGGTCGTGGTGCCCCAGGCTTTCAAGGCGTCTATATCTATTCCAGAAATTCCGCTCATTTGCCCAGTGTTGTGTAAGCCCCATAGCCAACCGTTGGACAGTGCCTCGTCATTTGGCTCTGTGTCTTCAGTGCTCAACACATAATCCGGCTCGGCAAACCTGAACAAACCTGATGTTTGTAATATTTTTGCTTGTTTGACAACGGCTACACCAGAATCTGGACCTCTATGAGGAGCAGGAGTTTGTATGATTGCTATACCGTTCTCCTGAGTTGGGTCATTAAGTAGTTCCATTTGGTTTTCATTCAGGAATTGCTGAATTTCTCCAACATTAGTATCAGAATCGAGCCTTGCGATGACCCTGTCAGGATGCGCTGCAAAGCCATTAACTATAACGTGGCCGATAGGGAGACGTGGGACAACTGGATCGACTCCATCGCTGAGGATTTTTTGGATATTATCTGAGAGCCCCTGATCCCCATTGAATTTTATTATATCATGTCCCGATTCAGATTTGAAATGTGTCTTTGGCTTATTATTATCATTGTTGTATGAGTTGTTACGGCGTCCAAGGTGCCAGTGATGTCCATGTTTTAGCTTGGTAAAACCACGATATTTTTTGGTCGATTCTTTAGATGGATCAGATTTCCCTGGGGGTGTGCCAAGCCATACAAGTGTTAACATTATCAGGAAGAAGGCCGCTAATATAAGCGGTCGGGAAGAACGTTGTTTCATAGTACTCACTCCAGGTTTTGGCCTGGATTGCCTGAGAATAGAGGTAACCTACCTCTGTATAGGTGAATTGTCAATTTGGGGCGAGAGGTCTTTTATTCCCACTCGATTGTTGCCGGTGGTTTGCTGGATATATCCAAGCACACACGGTTTACGCCTTTGACCTCGTTGATGATACGGTTGGAAAGATTATCCAAGAGATCGTGGGGCAGTTTCACCCAGTCAGCGGTCATGCCGTCCTGGCTTTCAACGGCACGCACGGCGATAGTGTAGTCATAGGTGCGCTCGTCTCCCATTACGCCGACACTGCGTATGGGCAATAGTACGGCGAAGCTCTGCCATATTTTATAATACAGGCCGCTGGCCTTCATTGTTTCGACAACAATGGTGTCCGCATTCCGAAGTATTTCAAGGCGTTCGTGCGTTACTTCGCCGAGGATGCGGACCGCGAGTCCCGGGCCCGGGAATGGCTGTCGCCAGACAATCTCTTTAGGTAAGCCTAACTCAATGCCTAGCTGACGTACCTCATCCTTAAAAAGGCATCGCAATGGCTCGACGAGCTGGAACTTCATATTCTTTGGGAGGCCGCCTACATTATGATGGCTCTTTATTAGGGCGGCTGGATTGCCCCCAATAGGTACAGACTCAATAACATCAGGGTAGAGGGTGCCTTGTGCGAGAAATTTCGCTTTGCCGGCGCGCTTGGTTGCTGACTGGAAAACATCAATAAAGGTTTTGCCAATGCGCTTGCGTTTGGTCTCTGGGTCTGTGACTCCCTTGAGTTTTTTGAGGAAAAGGTCCGTGGCTTCCTCATAAATGAGTTTAATCTTAAAGTTCCGGCCAAAGACCTCGCGTACGACCTCAGCTTCGCGTGCGCGGAGTACGCCATTGTTTACGAAAATGCAGGTGAGTTGTTTGCCAATGGCGCGGTGAAGTAGCGCCGCGGCCACGCTGGAATCAACTCCGCCTGACAGGCCAAGAATAACGTGTTCTTTGCCTACCTGGGTACGAATATCCTCTACAGCTTGGTCGATGTAACTGCGCATGTTCCATTTGCGCCCACAGCCGGCAATTTTATGGACAAAGTTTCGGATGATCGCCATGCCGCGAGGTGTGTGCACGACCTCAGGATGAAATTGCAGGCCAAAAAAGTTTCGTTTTCGGTCTTCGATGGCGGCATAAGGCGAATTCTCAGTAATGGCCACAGCCTTGAAATCGTTCGGAAGCTTGGTGAGCTTGTCGCCGTGTGAGTTCCAGACCTGTAGCTGACGCGGCAGTTTTTCAAAGAGTCGACAACGACTGCCTTTTACTCGCAAAGTGCCTTTTCCATATTCGCGTTTTTGACCAGCTTCAACTTTGCCATTGAGGTATTTGGCCATTAGCTGAAGGCCGTAGCAAATGCCAAGTATTGGCATGCCAAGACCAAAAATCCCTCGGTCGGGCAGGGGGGCTTTGCGTGTGTAAACACTCTGCGGGCCACCCGAAAGAATGATGGCCTTTGGCTGGAGTGCAGCGATCTCTGCTGCGGATGTATCGTATTTTAGAATCGTTGAGTAGACCTTGCATTCGCGGATGCGGCGCGCGATCACCTGCGTATATTGCGAACCAAAATCCAGAATGACAATCTGCTCGCGCATGAGAAAGCGGGGAGCCTGCCGCTGAGAATTCCCTTTGGCCAGTAAATTCAATTCACTGATTCCATGCATTGACTTGGACACCTTGTCCTTCTAACTTGGCGTCTGCCAAATGCTTGAAGTAATTGAGAAACTGCTAATCCTCCGGGAAAGAGACAGAGTTATTCTGAAAACAGAGGCCGAATTGGAGGGCTTGGCAGCGGAGCGCGCTGCCACAGATACTCGGTCAGCCTCTGCTGAGCAGGCACATGAGGAAGGAAAGCAAAAGGCAAATGAAATCGAATCGAGCCGAAAGCTATTGGAGAATGAGGTTTCAACAAATGAAGAAGCGATTCTCAAATATGCCAATCAACAACTTGCTACCAAGAAGAACGACGAATATCAGGCTCTAGGCAAAGAGATGGCTCATTGTAAGAAGGTTATATCTGATCTCGAAGACAAGGAACTTGAATTAATGATGCAGGCAGATGAGCAGGCCGAGACGGTGAAGGCGGCTCAAGCTGACCTTGATGCTGCCAATTCAGACAAGGCTACTGCTCATTCAGCTATTGATGAGCGCGAAGCAAATCTGAACTCACACCTTGATGAAACCCGAACATTGCGTGAAGAGGTTGCTGCACAGATCGATGAAGATGTAATGGATCGTTATGAGCGGTTGTTGTCAAAAAAGGGACCCAGTGCAGTCTCAGGCATTGAGCACGCGGTCTGTGGCAATTGCCACATGAAACTCCCGCCGCAGGTGATCGTTGATTGCAAGCACGGTGAAAATGTTAACTACTGTCCTCATTGCGGTGTCATTATCTACTTCACATCGAACATGGTCCTTGAAGCGGCCGTTGATGACTAAAGCCTGCCCCAAGAGGGCCTGCTTGAAATTTCGCATTTTCTCAATTATCATTCCAATTGAGCTTGGAAGGGTGGAGGATCGCTTTCAGTGTTGATTCACTGGGAGAGGAAAGTCCGAACACCACAGGGCGCGATGCCGCGTAACCCGGGGACCACTTCGGGATACATGCGGGCGGCGGTTTCGAGAGGGATTGTCGACGGAAAGTGCCACAGAAAATAAACCGCCACGGCTTCGGCTGAGGCAAGGGTGAAAAGGTGGGGTAAGAGCCCACCGCACCGAGCGCAAGCGAGGCGGCACGGAAAACCCCATTGGGTGCAAGACCAAATAGGGGGCCAAGGGACGGTCCGTCCCGCGGTCGGAAACGACCAAGGCTCCGGGTTAGGTCGCAAAAGATAAATGATCCTCTCCGCTGGGCAACCGGCGCAGACAAAATTCGGCTTACAACCCTTCCAAGATCATTTTTGGGGGAGGTGAAGACAAGACAGGCCACCGGGCGCAACAAGGCAAACCCGGTGGCCCAAACCACCGCTAAAGAGCCAAGGGCTTGACCTTCAGCAGGGGGGTGCATTCGTCCTCACGGAGGACGTGGCTCTGCCACCCGGAGACTATCTATCATGGGTGATATGGGTCATGAATCAAATGTTGTTCACCCGTCACCATTGACGCCAGCCTTGGCGTGGTTATGGTCGGTG
>CAYUXV010000043.1:0-8545 GCA_964448875.1 uncultured Verrucomicrobiota bacterium
CCTCGTCTCTTGGACAAGAATTTCGGCGCGTGACCATCGATGAAGCGCTGCAATCCTGCCGTGTTGCGCTGGAGTTGGGCATGAATTTCATCGATACCTCGCCTTTTTATGGGCGCGGCATGAGCGAGGTGTTGCTCGGGCAAGTGCTGCGTGATTTGCCGCGGGAGGATTTTATTCTGGGCACCAAGCTGGGGCGTTACGATTTGGAGCATTTCGACTTTTCCGCCAAGCGCGTGACCGAGAGCATCGATGTGAGCTTGCACCGAATGGGCGTCGATCATCTGGATATCATTCTCTGTCACGACATTGAGTTTGTGGGGATGCAGCAGATTGTTGATGAGACCATTCCGGCCATCCAAAAGATTCGTGATTCCGGCAAAGTGCGCTACATCGGTTTCTCCGGATACCCAATGAAGGTATTCCCTTTCGTTATTGACCAGATCGATGTGGATGTCGTTCTTTCCTACAACAATTACCATTTGCAGAACACGCGCTTCGCTGATCTTTTCCCGTACCTTAAGGAAAAGGGAGTGGGTGTCATGAATGCCGGCCCTTTCTGTGCGCGGCTGCTTACCAATGCCACGTTGCCCGAGTGGCACAAGGAACCACAGAAGGTCCGTGAGGCTTGCAAGAAGGCTGCCGAGCTTTGTGAAAGCCGAGGTGTGGACATTGCGCAACTGGCTGTTCAATTCTGCGTGGCACACGAGGACATCGCCACTACCATCGCCGGCAGTGCCAATCCAGAAAATGTTCGCAATTGGGCCAAGTGGGCTGACACACCGATGGATGAGGAACTGCTTACTGAAGTACTCGCGATTATTGAACCCATCAAGGACATTGGCCACATTGAGGGGTTGCCTGAAAACAATTAGCCCAAAATGAAAGCAATCAGACTCGAGAAGCCGGAGCATTTTTCAACGGTCGACATCGACGAACCTGGCAAGCCGGGCGTCGGCGAGGCTTTGGTCGAAGTGCATCGCGAGGGAATCTGTGGAACGGATGTTTCAGGCTACCTGGGCAAGATGCCCTTTTACACATACCCGGTTATTCCCTGTCATGAACTTGGAGTGCAGGTGATGGAGGTGGGCGAGGGCGTGGATGTCGTGGAGATTGGCGACTGTTGCTCTATAGAACCTTATATGAATTGTCAAGAATGCTTCCCGTGCAGGCGCGGGGCCACCAACTGCTGTGAATCGCTGGAAGTTATAGGGGTTCACAAGAATGGTGGCATGTGCGAACGCTTTATTCTACCTGCACGAAAGCTGCACGCCTCCGAGAAACTGACGATGGAGCAACTGGCGCTGGTGGAAACACTTGGTATTGGATGCCATTGTGTGGATCGTGCAGCCCCGAGCGAAGGTGAAAAAGTACTTGTGATTGGTGCGGGCCCGAGCGGGCGTTCAGTGGTGGAATTTTTAAAGGTGGCCAAGACCGAAATCACGGTGATGGACATGAATGAAACGCGCCTTGCGTTCTGCGAGTCGCCGATGGGCGTGGATCACACGGTCCTTTTCAAGGGCGATGGAACTGAGGTGGATCGTCTTCGCGAGGTGAATGATGGTGAACTGCCTACAACGGTCATCGACGCCACGGGTAGTCATATCTCGATGTCAAACGCCTTCCAGTTCTGCGCCTTCACCGGGCAGGTGGTGTATGTGGGTATCACCACCGATGAGCTCCAGTTTCGCCACGTAGCCATTCACCGGCCTGAGATTACCATTAAGGCGTCACGCAATGCGCTGCCTTCAGATTTTAAGCGTATCATCAGTTTGATTGAGGAGGGCATAATTAACACGGATCCATGGCTTTCACATCAGGCAAGTTACGATGATTTTATTGGTGAATTCACTAATTGGCTCAAGCCGGAGACCGGTGTAATCAAAGCCGTTCTTCATATGAATTAATTGGTCGATAGACTGTAACTCTTCACCGATTATAATCGTATTTTTGTTAAGCATTTTATGAAACGCCTGTCATTTATACTGTTGTCTATCAGTTTTACCCTAATTTCTTTTTCTGCTGAAAAAAAGAAGCCTGCAAAAGGCCCAGAATGGAAAAATACCCGCAACTATAAGATTCTTAAGCCTAAGAATTATGATCCCAAGAAAAAATATCCACTTATCCTGTCCCTGCACGGTTTTACTTCCAATGGGGCAGGGCAGGCAGGTTTCTTTCCACTAAAGGATTTAGCTGAAAAGCATGGTTTCCTTTATTGCTTTCCCAGTGGGTTAGATCGTAGTTGGAATGCAACTAATGCCTGTTGTGATTGGGGCAATAAGAATGATGATTCAACTTATTTACGGAGTCTGATTCTATGGGCGCAAAAGGAATACAGCATCGACAAGAAAAAGGTTTATGTCACAGGTCTCTCAAATGGCGGTTTTATGAGCTATCGGATGGCTCAGGATCATGCAGATTTGATAACCGCAATCGTTCCTTTTGCAGGGGTAGGTTTCAAGAATTGGCCTAGAAAGCCAAAGAATCCCGTGAGTGTTCTACATATCCATGGCACTAAGGACAGCACCATCAAGTGGAATGGTGGGAAAATTATTGGCCGGACTTATCCCTCAGCAAAGGAGAATTTCGAAAATTGGAAAAAATTCAATAAATGTGAAAAGGAAGTAGATACAAGCAAGGAAAGGATCGATTTGGCAAGGCGAGTATCCGGCAGCGAGACAACGGTGACCCGCTTTACGAGCAAGGATGGGCGTGTGACTACGGAACTCTGGCAAGTGACTGGTGGTGGGCACGTGACGCCGCCGACCAAGGCGGCACGCGAGCGGATTATCAAGTGGATGCTAGCGCAGTCGAAATAGTGCCTGCTACGCTTATTTCGCGTTTTTCAGGACCCAGTCATCGTGCAGCTTTTTTAGGCGTTGGGTGATCTCCGGGTTTTCTTGAGCCAAGTTTTTCATCTCACTAACACTCTCTTTCAAATTCACGAGGAAAAGTCTGTCCTTTGCCGTTAAAGGTGCCTTGTTGCTGGTATCCTGTGGGTTTCCAATCAGTTTCCAATCACCCTGACGCACCGCCCAGCGTGGCTGTCGTCCACGGCCGGTCTGCCAGTGCAATACGTCGTGCGGTGTTTTTGCCTTATTCTGTTTGATTATTTTCACTCTGCTTTTGCCGTCGATGTCCTTATTCAGCAACTTAGCTCCAGTATGCTCTGCTATGGTTGGTAGCCAGTCGCAGCTGGGGGCGAGTTGATTGCGCACCGCATCCTCTGGCAAGGAGCCCGGCCAGCTAATGATGGCTGGAACACGCAAGCCGCCTTCAAACATGGAAAACTTTGCTCCACGATAAGGCCCTGAGCTGCCACCGCCGAAATGAGCACGTTCTTCATGACTGTGTCCGTGATCGCTTTGGAAGATTATGATGGTGTCTTCACGCAGTTTGTGTTCGTCCAGCGTGCGAAGTAGTTGGCCAATAGCTTCGTCCTGTGTTGAGAGAAACGCGGCATACAGGTTGCGAGGGTGGGGGAGTTTGGCGTAATGCTGCAGCCACTTGGCATAGCCTTGGTAAGGGTAATGTGGTGTGTTCAGTGCGAAGTAAATGAAGAAAGGTTTGGTCTTCTTGGCTGCGATGAACGTTGCCGCTTCGTTTGCCATCAGTTCAGGGAAGAATTTACCGTCTTCTAAAATTTCTTTGCCATTACGCCAAAGATCGTGCCGATTGGGGCCTTGCCTGTAGAAGAAGTGCGAGTAGTTGTCAATGCAGCCACCCATGTGCCCGAAGGAATGATCAAACCCCTGCCCATTAGGCATCGTCTCGGTTGTATAGCCCAAATGCCACTTGCCGATGTGCGCAGTCGCATAACCCGCTGCCTTCATCATCTCGGCAATAGTTACCTCGCTTGGGGCCAATCCGGCTCGGCCCTTGGTTGAGCCGGCATTACCTGGCATGCCTGCGCGAACGGGATAACGACCAGTTAAGAGCCCAGCCCGCGAAGGTGAACACACCGGTGCTGCCGCATAAAACTGTGTAAATCGCACTCCACGCTTGGCAAGTGAATCCATATTTGGCGTGGCAAGATCTTTGGCTCCGTAGCAATTCAAATCCACTGAGCCTTGGTCGTCGGTAAAGAGGATGATGACATTGGGTTGGCGTGCGGCTACCAAGAACGGTAGTAGTGCGGACAACAAAATAGGCAGGATGGGCATGTGCGCGTTTTAGTCTGACTGAGTGCAGTTGGCGAGGTGAAATAGCTCAGTCGTTTTCGTCGCGCTTCTCGGATAGTTTTGCTTGCATCTCTTTGAATTGGCTGGCTGGGGTCTGGAGTAGAAATTCAGCTAATGTCTTTTGCACACTGGAATTAACGGCTTCCTGGAGTTCCTGTCGCATTTCTGAGCGGATTTTTTCCTCTAGAGCCGAGATATCATCTTCATTAGCTGGAAGGGATGATTGGGTCGCAGTTTGGTAATGTTTTTTCAGCCTCTCAATATCGCGATCATTTTGAGGGTCAGGATTCCCGCTGATTTCTGCAAGCGCATAGCGAATACAAGCGGCAATGAGGTCTGTTTTTTTATTTGGTCTGCATTTTTTGAGTAAATCTTCAAAATCTCTGGCGATTTTGTCGTAGAGGACAAAAGAAAATTGCCGTCGAAAACGTGGGTGGGATAGATCCAGATCAGCCATTTCTCATCAATATTAATAATGTAATATCAAGTATTCACTGTTTAAATCGAGTAAAAACTATTGACTTAATATAAATTATACTATTACTTTCACCAAGGAGGAGTTCTCTAAAGGAGTCAAGGGGTAGGTATGCTGAATCAAATCATACGGCGCAGTCTGTGTATTATAGTCTTCTGCATTGCTGGGTTTAGTACGTCTTCTGCGCGTGCCTTTGTCTTGATTGGGCCAATGAATGTAGCCGAGCTAGGCACTGCTGCGGTTAACTGGAACATGGCAGCCAATCAGGCAGATAATGCCACAGTATTCGGTTTGGGAGGCCCCAAAGACATCAAGATGTTCTATCGGTGGAACGTGCCTCAGCTTACATATTCGTTTGACGCCAGTTTCGTCAGTTATTTCGGATATGAGGGAATTGATGCTGTGAACGATGCATTTCGGGTCGTAAACGATTTCTTCGTGCCTGAGGACGGGGCTTACAGCGGTGTAAGTCAGTTGGATTTGGCACAACACGGGTTCGCCGGTAATTACAACACCGCGTGGGTGAATACTACCGCGGAGAATGCACAAATAATTGATTTAAAAAGCCTTGTGCTTGGGATGCTGGTAAATCAGTTAGGGTTAGGTAATCCGCACCGTTATGCGTTTAGTATTGCTGGGGCCGCCGCTAATGCGGCTAGGACGCAAATGAATTTTCGAGTTCGTTTACGTAACTATGATCCGTTGACTTGGAAGGCAACCGACAAGATTAACGGGGTAACGTATGCCTATAGACTTATACATAATGCTACAATGCCTAATCCGCTTAACACCGTCGGGGTGGCTGACATGGAGGAATTCACGGCTGATACGAGCGGTAATGCGTGGTCATCTGTTGCGGCTATTCCAGATTCTTTTTATGGCGACACAAGGTTGTATTGGAATGACCAGCCGACCTTGTTTGGTTTTGGCGTATATTATGATCGCATGAACTCGATGGGTGGACAGTACAAGCCGCGTCACGCTCTAACCTATGATGATGCAGGTGGATTGAAATACTTGTATCGTACCAATAATTACAAATATGAGCGGCTTCACGCTGATGTGCAGCAAATTACACCGCCGCAAATGTTGCCAATGACAGCAGCCGAAATGCAGGCGGTTAATGCCAATTGGAGCGGGATTCCGATAGGGCTACATTTTCCGCAGCCAAGTGGCGGGCGGTTTCCCTTTTGGCCCAGGGCAGGTGGTGACAGGGATTTTTTTGTGCCACGGACAAATCCTGCCAATTGGATGTTCGCCCTTGGCCTTAACAATCCCGGAGGATATCCTCCCCCGCGCGGCATGTACTTGAACTCGCAGAACCCACCGGTAGGGGCTGCCTTTGCAATCGGGCCTCAGGCGACTATGATAAGAGGAGGAATCGATAAAATACAGTTTTACCATCAGCCATTTGACTCATTAATGGCACAGGTGTTTATACCAACAAACTTTGTCTGGGAGGAAACAATTGTGGTGCGTCAAGGGTTTGAAACATTCAACCTGAATAACACAAACCAAGGGGCAAGCATTTTTCAAGGTCATGGCAGGTGGGTATATGCGAAGGGGACACTGGCAAGATCACAGGGAGTCGCTCCTGATTTTTTGTTTACTGTGAGAGACCTGGGTGTGTCGGCTGATGGTGTGCCGATTGCCTTCTCGCGAGGTAACACGACGACAGACGTCAATGGCGCTCATCACGGCGATTGGACAGCCTTTGTATTTGATGATGACAGGAATCAAATCCCAGTCGCTTTTTTACCTGATGATGCAGCTAGGGGGCCAGGTGTGATTTGGCATCGTGTTGCACAAGGCCAAAATCCTGTAGGGTCGTCGTCAGAATTTGCCTTCACAAAACTCAATCAGGATTTTGAGATGATTTGGAGCGGTGAGACATCGTTGGTTGGTAATCAGGATAAGTATGGGGGGCTATGGGGATGGATTAAGGGCCCCGGTCCTAATGATGTGGTGGTTTTTCCTGATGAGCAGATGATTTGGAAAATAGATAATGAGATAATCCCAAGTACGTCAGCTCCGACAGTGTCAATGGTAAGCGATGATGGGGGTGTGAATCCGATTGAATCACAAACATACACCCGGACGGAAGAAACGTTAACTATAATTGGGAATGGTCTTGTTTCAGCAACAGCAATTGACATCGTTAGTGGAGGGATTGTGCTTCAGAGTATATCGCCGGTGGAAAAGTATGTGGTGTCGAATCAACAAATTGATATTCCTGCTGGGGTCTTTAATGAATCCATTGAAGGGCCTGATCGGCAATTGCGAGTATGGAATACGGTTGGGGCAAGTCAGTTAAGTCCGCAAAAATTTAATATCAACACAGGCCGACCTGTTCTTACGGGAACATCTGCAGATAAATTTATCTATAATCGAGAGCAAACACTTACGCTCCATGGCTATGGTTTTAAAAGTAAAACGTTTGGCGAAACAAAGTTAGGGTATATTCGTGTTGATAAGAGTGATGGATCCGCGATTTTTGACAAAGGTATCTCAGGAGGTGGTGTATCAGACGGTATCCCTTCATCGGCGATATTTGAAGTGATTGATGATACATATGCTGTGCTTTCCATGAATTCGGTTAATTATCGTGCGGATGGTTCGAATCGTAGATTGAGAGTGGCAAGGAGAAACGATGTCGCAGCAAAAGATTTGGGACTTGTTTTGAGTCCGCCGGTTAACCAATTGATTTCAGTTGTCACCGCTAAGCCGGTAGCAAACACACTTACACAACTAGAAGAGAACGGTGTGACATGGACTTCCGTGACATCTAATGGTGCGTTTAGGAGAGATCGTGTGTTGGAAATCAATGGGACGGCATTGAATACAACGTCAACAATTGAGGTTATTAGGGAAGATGGGACGTCATTTCCAAATCCTGTTTATATTTCACTGCCAAATTCAGCAGTGACAGTAGAGGACAACGGGACACGAATACAAATAGCGGGAAATGCTATTCCGTATTCAGATGCTGACACGAATGGTTCTATTCGACGCTCATTGCGTCTTTACAATGCAGCGGACAATACGGACTTAAACAGTTCTTTGATGTTTGCTGTAAATATTCAGCCTGAGGTAACCGGCTTGAGTGGTTTTGCAGTGCCAGGAGCATTTAACAGGTCAAAACTATATGGTGATGACGTTGAAATATACGGTAAAGGTTTTCTCGCTGTATCGGAAGTTAGGATTGTTGACCTAAATGGTTCTGATGTTGTCACTGGAAGTCCGGCCAGAATAACATTGCCACACCCTAGTGTTACAGTCGCGGATGAAAGAATTACTATTGATACTTCGGGTGTACAGTTTTCAAGTGGTTCTCTCGCTGACACCGATCTAAATAATACATCTAGAATATTCTTGCTATCAAGTGCCCGCGACAATGCTACGACATCACAAGCAAGTCGTTTCGCAGTCGGGATTGCTCCTAGTGGAATTACAGCAGCAATAACACAGGTAGACACGGTGACAATTGTAGGTGATGCTACTTCCGGAGCCGACTCGTTTGTAATCACTATCAATGGCACCGCAATACCTTCGACCGCCTGGGGTACAAGTAATGCAGCTACAGCAACCGCCATTGCCGCCAAGATAAATGATGCTGCCAACGGTGTTTCCACAGCAGTGACGGCCACAGTATCTGGAGATGATGCTATCATTACCTCCGACACACCAGGAACCGCGTTTACAACTACGACCACTCCCTCCAGCGGAGGCGGAGGGACTGTTCTAACTGCATACGTGGCAAATATAGCGAGCGCTGGAAATTATCAGCGTGATTTAGATGTTATGAATGTTACTGGATCCGGATTGGGCATGGTTTCAAAGGTTGAGATGGTTGATGGGGCGGGTAATTTAATACCAGGGGGATTATCATTAA
>CAYUXV010000044.1:0-5335 GCA_964448875.1 uncultured Verrucomicrobiota bacterium
GTTGCGTTTGCCAAAAAGAGGCTCGCTTGCTTTGGCACAAGGTGTGAGGTCCGACGCCAAAGTTACTCGGAGCTTGGGGAATGGATTAAGAAAGACAGTGTGGACAGTGTGCTGCTGGACTTGGGTGTCAGTTCACCACAACTGGATACAGCGGAAAGAGGTTTTAGTTTCCAACATGATGGTCCGCTTGACATGAGAATGGATGACCGTAAGTCGTTGACTGCTGCGGAACTAGTCAACGGTGCTGAGGAATCAAAATTGGCAAATTGGTTTTGGGAAATGGGAGGCGAAAGACAATCGCGTCGCGTGGCGAGGGCAATAGTAAATGCTCGCGCAAGCAATAGCTTGGAGACAACTCGCGAATTGGCGGCAGTGGTGGAGCGCGCCTTGCCAAGACGTGGGCGACGGTTGCATCCGGCGACACGTACGTTTCAAGCGCTTCGCATGATTGTGAATGACGAGTTGTCATTATTGGAGCAGGGATTACAGGTTTCATCAGAGATTTTGAAATCGGGGGGTCGTTTAGCGGTCATAACATTTCATTCTGTAGAGGCAAGAACGGTAAAGAAATTTGGGGATGAACATGTGCGAGGCAATGGTTTGCCATCCTTACGTTGGGTGCATCGACGCGTTATTAAGCCAAGCGAAGAAGAATTAACCACAAACCCGCGTGCCCGCAGTGCACAGTTGCGCGTGCTGGAAAAGGAGTAAGCTATGAAAAGCCTTTTCTTGAATTCCCTTACCCGATTGATCGTGCTGATGCCTTTTGCTCTGACATATATACTTGAGGCTGGAGTTGGTATGAATGGGCCAGAGTATCAATTGCTGGGAGAAATTCCGGGGCACCAGCAACGGCCTCATTTGGCGTTAGGCAGTGAAAATGGTTATGTAGTTTGGCAAAGTGAAACTACTGGAAGTGGCGGAGAGCATATTTTATTTCAATCTCTCGATAAAAACAAAAGAGGAACGCGGATTCCTGTTCGTGTAAGTCAGGCAGATGATGGTCGGTTGGAAAAGAATCCCAAAGTAGCTATTCTGCGTGATGGTGGTGCAGTCGTAGTGTGGGAGGCCGGTGTGCGAGCAGATAGAGATATCTATTTACGGATTATCGCCCCAAATGGAACCTATCTAACGGCTGATGTTCGGGTAAATAGTCACTTGTCCGGAATTCAGAGCAATCCGGCACTAGAGGTAGTTGCGAATGGCGATATAGTGGTGGTTTGGGCAAGTCATGAACAGGATGGAAGTGGTACGGGAATCTATGGTCAATATTTCACGGCTTTGGGTACAAGGATAGGTGCGGAGTTCAGGATAAATGACCAGACGAAACGTAACCAGTCGAGTCCAGGAGTGGCTTCATTGGCAGATGAGGGCTTCGTAGTTGCTTGGATTTCTGAGTCGATTGCTGGTCAAGCAATTGATGGCGCACCTAATCTGAGAAGCAATCTATTTGGCAAGAGGTTCGATCGTAAAGGCAAACCAACTGAAACTGAGTGGCGCTTGAATAATGGCGACGCAATTTGTTCCGAGCCGGTAGTGCATGGTTTTGCAGAAGGAGGTTTTGTAGCGGCTTGGGTGCAAACTGATGAATTGGATCGGATTAATCAAAGTGATATTTATTTCCGGTCATTTAATGCAAATGGGGCGGCTTTGGCTGATGCAGTTCGGCATAATGTGAATATTGTTGGGCGACAGCATTCTCCAAGTCTCGCATTACATAAGGGAGAAGGCCTTCTTGTTTGGGATACTTTCAGTTCAAATTCAAATGGATATGATGTCCACGGTCGGATGCTTTCCGGCGGTGCGGAGTTTCGAATAAATACACGAAAACATTTGCCTCAAATGCATGTGACTGTGGCAGCAGATGAAGGGGGAAACTGGCTGGCAACATGGGTGGACTATTTACGGCCTCGGCATTCGATTCTGACGGGGTGCCTTATGAGGGCAGGGATAGACCCTGATATAACGGTGGGTGAACACGTTTCTGGAGATGATAAGGGGAAAAGACTGGTGCTTCGTGGACAAGTAAAAAAGCTAGGTGATCCCGTTAAAGTTGATCTTGCGGAAAAGGCTGAGACTCAGTTATTGGCTGCCGAAAGTGCTGCCGATGAGAAAACCATTGCCGCAGCACGTGTTGCTAAGGAGGCAGCTGCAGGGCAGGCTAGTAATACTTTACGGATGATGGCCGAGAGCGCAGCTGGGAAATCTATAAACTCACAGTCTCTAACACAGCCAATTCGTGGTTTTGGCGTAAATTCACAGAGCAGTAGAGGGAACACAATGATGGGTGTGCCACCTGCCCCATCGCATGCTAGTCCCGACGCAGTGCCGCCAGGGTTAAGGAAAGGACAGGGTGATACAAATATCCGGTCCGTCGGGACGATGGCATTGGCTAATCAGGCGCGCTCACGAATGTCTCCCGCGGCTGTGGCTGCAATGTCTACACTAGTAAACAGTTCAGGAACTTCATCGATACGGCGAGAGTCAACACGTTCAAAAAAATATCAAAAGCCTGTAGCGCGTCCAAGTTTAAGCTCGACATTAACAAGACGCTTGAATGCTCCAAGTCGTACGTTGACTAATATGCGAATGAACGCTTCCCGCGAACAGCAATTAAATAGACAAAAAAATCGGAACGGCTTGTCAACGACCCGTCCGGTTCCAAAAAATAAATCCAATCTTGTGCCAGGCAGTCGGCTCAGGGTTCCAAATGGATCATTGTCGGCGTCACAACGGCTATCAAAGACAAGTAGTTTGGCAAGTCGAATAGCGGGATCGGGATCGAAGGCACAAAGAAGCCAGCCTGTGATGGCAAGGTTAATTGGTAGTGGGCAAAATTTAAACTTAGAATGGCAGACTCAACGAGGACAGAGATACCAGGTGCAAGGATCTCAAAATATGAACCGATGGCAGAATGTGGGTTCGGTTAGATCTGGAACGGGGGGTGCGCAGCGAACACTCATCAACCCATCAGGTAGTCTGAGATACTTCCGAGTTCTCCCGAGAAATTGAATGAACCGTAAAAACAATTCAACTGGAATGAAGTTTAAGCCTGCAATGATTGCGGTGTTGGTCTGTACAATCATTTGTGGAATGGGTTTGGGTTATGTCTGGCAGAAAAGCCAGATTTCAGATTTGGGTAAACAGATGAAGGAGCGTGAGTCATTGCTGGACGAAACCCGAAGAACAAACAAAAAGCTTGGAGACGAATTATCACAATTGAAAGCTCCAGCCATGCTACACCAAATGGTCCAGCGGTGGCAATTGGACTTAAGTCTTCCAAATCCTCGGTCGGTAGTTGTACTGACAGAAAAGCAACCGGAACCGTTGATTCGTCGTACTGTAAAACGCTAAGGGATGGGTAAAAACATACATAAGGACCAGCCATTGCCGGTTAATTCGGGACGGATCTGGATGTTGTTATTTGCAGGTCTTTTGTTGGGTTGTTTTTCAGTACTGGGATATCGGTTAATTGATTTACAGATAGGGCGACATGATCAGTTGCGTGGGAGCGCTCTCGACAATTCGATTGAAACAATTCAGCTGCCCTCTCGTCGCGGTGATATTCTCGATGCTAATGGCTATAAGCTAGCAACGAGCAAGTTTGTGAAAACCATTGCCGTGGATCCCACGAGGATAGGCAAGCATTATCTAGAAGTAGCATATGTATTGGCACCCCTGCTTGAGATGGATAAAGCAAAATTGGAAAAAAAATTAAAACCTACATTTCGTACAAATATAAATGGAGAAATTCTTAAGAAGAAGAATGGTGATTTTGTATATGACAACCATGTTAGACTAAAAAGAAAAGTGCTGCCGGAGGTATGGGAAGAGATTAAAAAGGCGATGGCACAGATAGAATTGAGGGGGGTGCCAGTAAAACTGACGCAGAAACAGCGTTTGTTTTATCATGTTCTCAGGTCAAAAGCTGTTTATGCGGAAGCAACTGAGGAACAGGTTCGGGTTTATCCGGCAAGGCAATTGGCCGCTCATGTGTTGGGATACGTTAATGTTGAACATGTGGGTAAAGAAGGAATTGAGCGTATATTAAATACACATCTAACGGGTGCATTAGGTTGGCGTACCATCGAACATGATCGTGGAGGTACGGAACATGTAGAAAGACGCGTACAGAATGTGCCACCTCGTAATGGGTTAAATGCTGTGCTGACAATTGATTCAGCAATACAAAGCATAGTTGAGGAAGAATTGGTTAGGGCAATGAGGGGAATGAAGTCAAAGGCGATTACCGCTATCGTCATTGACCCAAGAACTGGGGACGTTCTTGCTATGGCAAACCTGCCGACATACGATCCTAATATGCCGGGTAATGACGCTAACGTGCGACGCAATCGTGCAGTAACGGATCTGGCGGAACCGGGATCAACATTCAAGGCAATTACAGTTGCGGCTGCACTTAATGAGAATGAGGTGAAGTTGCACCATAAGTTTCATTGCTCAAATGGTAGATTTCTATACGGCGG
Source organism: uncultured Verrucomicrobiota bacterium (assembly GCA_964448875.1). Classification (GTDB taxonomy): domain Bacteria; phylum Verrucomicrobiota; class Verrucomicrobiia; order Limisphaerales; family UBA1100; genus UBA6614. The sequence goes on from CAYUXV010000044.1 coordinate 4,485, forward strand.
TCGCGCTTTGCATGATCACCATTCGTATGGCACTTTAACGGTTGAAGAGATCATTACTAAATCATCAAATATAGGGGCTGCTAAAATTGCGTTAAAGCTGGGTTCTGAAAAGCTCCATAAATACATAACTGATTTTGGTTTTGGCAAACGTACGGGCATCCTTTTATTAGGTGAAAGAAACGGACTGGTTTATCCTGTTAAACGATGGGGTAAGCTGGCGATTACCCGCATTCCGATGGGTTACGGAGTGATGGTAACGCCTCTTCAAACCGTTATGATGATGAGCGCGATTGCAAATGGCGGACAATTGATGGAGCCAAGAATATTAAGCAAGCTTCAGGATGGTGAGGGACGAGTGGTGGCTGAGTATCTCCCAAAACCGGTGCGTCAGGTTGTTTCAAGAAAAACTGCAGGGGAAATAACAGTGGCATTAAAGACTGTTGTTGCTCCCGGAGGAACGGCACGTAGAGCACAGTTGAGTCACTATACTGTGGCAGGAAAAACCGGAACAGCTGAGAAGGTTATTGAGGGACATTACTCTAAAGATTTACATTATTCCTCATTTGTGGGTTTTTTCCCGACAGATGAGCCGCAACTTTGCATTATGGTGGCCGTTGACGAGCCGCCGAAGGGAATGCATTATGGGGGTACGGCCGCCGGACCGGTTTTCAAGGCAATAGCAGAGAAAACTGCAAGTTACTTGGGCATCACGCCAGACAAAGTGGGAAGGAAAGTAGCTGATTCCGGGGGTCGTTGACCCGATGAAACTTTCCATCTTGTTGGGAGGCTTGGATTCTCGCCAAGCAGATAACGCAACGGATCCTTTGTGTGCTGGATTGGCATATGATTCT
>CAYUXV010000045.1:0-16443 GCA_964448875.1 uncultured Verrucomicrobiota bacterium
AAGCCTTTGACCAAATTTGAAGTCGGCACGATATCCTTCAAAAGAGGGAACGCGCAGTCATCCAACTCCATACATACACCCTCCAATGCGGGCAATGCAGGCTCAATCTCGATGAGGTTCAACGCCACCGGTTGATCCGAACCGAACATTGCTCCGGAAGCGATACGATAAAGAAGCGCGTACCCGATCTGCCCTGCTGCGCCCGTAACTGCAATTCGAATGGTCTCTTTACTCATGATTAAAACGGCGCGCAGTATGCCGACGACGGTCGATGCGTGCAAGCTCAGCAGCTCAAGTCAGAAATTTCAGGTATGACTCGGCTATACCACGCCCAATCACAAACAGGTTGTATTTAGCCGGTGCCATCATCAGAACCATGAAAAACATAAAAAACAAAATTTCAGGGTTTGGCATGCGATCAAGTATACGTTGGTAGGCGGGAATAAGGTTCCCTATAATCTTAGACCCATCCAAAGGAGGCACTGGAGCCATATTAAACATCGCTAGCACAATGTTCCAAATGCCGAAAATTTCCAAAAATTTTTGCAGGTTAAAAGCCACACCCGCCTGTGCCATACCATCGATTCGCCACCAAATTGCCAAAATGGATAATCCAATTAATGCCAAAATGATGTTCATCGCCGGCCCAGCTACTGAAACTAATGCGTCACCATATTTATGCCGAAACCGATTTGGATTTACCGGCATCGCACCCCAGGCGATTCCAACCAATACCAGAGCAAAGAGGGACATCCCGCCCATATGAGTGAGTGGATCTGCCGTCATATGACCCGAAATTCGAGGAGTATCGTCGCCCTGCCAAATTGCTGCCCAGCCATGCGCCAGCTCGTGAAGGACAATCGAAATGACTACCGTCAAGACGACACAAACGAAAAACAGTTGACCTCCGGGCTCAAAAAGATTCTCGATGAAGAACGCCGCAAACATCTCTGCGAATCATATGGGCCAAACTGATAAAAGCGAAACTGAAAACCGACGTGCCGTCATTGACGTTGGCAGCAACTCTGTGAAGCTGCTTATCGCTGATGTTGACAATGGCAAAGTGATGCCAATAAAGCACGAGGGTGAACAAACCCGATTAGGACGCGGTTCATTTGTGACAGGTCGACTGGATGTTGAGGCCATCGCAGATACCTCGCACGTGGTTAATAAATTTATCAGCCTATCCAAAGGGAAAGGCGCCGGTTCCATTCGCGCCATAGCCACCAGCGCCGCCCGGGAAGCGAAAAACACCAATGAACTGGTCGAAGTAATTGCCAAACTTGGCCTGAATCTAGAAATAATAGACGGCAAAACCGAGGCCCAGTTAGTGCTGCGTGGTGTCCGCAGTCACCCGGAATTCCGAGATGGATTGCTCTCGGTAATCGACGTTGGCGGAGGCAGCACAGAACTGATGGTGGTAAATGACGATGAATGGCTTCATCAAAAAAGCCATCCTCTCGGAACAGTACGCTGGCTGGATCAATTCAAGCCAAGCGACCACCCCACTGCAGATGAACAAAATATTATAACCAAATCGATCGATGAATTTTTTGACAAACATATCACACCAGATCTCAAAAACATCCCGTTACCAGACATTATCGTCGGAGCTGGGGGCACTCCGGTTTTCCTTGCTCAAATCTTTGCCAACAGTGACGAGCTTTCTCAGCATGAAACTGAATCAATCACACTGTCCCTTGTAGACATTCAGAGACTGACAGATAAATTATGGTCTCTACCCCTTGAAGACCGCCGCAACCTACCCGGACTCCCTGCCAACCGAGCTGATGTCATCCTCATAGGAGCCGTCATCTATAAGACCGTTATGAAGCAATTTGGATTTTCAGAACTACGACCCACATTGCGTGGTGTCAGATATGGTGCGTTACTGGATTAAATCTAAGACAAGTTTCTCACTCGTCACTGGAGGAGCCACTCGGATGCCAATATTGTGTACCACATCAACACAAAATTCCCTCCACTTATTATGGCTGACTGGGTTAACCCCCCTTTGAAGAAGGTTTTTGCTCCAATAAACCCGATTGACACAGTTATTAAACCAACAACTACATGTCCCCAATCGTCATTGTGGTTAAACATTTGTACCATAAACAAAGCAAGGCCAGCGCATTTGGCATACGCCATTTTTGGCTCGGTTTTAAAGGGGTTTTCCTCCTCCAAGAAAACAAATCGAATGATCGATCCAGAGGCCAGTGTTACCACAACCCACGTGATCAGATAGATTTTCCAATCTAAATCCATAGACTACCTAAAGACACACTCCTTCCACGGCAAAAAATATCACTATCTCGCTCGCACTACACATGAATAAAATACTAAACTTTTTAATTCAATAACCGATTTGGCGAATATTCCTCTTTTTGGCTCCAAAATAGTCCATTCGTTTTACCGATAATAATCAAACGTGCGATCGCAGTCCATTACGGGCGGCAAATTGGGAAGCTCCACTACGACATAGCTGCATAAATTCCTCTTCAGCCCAACTGAAGGTTCTCCCCTTCATACGAAGTATTCCCCAGTGTCGCTTTAATTTCCGGCGGCCAAGAGACAGTGCAATCAGCTCTTTTCTCTTCAGTTCATCATGGGCTATCCACGGTGCCATAATGGTAATGCCAAGCCCGAGTTTCACCAGTTCCTTAATGGCCGACATACTACCCATGTCGATGACGGACTTGATGGTCATTTCATGGACGCAGAAGTAATCCTCTATCAACTCGAAAGTGCGGCTATTTTTTAAATAAAGAATATACTGCTGAAGTGGTATTTCTGTTCGCAGGGCACGCCCAGCTTTAGCCCAAGGGTGTCTGGGTTCGACGAGAATCACAAGTTCATCAGTAAAAAATGGATAAAACTCAAAGTCCGGCTCACTACGCGGTTCAATAGTAAATCCAAAATCAATCTGATTTTCACGCAGGGCATCAACAATTTCAGCAGTATCACCCGGCTCTATGCTGAGCAGGCATTTGGAAAATTTATTTTTAAATTCTCTAAGAACACGAGGCAAAATGTACTGGCAGGCTGCGGCGCTGGCACCAATACGCAAGCGCCCCTGACCCCATTCGCTCATCTGCTCAATGGATTCACGAGCTGAGTTCATACTACTAAAAATTTTCTGAACGTGCTGTAAGAGTGCCTCGCCAGCTTGAGTTAGCAGCACTTTTTTACCCACCCTGTCTAAAAGGCGACACCCCATATCATCTTCCAAGGCCTTCACTGAGTGACTTACCGCAGATTGGGTCAGGTGCAACTCCTTGGCCGCAGCAGTGAAACTGCCCTTTTCTGCCAACATCGAAAACGCCCGCAACTGCCGAGCATCCAAAGGGTTATTAGTGTATGAATTTAGTTCATTCACTTCGTGAATTTAATGAAAAGCATTTATCAATCCAAGCTATATCATTGGCATCCATTTTGCTTATATAATTATTATGAAGGCCAGTCCCATAGATTTTATTTTTGTCACATTCACTCTTGTGACGATTGCTTTTGCCGTTGGCTGTATGCTCTTGATGTAGGCAACTCCGAGCAGCGAATTATTTCGATTGGCCTTGCTACAGCACGGACATAACCTCCTCGGATGAGCAAGGAATTCCGGCTGGTGTCGGTTCAAGATTTGTTGACGCAAAATGGCGTGACAGTGGGTGATTCTGTACGGCTGCAGGGCTGGGTCCGCACCAGACGCGACTCGAAGGCCGGACTATCCTTCATTCAATTGCATGATGGCTCTTGCTTTGAGCCAGCACAGGTGGTGACACCTGGCAAACTGAAGAATTATCAGGATGCAATTCTCCACCTCACCACCGGCTGTTCCCTCATCGTCGAGGGCGAGGCGGTGGCCTCGGAAGGCAAAGGACAAAGTGTTGAACTGCTCGCCTCACGCGTTGACCCGGTGGGCATGGTGGATGACCCGGACACCTATCCCGTGCCAGCCAAACGGCATACCTTTGAGTATCTGCGTGAGCAAGCCCACCTACGCGTACGCACCAACGCTTTCTCCGCCATGGCACGTGTGCGGCACTGCTTGGCCAACGCCATCCACCGCTATTATCACGAGAACGGGTTTTACTGGGTGCACACACCCATCATCACCGGTAGTGACTGCGAAGGTGCGGGAGAAATGTTCCGCGTGAGCGCGCTGGATTTCGCCAACCTGCCACACACCAATTCAGGCGAAATCGATTTCTCACAGGATTTTTTTGGCAAGGAAACCCACCTCACCGTATCGGGTCAACTCAACGTGGAAAGCTACTGCCTGGCGCTCAGCAAGGTGTACACCTTTGGGCCCACCTTTCGCGCGGAGAACTCCAATACCTCGCGGCACTTGGCAGAGTTCTGGATGATTGAACCGGAGATTGCCTTTGCCGACCTCTCGGATGATGCCGATTTGGCTGAGGATTTTCTCAAATACATTTTCCGTGCGCTACTAGATGAACGCGCGGATGACATCGCCTTTTTCCAGCAGCGCGTCGACAAAGGCTGCATTGAAAGGCTCGAGAAATTTGTTGAGGCTAGCTTTGAACGCATGGATTACACCGACGCCATTACGCGCCTTGAGAAAGCGGTGCCCGACGGGCACAAATTTGAGTTTCCAGTTAAATGGGGAATAGACCTCCAGAGCGAACACGATCGCTGGCTCACCGAGGAACACGTTGGGCGCCCGGTGGTGCTGATGAATTACCCCAAGGACATCAAGGCCTTCTACATGCGCATGAATGATGATGGCAAAACAGTGGCGGCGATGGACGTCCTGGCGCCGGGCAGCGGCGAGAGCATTGGCGGTTCCCAGCGCGAGGAGCGACTGGATGTACTCGATGCGCGTCTGGAGGAAATGAATTTGGATAAGGCCGACTACTGGTGGTACCGCGATTTAAGAAAATACGGTACCGTCCCCCATGCGGGCTTTGGCCTGGGCTTTGAGCGCACCCTCATCTACGCCACCGGCATGGCCAATGTGCGCGACGTGATCCCGTTCCCAAGGACGCCTCGGACAGCAGCGTTTTAGGAATAGGTTTACGTTGCTCGTAGAAGTGGATGGTGCAAAATAAAGGCATGAACCGCATCCCGCAACAAGGGTTCATGATGTTTATGATAAAGTATGGCTCAAACTGGAAAATGAAGGGTTACACAGAATGGAGATAACAAAACAGGGTAAATCGAATCCTAACACCCTACATCCCAGCCCTCATTACCAACCACCTATCTGAAAAACCATTTAATCCACTGCTCCGACAGTGGGCGGCGTCTTCGCCATTAGGCGGCGGCGAATAACGAAGGGGGAAATGAGGTGACCGACCTATCTCCTACTTATCTCCAAATGCGTCGCGCAACACCTCGAGATATTCCATGCCGTATTCCTTGGCTGGCTCCACAGTAGTGCCCTCCCACCACTCGTTAAAACTGGTTAGCAGAAAAATCCGGTCCACTTCTTTGCCCGCCGGCTTATACGGCAGCGACTTCATCAGCTCGATGAGCTTGCCAAGCTCGACCGCGCTCCCGAGCAGCACTTTGTTCCCCCGAAAATCCTTGTAGCTGGGCATGAACCCCGGAAGCAACACCTTCTTCTTTGCCCACGCCCTATAAACCGGCATCACCTCACGATGCATAAACGAAAACGCTGTGTCGTCGGCGCGGATATTGGCGTTCTCAAACATGTTATACGCTGAGTACGCATCAAAGACGCTGGAGTTCTCCGCCGTCTCCGGACGTCGCTGCCGACCCACAATAAACGGCTCGTCTGCAATCAAGTAGACATCGGTGCCCAACGCTTTCTCCAACGCTTCAATATGCGCCGCCTTGAAATGCCGAAACTGTCGTGTCACGTACAGGCCAACAACCGGTCTATCGTCGATCTTTAGGTAAGATTTGTGAGTAAAGAACTGCTTCTTCATGATTGAGAAATCCGAAATCATGCGCTTGATCACGGCGGGCTTGGAGAAATCCACGATGCTGTCTTTCTTTCCATCGACCCGATCGAGAATCCCAAAGGCCTCATAATAAATTGCAAACTTGATGTCGCTGATATTCGTGGTCTTCAACAACCCCGCCTTCAGATGCTTGTCGGTCAACGAGCCTCGGCCCCACCACGACACGAAAAAACCATCGATACCGTAATCTGCCGCCCACTTGATATGCTTCGCCGCGGTCTTCGGATTATCCGTCCCGTATTTACCTAGTACCGGCGTCCCGGTATAGTCATGCCGAGCCCAGTCACCCTTCAGGTACCACGGGTAGTAATACGCGAATAACAGGTCTTTTGGTGGTGCCGTCCATCCCGTCAAAGCCACCATCGCAATCATCAAGAGGAATCGTTGCACACCTACACCTTATGCTTCCAGACACACCAGCTCAAGTGAAGCCTTCTTAAGGCACAACGATATGGTAGCGGTAAAATTGAGGGTAAAAGCAGCGGATACAGAAAGAAATTGGGGTGACCGACCGGGCTCGAACCGGCGACATCCAGAACCACAATCTGGGACTCTACCAACTGAGCTACGGCCACCGTTGGAAGAGGGCAATCTACCGACGTTTTTTGGACGGGTCAAGTGGGGAGGAGCTCCCTTCAAATCCTGTTCACAAGTTCACGTGGACACCTGAGAACCTCATCCCAATGATGTTCGGGTGAACTGCATCAAGCTTTTACCGGAACAGGTGGCAAACCAAATTGCCGCTGGTGAGGTAGTGGAGCGCCCAGCCAGCGTGGTGAAGGAGCTGGTTGAAAACGCGCTGGATGCAGGAGCAACCAAGATCAGCGTAGAGGTACAGGCGGGCGGGCGCAGCCTGATCCGTGTGACGGATGATGGCAGCGGCATGAGCCGCGATGACGCGTTGATGTGCCTGGAGCGGCATGCAACCAGCAAGATCACCAGTGCTAACGACCTGGCAACCCTCAGCACGATGGGGTTTCGTGGGGAAGCGGTACCCAGTATCGCCAGTGTAAGCCGATTCACGATGACCTCTCGCCTGACGGAAGAGAAAGCAGCAACCCAGGTGATCATTAATGGAGGAAAAATGATTTCCGTGAATGAGGCAGGCGCGGCATCAGGCACAGAAGTGGAGGTGAGGTCGCTCTTCTACAATTTACCGGCACGCCGGAAATTCTTGCGCACAGAGGAGACGGAACGCTCGCATGTGCAACACGCGCTAACGCTGGCAGCACTGGGAAATCCGAAGGTTGCGTTTTCATTCATACACAATGGGCGATCCGTATGGCGGTTGCCCGCAGATAGTGGCCGGGCAGCAACGGCTTTGGAACGAAGATTGAAAGAGCTCTGGGGCGATGGACTGCGGATGATAGCACTGGATCAGAAAGGGGAACTTACCAAACGCACCTACGATGAACCGGGCTCACCACCGATTGGAGTGCGGTTATGGGGATTCATTGGCGCACCGGGAGTAAGCCGGTCTTCACGGGAACATCAGCACGTATTCGTGAACCGGCGGCCGGTGGATAATCGCGGACTAAACTTCGCGCTTAAGGAAGGATACCACACCTCGCTTATGAAAGGACGATTCCCGGTGTGCTGTCTCTTCCTGGAAATCAAACCGGGCGAGGTCGATGTGAACATTCATCCGGCCAAGCGCGAGGTGAAGTTCCACCGTGAACGCGAGGTGCGACGGTTCGTGGCAGAGGGAGTACAGGAAGCGTTACAGGATTATCACAGGGAAGATCGGAACGGAAGCCAACAGCCCTCAGACTCGGGAGTTTCACGACCCCTAGCGACTGCGATGATTGAACGCGACTTCATCAACGGTTTAACCGATCCCCAAATCACGGACGTGAAATCTGCGATGAAACAAGGTATACTGGCAATGGGGTTTTCTGCACCGCGTTCGCCAATTCCCCTTGAAAATGCCTCTCCAATAAAACCATCTCCAACACCCCCAGAGATCCCTCCTCAAACGACGAAGGCACAACCTTTGCTCACTGTTCCTCTTCGCATTATCGGTGTCATCGGAAAATTGTACGTCGTTCTTGAGTCCGACCGCGGCCTAGTGCTGATGGATCAGCATGCTGCTCATGAGCGGGTTTTGTTTGAACAAATGATGACGCGAATGGAGGAAAAAGAAACCGTGTCACAAAAACTCCTGCTCCCAGAAACGGTAGAACTGGCTCCCCGCGACGCTCAGTTTGTAACCAGTAACACCGAAACACTAGGCAATCTTGGGATTGGCCTGAGCGAGTTTGGTGAACGCACCTTCCTGCTCGATTCACTGCCGCCCTTTGTGAAGGTGAAGGATGCGAAGGAGTTTGTGCTGACGATGATCGACGAATTAAAAGCCGCAGGCCAAGGCGTAAACTCCATGCGCCTCGGTGAAGACACGGTGATCAAAACAGTCTGCCGCCACGCCGTGAAGGCAAACGATCCGCTGGCAACACCAGAACTGAATCAATTACTAGAGGATTTACGCCGCTGTACCATGCCTTATACATGTCCGCATGGTCGACCAACGTTGATTGAGATGAGCTATGGTGAACTGGAAAAGAAGTTTGGGCGCTCGGTTTAGTCATTTTCTTCATTCCTAGTTTAACAAATTCACCTAAAATAGTCTTGCAAACACACTTTTTCAGCTTATCTTGGCAGTTCGCCGGAATCTCGTGAGTGCGATGGTTCGCGTTTGGCGCTGTGTTTATTGACATTTTACTAACCAAATCCCGAAGACTACATTTACTTTCTCAAGTAACTGATAGCCAATGGGTTATAGAGACTTAGCCGGATTCTCGGCTTAGTTTTCCCACAGGAATTCACAGGTTATGCTGACCATGGAAGATGCCCTTAAGCAAAGCAATTTTAGCTTTGTTGAAGGAGAGATTGTAAAAGGCAAGGTCATTGAGATTCGCCAGAAGGAAGTACTGGTTGACATTGGCTACAAGAGCGAGGGCTCAGTATCTTTAAACGAGTTTGATCTTGAGGAACCGCCCAAGGAAGGCGATGAGATTGATGTGCTCATCGAACAACTTGAAGATCGTGACGGGATGGTGGTGCTGTCCCATGAACACGCAGAGTTCAAGCGAAATTGGGATAAGATTAACTCCATCTGTCAGGAAGGCGGTGTAATCCCTGGCAAGATTAAGCAGATTGTAAAAGGCGGGCTGATAGTAAATATCGGAGTCGAGGCGTTTCTGCCAAGTTCACAGGTGGATGTTGTCCCGCCAAAAGATTTAAACGAGTTGTTAGGAAAAACCTTAGAATTCAAGATCGTCAAAATAAACCAAGAGCGACAGAACATTGTATTAAGCCGCCGTGAGTTGATTGAGGAGGAGCGTTCACATCGTCGAGTAGAAATGCTCGAAAAGATGACACCAGGGGATGTCATCAAGGGCTCGGTGAAAAATATTACGGATTTCGGTGCTTTCATCGATCTCAATGGCTTAGATGGATTGCTACACATCACGGATATGAGTTGGGGCCGAATTAACCATCCAAGTGAAATGGTAAAGGTTGGTGAGGAGCTCGAAGTGGTGGTGCTGGATATCAACAAGGAAAAGGAACGTGTCAGCCTCGGCTTAAAGCAAAAGTCACAAAACCCTTGGGAACTGATAGAAAGCAAATATCCTGTTGGCACGAAGGTCAAGGGACAGGTCGTAAACCTTGTCTCGTATGGCGCATTCGTCGAACTCGAGCCAGGCGTAGAAGGACTGGTGCATGTCACCGAACTTTCGTGGACTAAGCGCATCACAAAGCCAAGCGAAGTATTAAAAGCACGCGAAGAGGTTGAAGCGATTGTGCTGGGGGTAAATAAAGATGAGCAAAAAATTAGCCTGGGAATCCGCCAACTGGAAGACAACCCGTGGGATACCGTCGAACAGAAATACGCCCCGGGCACAAAGGTCTCAGGCAAAGTACGCAACCTGACCGCCTACGGTGCGTTTGTGGAACTGGAGGATGGACTCGATGGCATGATACACGTGAGCGACCTTTCGTGGACACGAAAGATTAACCATCCTTCTGAAATAATCAAAAAGGGGGAGGAAATTGAGGCTGTCGTTGATACGGTTGATCGTGAGAACCAACGTATATCAATAAGCGTAAAGAAACTTAGCGAAAACCCATGGGATCAGATGGACAAATTGTACAAGGTCGGCAGTTTGGTTACGGGAAAAGTAACTAAGTTGGCGAGCTTCGGAGCATTCATCGGTCTGGATCATGATATGGATGGGTTTGTGCATATTTCACAGATTAGTGAAGAGCGCGTGGAACGGATCAAGGAACACCTCAAGGTTGGCGATGAAGTAAGTGCTCGCGTCATCAAGGTTGACAAGAACGAACATCGCATTGGCCTATCAATCAAAGCAGCAAATTACGACGATGATGCACTGCAGAGGGAAGCTGAGCAACTTGACAGCTTGAAGCCCGGGGAAGATCTGGTCGCGCTTGAACACGCCTTTGATGAAGCCCGAGTCGCCACTGAGAAGGATGGCGAGGAAGAAACGACTCCAGAAGAAACACAAGATGAGGCCTCAACTGAATCCAAAGAAAAGGCTGAGTCCAAGTCTAATGAAGAGAATTAGCTCATACAATTATCGAGATGTCTCCAATAAAAAACCGGGCTAGAGATAGCCCTGTCTCAGGAACATAATGATGAATATGAAGACAAATCTGACAATAAGCGTCGCCCTCACACTAATGGCATGTACATTGAGTGCTGCCGAACCGCATGTGAAAGGTGGTTTCCTCCCCGGTGACGTTATTGACGACCGACGGTTACTCAGCGAAATCAACAAGACCACCGAACAACTCCGCAAGAATGGCGATACTGTAAAAGCCGTTGAACTACTTGGGCAATTAAGCCGAAAAAAATGTGACATTCAACTCATGCCTTCTGGAAAAAAACGCCTTTCCACCGCTGAGATCGCCGCGCGCTCACGAAAAGGTGTACTAGTCGTTTCCGGTCTCTTCAAATGCAAAAGCTGCCCCAAATGGCACAGCGGCGCTGCAAGTGGATTCATGCTTACCTCGGACGGAGTATTCTGTACCAGTTACCATGTGATAGACAATCAAACCAACGAGACAATTGTCATCATGACTGGAGATGGTAGGGTTGCGCCTGTAGAAGAAGTGCTCGCTGCCGACAAAACCACAGACCTAGCCATCCTGCGCGCCAAAGGAAAAGGCTTTACGGCTCTGCCTATTTCCACAGAAGCACCGCTGGGCGGCAAAGTGCGGGTATTCAGCCATCCCGATAAAAAGTTCTATGTGCTCAGCGAAGGCATCGTTTCTCGTAAGTATCTCGACAACACACGTGATGGGGGACAACGTAAGATGCTCTCTATCACTGCAGATTTTGCCAAAGGGTCAAGTGGAGCACCGGTGTTCAACGAGTTTGGTGCTGTGATCGCCAGCGTGAACAACACACAGAGCACCTATTACACAGTCAAAAATGGCGTAAAAGATAATCTACAAATGGTGTTTAAGAATACCGTCTCTATGCACCATCTTTTGAATTTGATTGAAAAAGGAAAGAAATGAAAAACGTTTCCTTCGCCTGCAGAAATTCCCCTTGTCCGTTACACGTGACTCAGCGTTAATGTGTGAGGATGAAAATCCTTGATGAACTGGCCTGGCGCGGACTGATCAATGACTGCACCGATACCGAGACACTAACCAAGCGCTTGGCAGAAGCACCGACCGCACTCTACTGTGGCTTTGACCCCACCGCCAACAGTCTGCACGTGGGCAATCTCGTGCCAATAATTGCGCTACGACGTTTTCAAGATCTTGGCCACATCCCAATAGCACTGGCCGGTGGAGCGACCGGTGCAATTGGTGATCCTAGCGGGAAATCTGCCGAGCGCAACCTGCTCACTCACGAGATGCTTGCCGCCAATATCGCCAGCATAAAGAAGCAATTAAAAAAGCTTCTTGATTTTGAAACAAAATCAAATCCCGCATGCTTGCTCGACAACGCCGACTGGACTAACAATGTCACCCTGCTCGATTTTCTACGCGACATCGGCAAGCACTTTACCGTCAACAGCATGGTTGCCAAAGAAAGCGTGCGGGCACGCATGGAGGATCGTGATGTGGGTATCAGCTACACGGAATTTTCCTACATGCTCCTGCAGGCATTTGATTTTTATTACCTCAAAAAGGAACATGACTGTGACCTCCAAATCGGAGGCAGCGACCAATGGGGCAACATCACTGCCGGCATCGAGTTGAGCCGTCGCAAGCTCAGTGCCAGTGTCTTCGGTCTCACACTACCACTCATCACCAATGCCGACGGAAGCAAATTCGGCAAGACCGAAGCCGACGCCGTCTGGCTCGATGACGCACGCACAAGCGTCTACAAGTTCTACCAATTCTGGATTCGCACTGACGACCGTGATGTCATTCGCTATCTGAAATACTTCACTTTCCTGACGCAGGAGGAAATATCTGAACTGGAAAAACAACACGAGGTAAACCCCGCAGTGCGAGAGGCCCACAAAGCCTTAGCCGTAGCCATGACAAATCTCATCCATGGAGAAGCGGCCACCATTGAAGCGCAGCAAGCCAGTAAGATTTTGTTCGGTGGCAACCTTGAGGGAATCAACGAAAGCACATTTAATGAAATCGTTGGTGAAGTGCCAACCGTGGACATCAAAAAGGCCAAGCTTGAAGGTGAAGGAATTCCGATCCTGGAGCTTTATGTGGCGGGCGACCTATGTAAATCCAACGGCCAGGCCCGCAAGGATCTACAGGGCGGCGGTCTAAATCTAAACAACGAACGCCAATTCGATCCACAAGTCAAAATCACCAATGACTTCCTTCTCTTTGGCAAACACCTCTTGTTGCGCAAAGGCAAACGTAACTACGTCGTTCTAACTGCAAAATAACTTCGAGCTATTACCACCAACCTAGAAGCTTCCAGTAGGGCAACCCCACGCCCAGCCACACGAACAAATGGAAGAGAGAAATAATAAACCCGATCTTGAACCATCGAGCCACAGGCACGTACCCGAATCCCGAATAAATCACCACAGGGCCCGTTGAGTAATTGGTTAGACAACCACAAAGATTAGAGAAATATGCCAGAAGTGCTACCATTAGCATCCCTGGCACATTCAACACCAATGCCACCGCGAGAAACGCCGCCACCATAGCCGTGATATGACCTGTGAGCATTGAGAAGCCGTACATCGAGTAAAAATAAACAAGCATCAACACCACTGCTGTGGTCAAGATGCCCATGCCAGCCAATTCCACCTGCCCTTTCATCATCCCGGCGAACCAGTCGACAAAGCCGTGTTCCTTCAACAAACCAGCCATGGTCACCATACCACCCAACCAAATCATTGCGTCCCACGCATCTTTATTACCGGTAACGTCCACCCATTTCTCCGTACCACTTAAAAGAAGAATCAAAACTCCGATGAGTGCCACCACACCTGTTTCCATTCCGTGCACTGGCTTGGTTGACCATAAAACCAACAGCAGCAGGAACACGCCCAACATAATTTTTTCACCAACTGTCCATGCCCCCATTTCAGACAACTGTTCCTTCGCCTTTGTTTGAGCCGCGCGCGCATCTTGCAATTCTGGCTTCAGTAGTTTGTATAAAAACCAGGGCAAGAGTAGTAGGCTCACCCCACCCGGCACGATGCTACCCTTAAGCCATGTCATCCAGCCAAACTCCAGCTCATTATCCGAGGCGGCAGCTGCTACTAGCCCGTTGGCTGCCATACCTGTGAGAAACATCGCTGCAGTAATTAAATTCAGATGTGCACCATTGAGCATGAGATATTCACCTGCACGCTTAGGGTGCTCCCTCGGTGAGGACCCCAGAGTTCTTGACAGTGAGTTCACAATTGGAGCCATTACGCCACCTCCACGGGCGGTGTTTGAAGGGATGGCCGGTCCAAGGATAAATTCAGCCAAGGCAGTGGCATACCCCAAGCCTAGCGTAGTCTTTCCAAACTTAACCACACATCCCAACGCAATGCGCTTACCCAACCCAGTGCGGATCATGGCTCCGGCAATCAAAAACGCTGCCACCACCAACCACACCGTGGTGTTGGCATACCCTCCCATTGCAACTTTGAACGAATCTTTAGCGGTTACTCCCAATGTATTTGTACCCGCCAAAACAACTAGGGCAACCAGCACCGCCGGGCCCATCGGTACAGGTCGCAGAATAAAACTCAGAATCGTTGCAAAGAAAACTGCGAAAATATGCCAACCCGATACGTTCAACCCATCTGGCGCAGGAACAAACCACAAAGTCAATCCCACCAAAAAACAAATTACCAACCGGAGATAATTAATATTTTTATGAGATTTATCTTTTTCTAGCACGACAAATAAACGCGGAATGCACAGTCGTTAATAAATGATTTTGCCTCACACGCCAAGCCAACGAAATCCCTATAATTTATTGAGCCAAAACCACAAATCTCTGTTCACATGTGATTTCTTTACGTGCGGATAATTGCATCTTGTGCGAATGATTGAGGCGAGGATAGCTTCCAGTAATGCTTGTGCGTGAACGAATAGGCGCAAAAACTATTGATATTACCGAAACGATGATGCCTCCGAACCATCCCGATGTTTTCACGCTCCGCCATATTGGGCCGGACTCAGCGGAGGCGCAGGTGATGCTGGATGTCATTGGGCACGAATCAATGGAGGAGTTCATCGATGCGGTTATACCCGTGAACATTCGTCAGGTGCACGCGCTGAATTTGCCAGAAGCGTTGTCTGAAAGAGAGGCATTGGCTCAACTGCATAAAATAGCAGAACGGAATCAACTAACACGCAGTTTCTTAGGAATGGGATATCACGACTGCATTGTACCACCGGTTATTCAGCGCAACCTGTTGGAAAACCCAGGCTGGTATACGCAGTATACACCGTATCAATCAGAAATTTCACAAGGCCGACTGGAGGCACTCCTGAATTTTCAGACTATGGAGTGTGACCTTACGGGAATGGAGATTGCAAACGCTTCACTGCTAGACGAGGCAACGGCGTGCGCGGAGGCAATGACTATGTGCCATGCCTTGAAGGGAAACGGTAAGCGCAATGTATTTCTGGCAGCACCAGATAGTCATCCGCAAAACCTAGAAGTGCTTCGCACCCGGGCAAAACCACTGGGCATCGAAGTGCGCGTAAGTAAGCCAGTATTTAACGAGACCGTATTTGGCATACTGCTGCAGTATCCGACAACAGATGGCGCGGTGCCCAATCCAAGCGAAATGATCGAAGCAGCCCACGAGGCAGGAGCTATGGCGGTAATGGCGACGGATTTACTTGCACTTACTCTCCTAACCCCCCCCGGCGAACACGGCGCAGACGTGGCGGTGGGTAGCACACAGAGATTTGGTGTGCCGCTGGGTTATGGAGGCCCACACGCTGCTTTCTTTGCAACACGTGATGTCTATAAACGGCAAATACCGGGACGTATTGTGGGCATTTCAAAAGATTCACGCGGACGCCCGGCACTGCGGCTTTCCGTCCAAACACGCGAGCAGCACATCCGACGCGACAAAGCCACGAGCAATATTTGCACTGCACAAGCTCTGTTGGCAAGCATGGCCGGCATGTACGCATGCTATCATGGACCTGAAGGATTGAGACAGATTGCCAGCCGCGTGCACGGATTTGCACGACTGCTGATGGCGGGGCTGGAGCGTTTAGGGCATAAGGTGCGAAATCAAACATTTTTTGATACGCTAACTGTTGAGCATATGTCACAAGGCCCGCGCGACATGGTGAAGATTGCCGAGGCTTATCGCATCAACCTGCGTGTGCTTGACGAGCAAGCCGTAGGAGTGGCGTTAGACGAAACTACGACAGAGACAGATGTTTCCGAATTGTTACAAGTGTTCAACGAAGGACGCGATGTCCCATTTAATCTTGAGGATCTGACAACTAGTGAAGCTATCCCGGAAGAACTACGTCGTGAGAGTGAGTTTTTGACCCACGAGGTGTTTCTCAAGCACCACTCGGAAACAGAGTTGATGCGATATCTGAAGCGATTGGAGTCGCGAGACCTGTCACTTGCGCATTCGATGATACCACTGGGATCGTGTACGATGAAGCTGAATGCGGCAGCCGAGATGCAGCCGGTGTCGTGGCCGAAATTCAACGGGTTACATCCATTTGTTCCACTGAAGCAGACACGCGGATACCAGCAGTTGTTTGCGGACTTGGAGAAATGGCTTGGAGAAATCACGGGGTTTGCTGGAATCTCGCTACAACCGAACGCTGGATCGCAAGGTGAGTATGCAGGACTCCTAGTGATACGAGCATATCACGAAAGCCGCGGCGAAGCCGGGCGAAATGTATGCCTGATCCCTATGTCTGCGCATGGAACAAATCCTGCCAGTGCTGTAATGACTGGACTACGTGTGGTGCCAGTAAAGTGTAACGATGGGGGCGCCATCCACCACGCGGATTGACATGCCCTCGGAGCGGAGTAGGCGGATGTGCTTGCGGCAAT
>CAYUXV010000046.1:0-3743 GCA_964448875.1 uncultured Verrucomicrobiota bacterium
AATCTCATCGAGATCGAGCCTGCACTGCCCGCGCTGGACGGCGTGTGCATGGAGCTGGATGACTGCGCCTTCCCACTGCTCACCGACGTGGTGGCTACGGCCGACTTGGACACTGGCTTCAACGGCGTGAACTGGTCGCTGCTGGTAGGCAGTGTACCCCGCAAGCAGGGCATGGAGCGCAGCGATTTGCTTGGCATCAACGGAAAGATTTTCACCGGGCAGGGTCAAGCCATCCAGAATAACGCTGCTAATGATGTGCGCGTGTTGGTAGTGGGCAACCCTTGCAATACAAATTGTCTGATTGCCATGAATAATGCGCCGGATGTTCCGAAAGATCGGTTTCATGCGATGACTCGTCTGGATGAGAATCGTGCCAAGACACAGCTTGCACAAAAAGCAGGAGTAGATGTGACTACGGTGAGCAATATGTGTATATGGGGCAATCATTCAGCGACGCAGTATCCGGATTTTACGAACGCGCAGATCAGGGGTGCGCCTGTTGCTGACGCCATCACGGACCGTGAATGGTTGGAGGGCGAGTTTATTAGCACTGTGCAAAAGCGAGGTGCGGCAATCATAAAGGCCCGTGGTCTTTCCAGTGCTGCCAGTGCGGCAAATGCCATCATCGATAGTGTGCGCTCAATCACCGAGCCCACCACTGAGGGCGACTGGCATAGCGTATGTGTTTGCTCAGACGGCAGTTATGATGTTGAAAAAGGGCTGATCTCATCCTTCCCAATGCGCACCAGTGGCGGCGTTCTTAGCATCGTCCAGGATGTGCAGATTGACGGGTTTAGCCGCGCAAAGATTGATGCCACAGTGAACGAATTGAAAGAAGAGAAGGATATGGTGGCAGATTTGTTGCCGGGTTGACAGTCATGTCAGACCTTGCTCCCTACATTGATCACACGTTGCTTAAGCCTGAAGCGACGCGTGAACAGATCGAGACACTTTGTGCAGAGGCTACGGAGCATTCGTTTGCGACGGTCTGTGTGAATGGAAGTCGAGTGGAATGGGCGTACTCGTTGCTTGAGGATTGTGACGTGCAGGTGGCGGCGGTGGTGGGGTTCCCGCTGGGAGCAGCTGACGCAGATTCAAAGCGCTATGAAACCGAGGTGGCAATTGATCAGGGAGCAGGCGAGGTTGACATGGTGATTAATGTTGGTCGCTTAAAGGATGGTGATCATGACTACATAGTGAAAGAAATTCGCGATGTTGTGGAGGCGGCGGATGATCATGCTGTAAAGGTGATTCTTGAGACCTGCCTGCTAACAGACACGGAAATTGAGCAGGCATGCAAACTGGTCGTGCAGGCACAGGCGCATTTTGTTAAGACCTCCACCGGTTTCAGTGATGCAGGCGCAACCTTGGAGCATGTGAAGCTGATGCGTGAAACGGTCGGCCAATTTGCCGGGGTTAAAGCTGCAGGCGGAATTCGTGATGCAGCGACAGCACGCGCGATGATTGAGGCTGGAGCGACGCGTTTGGGCACTTCAAACGGCGTGACAATCGTTACAGGAGATAAAACTAGCAACAGCAATTATTGATCTCCACTGAGTTGGAATGGGTCGCCTTCAACCGGATATTGTTTTTGATGGTGTTTTGCCCTAAGCTCCTCGGCTTAATTGAGCCACTGGCCTAATGGATCTTAGATTTTCATGTCCGAACTGTAGCCAGCCGTTGACGGTCGACGAAACGGCGGGTGGGCAATTCATTGTATGCCCAGCTTGCGCGAGCGAGGTGCAAGTGCCATCGAAAGGCACGCGTACAGTTCCGAAGGATTCCTCCGGCGCAACACCACCACCATTCTCGGGCGCAAGTGGACCGCCACCGTTTGAGGGAACCTCTCCGAAATCGGAAAGAGCTCCAGAAGAAAATATTGATCCGATTCCTGAGTTGCATCCGGCAATGGAGGATCCGGATTACGCGCCACAGGTGGAAGATTCTCCCCATGGTTTTTCGGCGGGGTTCCTGTCGGGAATGTTGGATCGTCGATTGATGGTCTTAAAAACAAAGAACATAGGTGCTGCCTACGATGCAACGGCCAAGAAATTGAAGATGCTGGGTGACATGGCATTGCTAGCCATAGTGGCAGGATGGTTGGGGATGAACGTCTACAATAATTATTCCTCTGCTGGCACAGAAGAGAAGACAGGCGACCCCAAAAAGGAAGCAGAGGCCAAGGTAGAGGAGGATCCCAAGGCAAAGGAGAAAGCTGCTGCTGCAGACATTTTTGCCAAGGTAATTGAGCCGGCATTAAAGACAACTTGTTACGACTGCCATGGGGCTGACAGTCAGAAGAGTAAGCTTAACCTGTCAATTCGGGATAAGGCAGGTGAAGTGGATGGCATACTTGCAATGATTGACATAGGCAAGCCGCCTGCGGAAAGCAATCTACTCAAGCGTATAAGTGCCAAGGATGACGAAGTAATGCCGCCAGCTGCCTGGGACGATAAAGCCAAAAAGCTGGATGAGACGAAGGTGTTGAAAAAAGAGGTGGTGGATGCGTTAAACAAATGGATTATTGCCGGGGCGCCTGGGCCAGCTTTGGCCATGGCTGGGGATACGGATGCTCAAAAGAAACCGACAATCTCTACAAAGACATTGATTGCCATTGGTAAAGCGTTGCTTACGGGATTGCTTGCCGTGTTCCTCGTGTTTATCATCCACTATCTCACCGGCCGGTTCTTTGATGCCAACGACTCAGTTATAGCTGCCTCCACACCCAGCCGTATTTCGTCGGCCACAGTGCCCAACGCATTGGCGGTATTGTTCTGGATTTGCTCGGTGGGAATCCTCATTGCAGCATTTATCAAGTCCGGCACCATGGCACTGGAAGACATCAAGGCCAACTGGCTTGCCGCATTGATCAACCTACTTTTGGGTGGACTGTTATTTGCGGTCAGTCTGGCACTTGCGCGATTGTTCGTGGCAGACGACTTCCTGAACATCAAGGCCAGTGGCGATGCCAATGCTGGGGACGAAGCCTTGGGTGTCTTTTCAATGTTCATCAAGGTGGGACTGAAAATGGCGCCGGTGTATTACGGCCTGAGCCTGGCGCTAGGGTGTCTATTTTATCTGTTGGACACCTTCTGGCCTTCGAAAGAACTGGCGATGAACGCGCTGCTGTTTGGGGGATACATTGAGACCATCGTGCATGGGCCCGGTATTTCACTTAAGAACGTGGGCATTGATCTTACCATACCCAACATAGTGGTGTTGCCGATCAAGGCATATTTCTATTTCCTGGCTGCATTCCTGGTCGTTGAGGTTGCGAGAGCTGTTTTAAACATTTCGCGTCGACTGGGAGCAAAGTAGGTTTTATTTCGCTAGTACATCAATGTGCTGTTTTTGGGCTTTGGCTCAAGTTTGCCGCCCTACTGTTTCACCAAGGAATAGCCAAACACCGCGGCGACCTGGTCGGCAAATGGTTTGAGCCGGGCAGGCAGCACTGTTTTCCAACGGGCCAGATATTGATGTGTGCTGAGAGCCGGATTGTGTAAGCCAAGGTTCAAGTATTCAAGCGCGCCAAGATGCTCAGGCTCCCTCTGGATTAGTGGATAAAGTTGATAGGATACATACTTGTAAATTTCTCGGTTGGGATAGCGTTTGCCTAACCGTAGGGCCTTTTCGTTCTTTTTTAGCCATGGGATGAAATCCATGCCGTCGGGCCGGGCTCTTTTCTTGCCCAGATACTTGTCGGCGTAAGAGCTGTGGAGCTTGGCGTAGCCTTTCAAGTAGGG
>CAYUXV010000047.1:0-9043 GCA_964448875.1 uncultured Verrucomicrobiota bacterium
TGCTGTTGGCGCCAAGGTGTGGGACAAGCGCTTTGGTGGGAGTGGCTCCGACTACTGCCGAAGCGTCATCACGACCGCGGATGGCGGCTATCTGCTTGCCGGGCGATCTAACTCAGGTGCGGACGGCGACAAGAGCGAGGCTACTCGCGGGAGTTATGACTTCTGGACGGTGAAGATTGGTTCCGGGGTCAACACAGTCACGCAGGGTAATGCTGCGATGCAGCCCATCATCAAGACGAACCAGCAGAACGGCCTGCCCGTCGTGCGGTTTGATGGGGCGAGTGATTTTATCACGGGCAAATGCGCAGTTAATGGGCTTGAACAAATCACGATCATTGCTGTTACCAAGGATATCAACACGGCGGATGATGGTGTAAATAATCTTACCGGAAGTGTGATTGGATGGACCGAATTTGCAGGCCAATACGGTCAGGTAAAAATGGATTCCTACAACCGAGCATCCGGCGCAGGTCACCATTTATCCGGCAGACTTGGTTCAGGAAACACCGGTTCAGGTAGTTGGCATTTCACCAGCGACATTGGAACACCTATCAGTAGTTTTGGTATCTCAATGGTTACCCGTAACAAGAGGGATGTAGCATCCTATTACAATGGATTCCAACGCCACTCCTCCACGGGTTATGGGACCGGGGATGCTATTGTAGGCACAACCTCTGAATTTTCCCTGGGTGTCGGTGGGGGAACAACTCATAACCCACCCAATGTCCCCGAGTACTTCAACGGAGATATTGCCGAGGTGCTCGTTTACAACAAGGAACTGAGCGCTGCAGAGCGCGCGCAGGTGACGAATTACCTGAAGGTCAAGTGGGGCGTAGGCTTGGCGGGTTTAGTTGAGGGAAGTAGCGGTAGTGTGCTGAAGCAATGGACTGGGGCCGGGGCCAATAATCACTGGTATGAAGGTGTTATTGCCTCGGGTGCACCTGAGAGCGGTTGGACTTATGATCAGGCTAAAGCCATTGCAGCAGATAAGGGTGGGTATTTGGCTACGGTGACATCAGCGGCTGAGGATGCCTGGATCTAGACCACCTTGATCCCGGCCATGGATACGCCATCCAGTCAGATATTGGGGCCTCGAATTGGCGCCGGGTTGGTTCCCTTGGTTGCTGGTGGAACTTGGACTTGGGATAATGGTGATGCATGGAGTTATAACGGGGGATGGAAGGCGGGAGCCCCTGATAATGCTGGTCCGACTCTTGAGAGTTCATTGCATTATTTTGAATACGCGGATTTGGGTTGGAACGATGTGCTACCTAATCGGCTCATGGAGTTCATCATTGAGTACAACACGGATCCGAACGCTGAAACCAACTGGGCTTATCAGGGTAAGATTTCCCGTTATGTCAACGGTGTTAAGTTTGACGATATTCCACTCAAGACGCCTGCGGCGACGGCCACGGGTGTGGAAATCCTGATTGGTTCGAACTCAACTTCACCTGTGGGTTCACCGTTTAAGGGTAAGCTGGATGAGGTGCGCATTTACGGGCGCGCACTGGATGATGGGGATGTGGCGGTGTTGTATCAGTTGACGCCTCCACCCATTTACACGACGACCCGCGGCATAGCCCTGGCGGACCTTGATAACGACGGTGATCAGGACCTGGCCGTGGCAAATTACAAGAACGTGAATTACTGGTTCAAGAATGCCGGCAATGGTCGTTTCCCGGAAGCGCGCAAGGTTTTTGCCGGGCTGAAGAATAAATCCACTGGATTGGCCTTTGGCCATGCGGATGTGGAACAGGTGGGCGCAACACAGTTTCCGGATCTTGTCGTGGCAAATGAGGGTTCACCAAACATGTTCTTCTCAGGTAACCCGTCGGGGGATGGCTTTAAGCCGGGGACGGAGTTGAGGTTGGCCTCGTTTGGTTCGCTTACTCCTGTAATCCCTGTAAATGGACTGGTTGCATATTACCCGTTCAATAACGGTAATTTAATTGATGCCTCCGGTAACGGGAATGATGGCACGAAGTTTGGTGATACTGCTTCTGTGCCGGATCGTTTCAATGTTGCGGGTAACGCCTACCGTTTTGATGGTGCTGGTGATTACATCAAACTGTCCAATATGGTTCCGAATTATGAAAATAGCAGCATCACGGCCTGGATCAAATCCAGCCAAACGACTGGTGGTGTTCGAACCGTGGTTGGTAAAGCGAGAGGACCCGGCGGCAGTGCCACTGGATTGAGCCTGCGATTTCACGGCTCAGGTGCCAATAAGCCAGCACAATACATTGTGCATCCGGACGGCTCAGGACAAACCGGGGTGACGGTAAACGATGATAAGTGGCATTTCCTGGCAGGAACCTCCAATGGCACCCATACCAGGATTTATGTTGATGGCGTTTTACAGGATGAGGATGCCATGACCGCTACTGCTGTAAGTAATGAACTGATGTTCATCGGCAGGGATCCCGGGGTAAGTGGTGGATCGTATGAATTCATCGGAGATATCGATGATGTTGCCATTTACGACCGCGCCTTGACCAAGGAGGAGGTTGCCCAGATGTATTCCGGCAACGAGAATACCAGTGTGGTGAAGCTCGTGGACCTGAATGGGGATAGTCCCATGCAAAAAGACTTGGTGGTTGGTAATATGGGTGTGCCGGACGTGGTGTATTTTAACAACGGGACGCAATACCCGGCTTCGCCGTTCAACCTCATCCCGCGCAGCGTCGCCAACCCGGAAGGCTACGTGATTTTGCCGGGTGGCAACAACGACACGCAGGCGATTGCGTTTGGCAATGCCATAGGCAGCAACCTCCCGGACATGGCGATGGCATATGGCGGTGGTGTCAATGCGTTATACTTGAACACCCACGGCAACGGTACGTTCACCCAGGCACCGGCAATTAATGGTGACACGGGAGGCAACAGTACGGGGATCGCCTTGGTTGACATGGTGAGTGATGAGCAGGTCATTTTTGCGAACAAGTTGCCGAACCAATTCGCACTGCACATGATACCTGTGGACAGCAACAACTCGGGGAAACTGCGGTTTTACACGGGTGGGGTCATGGCGTTTGAAACTGCGGAGTTGAGGTGGGATCCAACGCAGTGGCATCACGTTGCGTTGGTTCGTAATGATATCACCGGCAGCTTGGACGATGAATTTATCATATACTTGAATGGCCAGCAGATGGCGGCATCCAAGAGCAGATTACAGGTGTATGCGGACGATCCACTTGAGGAATTGCGCTTGGACTTTGGACAACGCAGTGCAACAGCTGCGGGTGGGCGTACCGGGGATTATCCCTACAAGGGATTAATGGATGATGTTCGCATATACGATTATGGAATGAATGCGACAGATGTGGTTGATTTGTACGATGCGGTCAAGCCGCCTCAGCCACCACCTACGAATCCATTTGAAAGTCTGGTGGCAAATTTCCCGATGGACAAAGGGCAGGTGACTGATGTCATGAATCCAACGCTGAATACGCTGAACCTTGGTGCGGCAACAGTAAATGGCCGGGTGGACGATTTGGAGGGTGGACTGGAATTCAAAGCCACATCGGGATCGGTGGTGGATGTTGGGATTGTGGATTATTCAAATGTTTATGACGGAAGCAGCTCGTTTACGGTGTCGATGTGGCTTCGGGCTCCGGATGCTGGATCGGCATCCGGCACGGTGATTGGTAAGCAGGACAATATTTCCGGCTGGCGCGTGGATGTGGATGGCGCCGATAACAGTAAGATTCGATTCCATACAAACGATGGAACGGCAGAAACTTTTTTGAAGAGCAATAGCAGACTACAGGGGCAGCAGTGGCATCATGTAGTGGTGGAGCTGGATGCAGGAAAGAGGCGGATATATTTTGACGGTGTGCTCGACAATGAGGACAGCTCGGGTGGTGCGCCCCGAACAAACAAGCGGCAACTGCTTTTTGGAGCCAAGGATCGTACGGGAATTAATCGCGATGGGTATAGTGGCCGACTGGATGAAGTGCGATTTTACAACCAAGCACTTGGAGCCACCGTGGTGGAGGCTTTGTACTCAGCGCAGAAGCCAGGTAATTTTGGCAGTGCAACGATTAAAGTGAACTTTGCCGGGGATCTGTTGGATGCGGGTGAAACAGGAAAACTGGAGCTTTTCCGAGAGGCAAGCACTGGCTCTGCACCTTTCATTACGAAGGAATTCACCGCTACGGGTGCATCGATGTCACATGGATTCACATTTGCCGAAACAGCCAATGCGTGGATAGATGCCAGTGGTGCCTGGAGGGTCACAAGTGTTAAGGGAGCATTCATTGTAGATAATGTGGAAATCACAATCTATTACCCAAAATATATTTTGAAGAAGGTCTTCCATATTGGCCAAAAACCGGCGACTACAATTTATGGGTTTAATGCGAAAATGAATCGTGATGTGTTCTTTGCAGCTGCGGTAAATTACTCACAGATGAGTGCAAATTACACGTTTCTGCATGAGTTGGGCCATCTTCTTTCTGTAAGCCATGCACCGGGAGACGAGCCTGATTTGACCCTCACTAGCTCAAGTGTCACGTTCACTCCGTACAGTACTCAGTATAAACCCGTGCAGGATGAATTTGCTTCGATGGGTAACCGTTTCTTCTCCCGGACAGGCAACGGGACATTGGGCTTTGGCAAGTATTGTACCATCATGGCTACGCCGATGGTAGGTGAGGTGCGTATTCCCCGATTTTCCAGCGCGAAGTCAGCTTGGGGAAGTATAGCAACCGGGCATCAAGCTGGTGTATTTATGCCTCCCCCTTTCGGAAATTTCAATGTGTTGGTGCCTTTTGAAGCTGCACGTTCAATGGCAGAGATTGCCAATGTGGTGGAAGCTTATCGTGAATCCGATGGCACACCGCCCACAGATCCAAATCCGGACGTTGGCGATGCACCGTTCCAGTTGCCTCCAATGCGTCAGGGAATAGCGGATCGTGGGGGAGATCCAGATCAAATGGCGAGTCGTTCTACAGGTGGTCGAACAGGTGCCGGTCCCGCCGGTGGATCAACGCAGCCTGCGAAACCAAGGCCAACAGGACAGCCCGACAATGCCGGGCGACGTACACCCGGTCGTGGAATGGAAAATACAGGTAAACAACCCGATAGGCCATCGTCTAAAAATCCATCTGGAACCACGAAGCCGCAGTCAGGGACTAAACCTCCGGTAAATACAAAACCGCCAACGGATCCTGTGAATCCTACTAATGGTCGGCGTCCGGGCGGACGGCCCATTACGCCGCGTCCACCTCCAATTCCTGGCAGCGGTGGTGTGCCCAATGACAATGGTCAGGGAGCAATAGTGCTTGTGCCACGACTGCAGGTGGATGGTGGGTACCTCGCTACTGAAAACGGTCATAACATCGGGGCTACCGGTGGTGCTGGCGAAAATGCCGGGCGTCGTACCAATGACCGTCGCCAAGCCTTTTACGGCAAGTCTGTCTGGTGGGTAATGGTAGTTCCGAAGGATGGCACATATGACATCATTGCAGATACTGCCGGAAGTAATATTGATACTACATTGAGCGTGTATCCGCCTGACCGTCCAAACCCGATTTCAAATGATAATAATCCCGATCGGCCTGGTCCGACCAGTAAGGTTGCAGTCCGGCGTGTGGCAATGAAAGCCGGGGATAAGATCAGAGTTGCGGTTGATGGTGTCAACGGAGCGGAGGGTCGAATCCGGATAGGTGTCCGCCTCAAGCCTTCAAAGTAGACTAAGCCAATTTCCATTCGCCACGGCCGGGGCGATCAATCAGATTGTTGGCTTCGTTGTCGTTCTTGAAGACGTACTTCGCCGGATCCCACTTCAGTTCACGGCGCAACTGATAGCCCAGATTGCCAAGGCTACAGATGATGGAGGTGTGAGCCCCAAAGGCTACATCAGCTACTGGGCGTTTGCGGCTACGGATGCAGTCGATCCAATTGCGACGATGACTGCCGCCGATGTTTTCTAGACGCCAATCTTTGCTGCTGAAAGGTGAATCCACTGCGCTCTTGGGATCGGCCGTGATACCGCGTCGATCCACATACAAAGTTCCTTCGCTGCCATAAAAGATCACGTCATTCAGCGGGTCACGGGTTTGCTCATGAATAATTTCAATTCCGTTTTCAAAAATCATGCGCAGGCCGCTATTGCTTTCCTTGGGCGGGATGATCTTGGTTGGTCCGGTTTCGTCAAGGTCCAGTGCCCACTTGGCTATATCATAATGGTGCGCTCCCATGTCACTAAGCCCGCCCCCGGCATATTCTCGGTAAGCCCGCCATTGCGGGAAATGACCGTGTACATTGGTTGGGCACAGGATGTGGTTAAAGCCGCGCATTGGAGCTGCTCCGGTCCACATATCCCAATCAATCCCTTCAGGTTTTTTCTCGGTGGGTAAATCACATGGCTTTGCCGGGTTGCCAACGCCGATTTTGACTTTCGTCACTTTTCCAACGCGACCGTTACGAATGCATTCGACTGCTTTCCGGAAATGACCGCCGAATTCAGTGCGTTGCTGGCTGCCGACTTGATAAACGATATCATTTTTACGTGCCGCTTTCAGCGTCTCCAGAGCGGCGTGAATGGTCACCGTGAGTGGTTTCTCGCAGTACTCATCCTTTTTCGCTTCCGCAGCCATGATAGAAGGGATTGCGTGCCAATGATCGGGCGTGCCGATTACCACGGCGTCAATACGCTTGTCAGCCAGCACCTCTCGAAAATCGTTGTGCGCCTTACATCCATTGTCCGCACCGTACCTTTTGTTCACGCGATTTTGTGCATGGTCACGTCGCACTTTGGCCACTTCTGCAAGGCCGAGCACTCGGCAGTCCTTTTGGCCGAGGAAAAACCCGAGGTGTCCGCCGCTCTGTTTACCAATTCCGATAAAGCCGAGATTGATCGTCTCACTCGGCTTGTTGGCCCAGGCACGGCTGGGAATGATGTTGGGAAGGGCAACTGCCGTTGCGACGGTCTTCAGGAAAGTACGGCGTGTGGTTTTCATTTGAGTAATCTATTCAAGTGGACGCCGGAGTTTCCACTGCCTGTTCTAGCCTGTAAACCGCAATCTGAAATTGATCACTTCCCCACGCAATAGAGATGTGTGTCCGACCGCAGATAGATGCGACTATTGCTGATGGCAGGGCTGCCGTTGAAGACGGAGCGGTCGCTGGCGAAGGTGTTTTGGGCTAGTTGATTGAACTTGGGTGCGGCCTCAAGAACAAAGGTGCCGGCATTGCGGCTAACTGAAATAATCTTTCCATCTACGACGACGGGAGATGCGTAAAATTGTGGCGTGCGACTGGTGCTTTTTAGTCGTTCTCGGTATGCCTCTCGACCGGTCTTGGCATTTAGGCAGACGGCATAGCCACTGCGATCCATCCAATACAAATGACCCTCGTGATATACCGGACTGGGAACATAAGGCGAACTTCGTGAAGTCCATAGCTGTGAGGATTCTTTAACTTCGCCTTTTCCTCCCAATTTAACAGCTACTCCAGATCCGGGGCGACCGCCGAAGGCATATAAAGCGCCATCACCGGCGATTACACTTGGTGAAACATTTCCTCGTCCGGCTCCAACATTGGTGTAGGCATACCAGGAAATTTCGCCATTCCGGGTGTCAAAGCTCCAGATTTCCCCTGGTACGGCCAAAACCAGCTCTGTTTTGTCCTTGGCCTTTACCAATGCAGGTGTGCCGTAAGTGTCCTGATATGAGGAAGGGGCACTTGGGCCCCATTGCCAGACGATTTTTCCATCAGTTTTGTTGAGGGCGAAAATTTTGTAACCTTCTTGTAAAGCATTGATAAAAACTAAATCGCCATGAATTACGGGGCTACTGGATGAACCCCAGCGTTTGCGGCTGGAGTTGCTTCCGACACTGGTTTGCCAGAGTTTTTAGCCCTTCAGGTCAAATGCGGCCATGCCGGATTTAGCCAGAAAAACATAGATTGCCTTGCCATCGGTAGCAGGGGTGCTGGTGGCATAGCCGTGTTCAGGAACCCCCATTCCACTGTAGTTATCTTCAGATTTAGTTGGCTTCAGTTTCTTCTGCCATATTAATTTTCCTGTCTTGGCATCAACGCAAACAAGATGTCGCATCATGTTTGCCGAGCTGCCTCCCCGAACCCCTGTGCCGTATCCTGTATAACAGGTCAGGTAAATACGGTCATTCCAAACGATTGGGCTGGATGCCCCGTAGCCGGGTAATTTCAATTTCCACTTCAGGTTTTTTGTTTCGCTCCAAGAGATTGTGGCTTTTTCACCGTGGGCAATCCCGTCTCCATTTGGGCCACGCCATTGGGGCCAATTTGCGGCTTTTTCCGCGGCGGTTAGGGTGAAGGTGGTAGCGAGCAGGAGGTGTAGTAATTTTTTCATGAGCTTGAGGTCAATGTTTCATATGAGACGTGTGACTATCTAAATATGTTGCACGAACTTTTGCGTAATAGGCCACAAAAAAGGGCGGCTTACGCCGCCCTTTTTTGGGGTTATGTATCTTGATTAAATATCCTTTCGGGGAGGTGCGTTACGGTCGCCTTCACGGGGTCCGCGCGGGTTTTCACGGCCGCCAGCACCGGGGCGACCTTCACCACGACCGCCTTGCCCACCTTCGCCAGGTCGACGAAAATCCGGTCGACCACCTTGGCCGCCTTGACCACGAACGAATCCGCCACGACCACCTTGGGCGCGGTCAAATTGCGGGCGCATTTCCTCTTGATCAATCTTGCCATCTTTATTTTTGTCTAGGGCAGCAAGGGCCTTGGCGGCGTTCTTTAACTCATCCGCGGTCAATGTGCCGTCTTTATTCTTATCAATTGCCTCCATTACCGGATTGGGCGGAGGGCGAAAGCCTCCGAATCCACCACGGCCACCTTGCCCACCCTGGTCGGGACCACCAGGTCGACCACCTTGGCCACCTTGACCGGGACCACCAGGTCGACCACCTTGGCCACCTTGACCGGGACCACCGGGACGACCTCATAGGCCGCGACCGCTCCCTACACAGGCACCGCGAAGATCTAGAAAAAAAGCCTGAAGATGTTCTCGTGAAGGTCGCACAATCTCGACAAGTATGCCAAC
>CAYUXV010000048.1:0-5386 GCA_964448875.1 uncultured Verrucomicrobiota bacterium
CCGTGCAGAATTGGTCCATTACATCATGGGTTAATGCTGCTGATGTCTCCAGTGATGGCTGGATTTTATCGCTCCGAAGAACGGCTGACCAAACTACCTACTATCAGTATGGTTTCAAGGGTACCCGGTTGATCACTGAAGGAGATCCCTTTAACCTCCCTGTTTCTCAGGGGCCAACTGATTTGACAGGGAATGGAGTATGGAAGCATGTTACCCTAGTATTCGATCGAAGTGCTGCAAAGATATTCCGTTATATTGATGGCGTTAAGCATGATGAGCTTACCATGAATACACCTGCGGGTACTTACAGTAGCTTTTATCCCGGGAAGGTTGTTGATGAATTGCTGATTGGAACAGATCGGCATAGTGCTAATTACTTTGTTGGCAAGATTGATGATATTGCTATCTACGACAAGGCGCTGAATCAAACGGAGATTCTGAATCTATATGGTGGATCTTCGGAGTACTGGTCCGGGCAGGGGAAGATCAAGCGGTATGTGAACGGGTTGTTTTACGACGAGATCGGCATGAACAACCCGGCAGCGACATTCTCTGGGAATGAATTCGTGATCGGGACACGAGCCGACCTTGCGGCGAAGTACACAGGTGCCATTGATGAATTGAGAATCTGGAAAACGGCGTTGTCGGCCAAGGATGTAAGGGACTTCTTTGATTACGAACGCACGAGCAGCAACTTTGATCTCTCGAACGGGCTGGTGTTGAACTATCCCTTCTCGCAGACGGCGGGTGTGGATCAGGACGCCGGCCCGAATAACAACGACTGGACCGGATACCCGGAAGTGTCACCTGCGTTGCAAATGGCTACGGACAGGTATGGCACCGCGCTGGAGGCTGCAGACCTGAATGGTACAGGTGATCATTTCAAGACGGACAAGAGCACGCAATTCCCGACCGCAGGTAATGAGTTTACCTTTTCAATCTGGCTGAAACCCGGGTCCTTTTTGGCGCCTGATAACCGGGATGATCTCGTGGTGGGCAATAGCCTGGGTACGGCCGGTCGTGTATTCCTGAACGAAGGCAATGGCACGATGCGCCCGTTCGTGGGCGACACGGAACTTCCCAACTCAATGAACAATGCCACGGTTGATATTGCGACAGGCGACCTGGATGGCGACGGCGACAAGGATATTGTGGTCGCCAACTGGATGCAGCCGGTGGTGGTGCATCTTAATGACGGCAATGGCAACTTCGGGCCGGGTTATCCCATCTCGCCTGATGCCAACGCCACCCGCGATGTCGAGCTGGCGGATCTTGATAACAACGGCACGTTGGACCTCGTGGTGGCACGCGACAACGGCCAGAGAAACCTTATCTACTACAACTGGGGCAACGGCACCTTCCATGACAGTTTGGGAAACAACAACACGGGCCTGCAGCTGGAGGAACATACGCGTTTGATGTTGAATACCGATCAGGACCGGGTGTTGCTCTATGACTTCCTGAATTTTGACACCGCGACTGGCACGTACCTTGATTCAAGCCTGCCACCTGCCGGGGTCAACCATGGCCAACCGGTTTTGCCGCCCGGTGGTGTTGGAGCCAACATGTTGGGTCCGGATCCCTTCAATAATCCCAATCAGGCTCTAAGCTTCAATCCTGCGGTCAATTTCAGCCTGGGACTTCGGCCATCTTATATTAGATCGGTCGACACGCAGTTGTTCCCGGTTGGCACAGAGGACTTTACGACAGCAGTGTGGGTGAATGTGAAATCCTTCTTCGCGGCGGACGGTATCCCGGACATCGTTCAGGGTGCGAAGGGTGGCAAGAACCGTGTGTTTGCCGGATATGGCAATGGCACCTTTGAACACGCATGGGATTTCGGCGCAGCCGATGGGAAAACGCGTGCGCTGGCGTTGTGGGATGTGGATGGTGACGGTGACCAGGACGTGGTTGAGGCCAATCACAACCAGCTTGATCAGATGTACTTCCTCGATGGAAACACGACGGAAAACAATGGCACCGGCAGCTTCACCAGCGCGACCCCCATTTCGGCTCCTCCTGGTGTTGCACTTACTGCTGCCCAGGCGATGGCCATAAGCAAGTTGTCCATGCCTCAAAACGGGTTGGTTGCATACTATCCGTTTAATGGGAATGCCAATGATGAGAGCGGCAATGGACGTCATGGCACCCTTGGAGGTGGGGATCTGGCCCGATCACCGGCGTTGACGATCGATCGTAGTGGTGGCTGGGCTTATAGTTTTGATGGGGTGGATGATTATATAAATATCCCAACCGGCGGGTTTCCCAGTGGTGCTGCTGCCCGTACGGTATCACTGTGGGTGACGAGCCCCGGTGGGAATAAAGCTGCAGGGAACAACACGGTCCTGAATTATGGTCGCCAGACAGGTAGTAATAGAACCTTTGGTTTTCACTCCGTTCCTGCGAATAGCAATGGCATAAGCTTTTTTTCGGATGATGATTGGCTTGCCAATAATTTGGAGATTTATGCCGGACCACGGAAGTTCTCGGATTGGAAACACCTCGTTGCAACATATAATGGTACGTATGTAAAAACATACCTCAATGGAAACCCGGGTCCGGTTCGGCCAATGATCTTAAACACCTCACTCAACGACTTTGTAGTGGGGAGCAACCTGAGCCGTGATCTCGATAGTTCGTTCTGGGGCGGGATAGATGATATAGCGATCTACAATCGCGAATTATCCCCGGCTGAAGTCGCCCATTTATATAAGGCGAATGACACCGTGCTGCTGGCCATTGGTACCGATGGAACACAGCGTGACCAAATTTATGAGCTGAACAGTACCTACAGCAAGTTTGATCATCTTGAACAACTGGAAGGCTTTGAACCCTTGGGACCATTGCCTACCGGCCCGGTTGGTTGGTATCCGTTTGATGGTACAACATCCGCCGAGTGGAGGACAGACAATGGCACTGCCAACTACAACGCTACTGCTGCAACTGGTGTTACCGCTACACCAAGCCGCCACGGCCGTCCAAACAATGCCATCACCATTGATGGTCTTGACTCTACTGTAGATGGTCGAATGACATGGTTGCCATCCGGGCCAGCGTTAAAAGGGGCTTGGGACCATTTTTTCAAGGAACAATTGGCCGCCCCCAATGGGCCTCCTATTTCCCTGTCTCTTTGGATTAAACCACAGGCATCCAATCCGGGCGGAGGAGCGAATTATTCGTTCCTAAACTGGAAGGATGGAGAGGCCAAAGAGTTTAGCCTAACGGGCAGTCGCGATGGCTCGTCAGGAATGGTCTGGAAGGAAAGTGCTGGGTCTCTGGCATTTGGTGCCTCACCACTATCCCAGCCCGGGGCAGGTGGCTGGATGAATACCGGATGGAATCATGTGGTGCTTTTTCGCGATTCAGCTGACAACGCGACCGGTGTATCACAAGTGGCCAAGATCATCTACCTGAACGGAAAGCCCCTTGTAGGGAAGGCGACACAACCCAGGCCGAGTTTATTTAACAATAATTCGACAGAAAAATTTGAGCTGGGTGGAATAATAGATGGTACCCTTGGAGTTTTGGCTTCCTATGACGACATGCGGGTCTATCGCCGCGCATTGACGCTTACGGAGATTGATTGGCTATACAATGAGGTCGCGCCTTTGCAGGTGGACCCTGCGCGCGATACCCGGTCGATTGCGCTGGCGGACCTGGACGGCGACCTCACCACCCTTGAAGTGATCACGGGTCGCCGCAATCATGCGACTGCGTACTACCACAAGAATGTCGATCCTGCCGTCGCAGGTCTCCCTCATGGTCAGCGGGATTGGGGAATCGTTCGTTACCTGGACGGGAACAACACCAATTCCGACACACGCGCGCTGATTGTGAAGGACCTGGATGGGGACAACATCAACGATATCATCACCGGCAACTTCATTGGGCAGAATCGTGTCTACAAGGGCCTGGGCGCCCCGGGCAACTGGACCCTTTCAGCTGCCCCCAAGCCATTCACTCCGCTGGGGGCACTGGCAACCGGCAGCGACGCCACCAGTGCACTGCTGCATGCCGATATCACGGGCAACGCCAACAAGGACCTTGTCGTGGGCGAATACGATGCCACCAGCCGCATTTACACGGGCACAGGTCCCACCACATTCACCGCTCCAGGGACTGCCCTCGTTGGCGCCGATCTCAAAACCACGGCGCTGGCCATGTACGACCTGGATCGTAACGGTGCAAATACAATGGACCTGGTTGTTGGCAGGGAAGACAAGCCCTTGCAGGTTATCCAGCGCGATGCAGCGGGTGCCCAGTTTGCGCAAACCAGCATTCCCGGCTCCCTCGGCCACACCACGGCGCTGGCCGTGCATGACTTTACCGGCACCGGCAACATGATTGTATTTGCCAACAAGTCCAAACAACGATTCGAGTTGAAACTCTCCGCCGGCAACCGCACCCGGCCCAAGCAGGCCAGGATGACCTTCACCACCGGTGGTTCATCAGCTCCGGAGGAACTGGTCAGCCCTGAGCTCACGTGGAATCCTGACAAGTGGTACCTGCTCGCCGTACGCCGACAGGGCAACGAGGTGGTTCTCTACCGCGACGGCATCCAGATTGCCCGCAAAACCATGACCGGAGGCAATCTTCCCTTGGGCGATCCCAACCTGGAAATACACCTTGGCCTGCGGGAAGATCCCACGGCCGCGCTCCCTCAACATCGGTCCCTGCCCCTGAACGGTGGCCTGGACAAATTCCAGTACTACAGCCGGGCGATGGACGGTGAGGAACTCGCGCAGATGTAC
The DNA here is from genome assembly GCA_964448875.1 of uncultured Verrucomicrobiota bacterium. GTDB lineage: Bacteria > Verrucomicrobiota > Verrucomicrobiia > Limisphaerales > UBA1100 > UBA6614. The sequence goes on from CAYUXV010000048.1 coordinate 4,752, forward strand.
AGTGAGGCCGCCATCGTGTCACTGGACACCGAGAACAGATTGGAGAACGACAACCTCGTGGCCCACTATTCCTTCCGCGCCACAGATCCCAATCTGCCCTCTGTCGTTACCCACGATGTCGCCCCGGCGAACAAGGCCATCGCAAAGGAGAAGAACGGCACCTACGTCAACAACCCCATCCGCACCGAGGACCGCCTTACAAACTTTGAGGCCGCACGGCGCTTCGACGGGATTGACCAGTACATCTCCGTCCCGGCCAGCATCGGGGCGCACTTCAACGAGTTCAACTTTGCCAACAACCAGAGCTTCACCATCTCCACCTGGATAGAGCCGGACGACCTGACCGGCTCAAGGACCATCCTTGCAAATCGCATTGCCGATGGCACTAGGTATTATGAGATGGGGTTGAAGGACAACAAGTTCATCACCTATGGCGGTCCCATGCAGCCGGACCTGAACGGCAGCACCGGCCGCGGCATAGATGAGGTCAAGCGATCATTTGACGACTGGTACCATTTGGTGATGGTGGTGGACCGGAATGCAACCGGGTTGACAACGGGGACGAGTAACGACGGCGGCTCATCCACCTCAAATGGCGACCAGATTCCACAGGATGGACTCGTGGCCTACTACCC
>CAYUXV010000049.1:0-6893 GCA_964448875.1 uncultured Verrucomicrobiota bacterium
GGAGCTTCCGATTTCGTTTTGAACGTCCAAACTTTCTTGCCCGTCGTCAGATCGATACAATGCAACTTCGAATCATCTCCACCGACGAACACCCGCCCATCGGCAATCGCCGCTGACGATCTCACCGGTTCGCCAATCTTATACTTCCAGATTAATTCCAGCCTATCCGGGATTTTTTCGCTTGAAACACCTGTTAACCCAGGATTGCCTCGGAAGATCGGCCAACTCGGTGCAATCTTAGCAGGGGCTTTTTTTGCAGATTTCGCAAACAGTAGGCCAGATTGAGTAAATATCATCCCCAAAAATAAGCCCAAAATCAAAAATCGTATGTATTTGAAATATTTCACGGCAAACCGCCAATCCTTGGACACGTCAATTACGCAGGCCTTTCGGTAAATTTCATTGATTTTAAGACAAAATGCAATTCCAAAGTATGTATACGTACGATTAGAAGTTATTCTAACCTGTTAAATTCATCCGTTTCGCTCGATCCCTCTCGAGTCTGAATCTTTTGAAATTTGTAATTTTTGTCCGTGGTCACCAAAAACCTACCACGGATGCCATCCTTGGAAATATACTTATGCAATAAATTGATCGGCAATTGCACAGTACGTCCGTCCTCAGCGGTTGCCACCACATAACGTACCGAACCCCGGTAATAGTCACGTACCTGCGCAGCAGTTAGCACCAAGTTGACCTTAATTTTCGGCATCCTCCAGAGCGCACTATACCGGAAAAACAATCTCAATTCAACGGCTCAACCCAAATATGCTTTTGGGTGCGGCGTTCAGAGGACAACTCAATTGCAGGCACAACACCTTTCGCAGGTGCCAACGCAGTAAACATAGTTCGGACATCCACCGTGGTCTCCAATTCCGGCAACTTTGTCGTTAGTGGAAACTTTCCCGAATACTGTGCGGTGAATTCTGACTTAAGGACCTCAAATGTTTTTGGTAGCGGCGGGCGGAAATCCTTGGCTTTGAATCCACCTTCAAGATACACGCACTCTACTTTACCCACGTTCACAATCTTTGGAAATTTTGTCTGGCCCGAGAAATTCTCCGGCTTCACCAAGATCCCGTCACGCTCCATATTCGCAATTGCCAATTTCTTGTTGATATCCCATACCTCTCCCTCAGCACGCTTTTTTTTGCTACCAAACACCTCGTCATCATTCGCATCTTCCTCGTTGGCCAATGATATCAACATCTGCAACGCCTGAACCGTTCGTCCTGTTTCAAGAGGCTTGATTTTGCCATCTTTCATAGCCAACCCAAATATTGCCTTCCTCTTTTCCAATGCCGCTAAAAGGCGCGCACCCTTCGGTAACACGTCGGACGTTTTCCCCTTTTCTGTGATTGCAAACCTCTCAACCTGCAGAGCCAATTTCTTTTGCCCCCCATCATTTGTGTTTTCCAAAACGGTTACAATCCCTCGAAATTCTGTCTCGAATCCCATTTTGGATTTTGCCACCTCCGTACCAGCCGTCCGCTCTTCCTTAGCCAACCAGGAACCTTTGACAATCAACCGATATTTTTTACCGACCTTGACAGCACGATGAAGCTGAATGTCGTATTTGCGAACAGGCTTATCAGCGGCAAAACTGCTGATTGCGAAAAACAAGATAATACTCGCTAGAAAAGTGGCCCATGGCTTCATGACCACATTCAGGCAAAGTTGGCGAAGGATGTCACTGCCTTTTTTAAACGACCACATCAAGCAACGCTCGATCGCGTTCCTCGGCCAGTTGCATTACCAACTCGCTTAAGTGTGCCTGCTGCAACGCGGCAACCTGTGAAACACGCGCATCAAGCAACCCGCCAGTACGGCGGGATTCGTCGATGGAATCATACAACGACTGTCGGGCCTGTTGCGACAGGTCCAGTGCCGAGGCATGGAGACTTGGAATACCCGTAATCATTGCCATCCGTGGCAAGCGACCTAAGCCGCGTCCATTCAATTGATTAGTCGGCCAAGACTCGCATCAACTTTAGCCAACTTCTTGAACTGCCTCAATCTGTTCAAACAAAATGGTACCGGAGAAGGGACTCGAACCCCCACTCCCTCGCGGGAAGCGGATTTTGAATCCGCCGCGTCTACCAATTCCGCCACTCCGGCAACCGCCACCCTATTGCGCATCTTTTACCACAGGCAAAGGCGCACTACAACGGGCGGCAAGGCAGGAGCTTTACCATCGTCCTTTTCGGGTGCAAGCGCAAAGTCAGGAAACCCTTAAGATAGGAACAAAATGTTCGTGAAGCTGTACGAGATCCCTTGGCCTTTTCCGCTCGCCATGTGGAGGGGGTGTTTTATGGTGAATCCATGAAAGCCAACCTCGACATCAAGTCAGTCATTATCGGCGTGTTGCTCTCCACTACAATCTTCCTTGGTGTTGCTGCCACGCCGACTAATCGGCCTGCTACAAAAGACACCAATCCCCCGGGAAGTACAAACCCTGAAAAACTGGTCTGGGACAAAAACCAGGAATGGATCATTACGGCGGGCAAGCCGCCGAATCCAAATCTATTGAAAATTAACCAGAGGGAGTACCGAAAGGAAAAACAAAGATGGGATGAGGCAAGAATCGGAGCTGAACCATTTGCTGTTCAAGGCGAACGTTATATCTTCCGCAAGCGCGTCAGATAATTCCCGATAGTGATCTATCAAAGCCTTACGAGGCTAACGTGCCCGCGTATTATCAACCGTATAGTTGATGGGATTTCTTGTAATCAATCAGGGGCGCGCGGATTAAACCGTCATCAAGTTTTTCTCCATTGGGATCAACATAGACTCTGCCCGTTCGCTTGCCTCCGGTTGATTCCAGGCCAATCACGTGGATATTAAAAATGTAGGCAGGTTCATCCTCGGCCTTGAACCAGTGCACGTTGTCCTTCACATCCGAAATACTTGAAGTCTTCCCGGGACCGAACTTGGCGTCGATCGTCGGCTTGATGATGATGTGCTTTTTCTCATCGGTTACACGGTCATAATGCCGGCCGTGGAAGTTGCCCTTTAAGACTATGAAAGCGGTCGCCATGTTATTGTGGCCATGCGGCACCACCGAGCGGCCTTTCTTTAGCGCAAAAACCTGACTGCCAAACACGAGCTTGTCCGGCACCCCCTCAATTTTCGGCAACTTGGGGCGGACACTACGCGCGCCACTATCAACAAATTTTACATTCTTCTGTATTGCATCAAAGTCGATCAACTTGAGCAGTTCGGGCAGGGCGATTTTATTCTGTAACAGGTCCTCGATCCGGGTTTGCCACTCCGTCTCCTTCATTTTCCGGCCCTTTACATTTACACCAATCTGGTTGACCTCATTGAGCCATTTTCTGGCCGTCAACTTGGCATCAGCCGCCAGTAGATTGGTTGAGCAAAGGTGATCAAGCAACGATATGGTCAATAGCGCATTCAGGGAGCGCTTGGTAAAATCGCGACGTGAAATGATGGCCGAGGAACCAACGGCCGATATGTCGGTATCGAGTGTTAAAGAGGAAGCTTTCATGATTCGTCTATGGAATTATCCGCTGCCAATCTGGTTTGGTCAACGATTACGGCTGAACGCCTGAAGCGATCCATTGGCGCACCTGCTCTATATCCCCGGCTTTCAGCATTTCCCCTTCAGGCGGCATTTTCTCATCGTGGATCATTTCAAAAAGAAGACTCTCCTCGGGTTCCCCTGCCACGATGACCGGCCCGCTTTCCCCGCCCTTGAGCATGGATGCAACCGTACGCAAATCCAGTCCTGACTCCGTGTTCTTGGCTCCATGACACTCAAAGCAATACTTTGCCATGATCCCCTCGATATCCCGCGCAAACTCAGGGCCTTGGTTATCTGAACTTGGTTTCTTCTCTGGCAGCTTTTCGGAACAACCGAGTGAAATCAGGATTAAGAGGGTACAGATACCAATGGGAAATTTCCTGCGGACAAGGTTCAAGATGCCCTTCTTTTACATCATAGTCCAATATAGGCAACGCTGTACGAGACTGTTTATGCCTCACTTTCGTGTGGCACAACCCGGCTGTCCGACGCATTCTTGCCCCGTGCCCGATCCCGCCAACAAACTGGATAACTTCTCAATGCTTAATCAGGTCGTTGTCCCTGACCTTTGGCAGCAGGAGGCAGTTGCTGCGTTGCAACGCGGACAGGATGTCATCGTCCATGCGCCAACAGGTGCGGGAAAGACCCTCATATTTGAGCTTTGGTCAAACCACGGGAAACCGAAAGGACGCGCGGTTTACACGGTGCCAACACGCGCACTGGCCAATGACAAGCTGTCCGAGTGGCGCGCACGTGACTGGGATGTAGGCATTGCCACCGGTGACCTCGCAGAGAATCTCAACGCATCCATTCTCACCGCCACGCTGGAGACCCAGAAAAACCGACTCATTGCCGGCGATGGCCCCGACCTCCTTGTGATTGACGAGTACCAGATGATTGGTGACCTTGATCGAGGCCTTAATTATGAGGTGGCCATTGCGCTGGCACCGCCGAAGACACAGTTGCTACTCCTTTCGGGGAGTGTCGCCAATCCCGATCAGGTTGCCAAGTGGTTGCGCCGGATTGGCCGCGACGCTGTGGTGATCAAACACGATGTTCGCCCTGTGCCACTGGAGGAGGTGCATCCCGCCGAGCTGAACTATCGTGTGCCCAAGGAAATCCGCGGCTACTGGCCAAGCCTCGTTGCCAAGGCATTGGCGGATGATCTTGGCCCACTGCTGATCTTTGCGCCGCGCCGTTCCGGCGCGGAAAAACTCGCCGCACGAATCGCGCGTTACCTGCCCACGCCCAACCCGCTGCGCCTGACCCCCGAACAGCGACGGCTCGTTTCCGCTCCCTTGGCACGCATGTTAAAGTCGCGCATTGCCTATCACCACAGCGGTCTACCCTACGCCGCACGCGCCGGTGTAATTGAGCCGCTCACCAAGGCAGGCCAATTGCGCATCGTCGTGGCCACCATGGGCCTTGCCGCCGGGATTAATTTCAGCCTGCGCACCTGTGCCCTCGCAGCGGGCAGTTACAACCGGGGCGGGCGTGAACAAATGATTCGCAGCGATGAGATCCTGCAGATGTTTGGTCGCGCCGGGCGACGTGGACTGGATGACACCGGTTATGTCCTCTTAAGTGCCAACGAGATTGGTCTGCGCGACGCTTATCCGGCCACGCTTACACGGAGCGGACTGGGCGACTGGGGTGCACTGCTTGGCATCATGGCTGCCGCTAGCGACGCAGGCGAGGAGCCTTTCGCCGCTGCGGTCCACGTGCAGGAACGACTCTTTACCACCCAACCCATCACCCTTGGCATCGAGTTTTCAATCAAGCATCCCGATGTGCCCTGCGGCTTGAAGACCGACACTGAGCGCGCGCGGCATGTGCAGGCCAAGGCAAAAGAAATATTGAACAGTCGAGGCCATTGGCAGCCCCGGCCTGAGCGTGTGTCGGTGCCATTGCGCGAAGCCCGTTTAATGGTTGGCCGAACGCCCGAGGGCCAAGTCGCTGAGTTGTGTCCCGCACTGACTGTTGAATCCATCGCCCGCACCTATGGCAAAGGAACCCCAACCGTCGTTTCGCCACACGGCCAGAAACCGGTCGAATATGGCCGAACAGCAATCATCGCTGATCGTTTAAAAAATGGTAGACTGGAATTATCCCGATGGGTTCGCCGATTGCTCAACGCACGTGGCCGGGTCATCAAGCCTGAATTTTGGCGAAACAAACTATCCGGACGATTGAAGCGCGAGCTTTCCAATCGCGGCACACCCATCATTCGTTTTGTACGCGAGCCAGGCAAGCTCATCGCTCATCTCGACCTCAGCGATCTTCCTGCCAACGCCGTCATTGACGAAGTTGGTGTCCCACTCTTAAAGCCACCCATGCGCGAGGTTGCCAGCCGGGAATGCGCCCAGTGCGATCTTGCTCCCCAGTGCCAGAAGTTGTCAAAAGCCACTGGCACCACACTTGTCTGGCGGAGAATGGGCCTTATTGAATCGGACGGCATGGTAACTCGACGCGGTCGTATCGTATCATTTTTCACTCAGGGCGACGGACTGGCCATAGCCGCCGCACTAGAGGATGAAGGTTATCCCATGGACGAACTCATCTACGATCTCGCAAACCTCAAGGCCGGCTACAGGTTTGCCGGTGATGAATATCGCTGGGAAGGCCGCCTCGCCTTTGTCTGTGCCCAGACTTACAACCGGCAGACCATCAACAACTATCTTGAAAATGGTATGCCTTATGAATACGGCGCAGGAGCGGAACAAATTGTCCAAAGCATCCATGTGAATCCTTCATGTAAAAACGAATGGGTGGGCACCATCGCTGAGGAAGGCGATATTGACCGACTAATAATTGAATGGCGTAGCCTGCTCCGTCGCATTGCGCATTCGCCGGAATTGGAATGGGAGCGCTGGATGGATTTGAAGGACCGTGCGGCCGATGTGCTAAAAGAAACAGAGTCACCCACCTTGAAAGAACTGCCAAAACTGGACTTCAGCCAAAAACAGCGATTAGAACACCGCCTGGATCTGCGGCGTCATTAACGCGGAGTACGCCCGGAGCGCAACGAACGACGCTCTGCCCCCAGCCGTGGAATCGCCCCCAGTTGTCGAGGGTTAGAATTAACGCGATTTCTATTATTGGCAGGTAAAGATCCAGCCCCAAATACCGGCCTGTTGTATTTCAACGTAGTACGAGTCGAAAAATCATCAGCAAAATGGACGGGTTGCGTCCCACCCAAAAAATTAAACATCATTCCGCCCATACCTCCGCGGCCCATCATGCCTCCCATACTGCCACGACCGCCCAACAAGCATCCACAACTGCCACCCCCGCCCAACCAACCACCCAAACAGCCAAAGCCGCCGCCCAACCACCCACCACAACAACC
>CAYUXV010000050.1:0-2683 GCA_964448875.1 uncultured Verrucomicrobiota bacterium
GCCTCCATCCATGGGGTCTTGTATTTTGCGTCGATGGCAGCTGCATCGGTGACCTGATCGGCCAGTTCCATAACGTCGATACCAAGGAAGTGCTGGTAGTACATGCGAGCGCGTAGTCGGTTCCGGTTGGTTTCGGTGGTGGGATAGCGGCGCAAGTAATGAAACATGCTGAGTAGTCCGGCATGAGGATAGAATCCTGTCTTGGATTCCTGCACACTACCGTTTCTCGCCTTTAGCGCGGGGAGTTTTGCAGGTATGTATTCAAACGGGTTGTTGGAATCCTTGAAACGGTTCTTCACTTGCTCGTATATGCCGTAACCTTTGGCCGAATACGGGGAGACCATGATGTAATCAGCAGTCATGATTTCTGTGAACGGTCGATTATTCCGCACCACATAGGAAATCAATTCCAGTGGTTCGCCTCGAATCGCCTTACGATAGACCCGCGCCATATCCCAAAGTGCTTCTTGCCGTTCCTTCTTATTTTCGATGTTACTGAGGTCGTGGCTTTGATACCAGTGACGGGTTTTGTTGAAATGATCGAAGGACAGGATTAATTCACCATTGCCATCGAAACCATCGGTCAAAAAGATGTCATTGAAGCCTTCCTTGAGGCGTACGTAAAAGGCCTCCTCGGTCATGACCCGGTCAAGGATCGCGTCTAGCCCATCCAGCCCCTTTTCCTCAATGGCCTTTTTTTCGCTTTTGTTGGGCAGACGACCTGCCAATGAGAGTGTGAGGCGCCGTAATAAGCTGGCGTCTTTAAGTAAAGTAACCCCTTCAAAAAATGGTTGTGGTTTGTATTTCCTTACGTTTGAAGCCGGATCGGTCTTTCCATCTATCCTGGCAACAAACCTATAAAGAATGCGGTGGCCAGTTGAATTTGGTTTAAGCACCTGTTCTCCCTCGTGCTCAAGCTCTCCGATTGGTTTCAGAAGCAATCTTGATTGTTGGCCGGTTTTGCGTTTTCTGGCCATTTTTGAGAAGGCCTTGAAATTGGCTGCATGGATATTCTGTAGTTTGGCTCCCCCTAAAAGGATCGTTTCCTCCAGAATGAACCCGCTGTCTTTCGCTTCGCCCAAGGAATTATGACATTTCAGACAGGAGAGCTCCCCCACTTTTCCCCAAACTTCGTTAATAAAGAAATCGTTGGGCTTCAATGGGGCCGACTTGCCCCTATCTGCACCCACCGAAGAAAGCCGCAGGCAAAATACCAGCAAAACTAGGAGCGTGCGCCTCATGACCACTACTTTACCCCTCATACCACTACCGCGCAAATCTGAAGTAGGTGTTGGAATAGTTAAAGCCAGCTTTCTCAGAGGCCATTCTTCTTTTTGTTCGGGTTCAGTTTTATGGCCTTGGTGGGCATTGAATCGAGTGCCTCCTGCAAAAGCTTGCGATCCTGATCAGCCTGATCATTTTCCCCGAGCTTGAGAGGGTTCTTCTCATAACGGTCCAGCACCCTATAAAGTGTACCATCACGATAGAGTTTGTGGCGCTGATTTTGAGCCCAGACAATCTCCTGCTTGTTGACACCCTGCCCATGTTTGTTAGCCGCCGGTCTGTATTTTGGGTAATAGTACTGAAAAATAAATTTGCGTGGGTTGCCTTTTTTGCCTTGGCACTGCGGCCAGAAACTGCGGCCATCCAGTTTCACCTTGGGCTGCTTTGCGCCTGTGATATCGGCAAGGGTCGGCAGCATATCAGAGAAATCCACCAAGTCATCACTCACTGTCCCGGCAGGCACAGTACCGGGGCAGTTGATAATCAGAGGCGCATGGGTTCCACCATCAGTCGCATAAGCCTTTTCTCCCTTACGCTCTTCGGATCCATAGGGATAGGTTAGCGCGCGATGAGTGCCGTTGTCGGTTGTGTAAATAATTACGGTCTTTTCACGCAGACCGTTTTTCTCCAAGGCATCCACAATTCGGCCCACGCACTTGTCGGCGTACAGAGTCATGTCGCGGAAATTTGCCAGGCTCTTGGCCTTGGCTCCATCCGCAGCACTAGGCTTGCTATCAGGCGTCTTCGGAAAAGGTGAATGCACCAGCAGCATGGGGTAATAGGCAAAGAAGGGTTTGGATTTGTTTTTGCCGATAAACTCGATCAGGTAATCCGTGAGGATATCAGGCCCGTAATCGTTTTCGGTCGTCTTCAAAAGCTTGCCATCACGCATGAGACTGGGATTCCAGTAACGTGAACGCTCCGTGCCTGGATAATTCCAAAGGCAATAGGTATCAAACCCGCAGGCTGGAGCCAGCGTGCCGCGTTCGCCGCCGTGAAGCTGCCATTTGCCGGCAATGGCCGTAGCGTAGCCGACATCCTTCATCATGTTTCCAAAAGTAATCTCATCTTTGTCGAGCGTGCCGAATTGGACGTAGTTCCGGATACCATCGCGCCCGGTCATAATCTTGACTCGACTGGAGGTGCATACGGGCTCCGAATAACAATGGTTAAATTTCACTCCGGTTCGGGCTAGTTTATCCAGACGAGGAGTAGAGAAGAATTTACTGCCGTAGCAACCGTAATTATCAGCATGCGAATCATCGGCCATAATCAGGATTACATTGAGCCTCTCTTTGGCAAAAGAGGCAGACACCAAGACGAACGCGCAAACAAGGTTGGATAAAAGAAAACGGCTCATCATTACTAGTAGTTTAACAGAACACTCAAGGTTCCCTCA
>CAYUXV010000051.1:0-3502 GCA_964448875.1 uncultured Verrucomicrobiota bacterium
CGATAGCGAACTGAAAGCCTGCTTCTTCATCCTTTTGGGAAATCCCAATTGTGCCAATGAATCCGGCCAAGAGGATTATGTAACCACAAACACGATACAGTGTGGCCCAACCTGAACTTTCGGGAGGTGAAACTTGGTTCCGTATATTTTTTGCAACGGCACCAAGACTTTCATGCCCTTCAACGCCACCATCTGATCCTGCGGGTTGCTGCGAATGTGATTCCTTTACCTTTTTTACAACTACTTTTTGAGGCTCAACATAATGCGGGTTGTCGTATGCTTTCGTATCAAAAAGGCCAATCCCTGCATACACTCGAATTTTTGGATGTGATGTATAAGTGTGTTTCGCCACTATTTTGTTAAAAGCATCGCGGTTATTTTCTGCCTCTATAGTATGTTCGATAGAGTAGTCTGCCGCCGCACCAATCCATATAACTGTATATTCCTTCATAGTCCGACCACTCTATGCAACGGGGAGCGGCTGGCAAGTTTGGGGGGAGGAGACTGATTAAGTGGTTTTCTTTTTTACACCAGCCGATAAGGTTGGGCCGCACTCGCGCTAAGTCCTCGCTTCTACTTCGTTGAATCCTCGCTGGAGATGGCTGTGAGCAACCTGAGGATAACTTTTTGCATCAATGTTATTGCCCAGGGCCTGAACGGCACATGTGTTGCTGCACAACGATATAGATATATAAATGTAAAAATAATTTTCTACATGAAAAAAATCCTTACTTTTACCGCTGTCTTTTTCGGGTTTGTGTCTGTTGCCACCACAGGCCTTGCTGCTTTGATCTGGATTAAAGGCCTCAGTCCAGCAAAGGTAAAATCATTGGAAACTGAAATCAGGGTTCTGAGAGGTAAAAAGTCGAATTTTACCAATAAAAAGCAATCGCAAGAATTAGAGAACGAAATAAGAAAAATAAAAGATCAGGTTAAATTTAGGAATCATAAGATTTCTGATTTAGAGGAACAAATTAGTACCGCCAAAGTAGATATTGAGGACAGTCGAACTGTCTACAAAGTTGCTAAGAAAGGCCTAAATGACGCTCAAATAACTTTGACTCAACTGCTTAATGAAAAAATAAATTTACAACGTCATATAAGGGGTGCAATTGCCAAGCTGGATCGATTGAATCGAGAATTAGAAGTGACTGTCATAGCAAAGGAGGGTGCACATGCTCATGCCCTTGTATTAAAGGAAGATGTCAGAATCGCAGAGAAAGAACTCACTAGATTGCATTTACGAATGCGCGGAAAGCAGGAGCAATTAAGAAAACTCCGGACAAATCTCAAATGGTTGGCTGATATAATCCGTGCAGAAGAGAATAAAAGTAGAAAAAAAGATGAGGAAATCAGGAAATTGAACGAACACCTCAGAAAATTGCACCACGTATCTATAGTCAGAAACTCAGCCAAATGTTTAATCCTAAAATAACCTGTAACAAAAACCCGGCAGATGGCGGTCTAGCCATATAAACGTCAAAAACTTTAATTATCATGAAAACATCCTTAGCCATAGCAACTGCCTTATTTGGGCTTCTGTCTGTCACCGCCTCAGGCTGGGCAATTAATTTATTGAGCGAAGGCTATAGATTTTTCCCCGAACTGATACTTAATAAAAAAGAATTGGAAGATGATGCTACTAAACTGAGAGAAAAAAACGAAACCAAAATGAAGGAGTTAGAAGCCCAAAGGGCAGAAATACAAAAATCGATTAGTTCAGAGAATAAAATAATTGGAAGCTTGAGTATAAAAAAAGAAACAATCTTGGTTAATCTAAAGAACGCCCAAAAAGCTGCCGAAACAGTTCAAAAAACCATGAGTCGGACTCAATCCAAGTGCCTTATTGAGCACACTGATATTACCTATTGTAAAAATCAATTGAGGAATATTAAAGATAAACAGGCCCGATCAAAGCAAGCGAAGGAAAATACCAAACAGGAGGAAATTCTTTTAGAAAATTATATCCAGGAGCAAAAGGTAAAGCACACGAACCGAAAGGCTACCGCTACGAAAACAAGCCAAACACTCAACGAGCTGGAGAGGCAGCTGAGAGCACTACAGAATAAGACTGATTTTTTGAGAAAGCGTTATTTTGAGGCTGCTGGCGAAAACAGGAAAAAGGATGAGATAATCCAGAAATTGAAGGTTTCAATCCACAGCCAGCAACAGGTGCTCCATAATTTCAGAGGTGCGGTTGTTGAAGTGGACTCTCAAACAAAAGAGATCAAGCTCAACTTGTGTTCGATGCGGGCACAGGTGGGAGAAAATTATGGATTATACCGCAATAGCAAACCGATTGGCATTCTAAAGTTGACTCGAATCGGGAGCAAGATCTCGTGGGGTGTCTTTAACAAAAAGTTCAGCAGGTCAGGGCAAGTCCCGAAAGTTGGTGACACGGTGGTGTGGGTTTCCAATCAGAATAAAAAATAAATTCAACTTTCACGTTTCATAGTGTTCAATAAAGTACTGTTTTTTCAGGGGTTTTCGTATCAGCTCTAGCCTGCTTTGCCGTACGAAAGTGGCACAAATAGTGGCACAAGAATGAGAGGGGCACCTCCAAATATCCGGGTGCAGAAATGATTATGCGTTTTGCTGCTGGAATTTTTTTGGGAAAAGGGTCACATCCTCGCACCTCGTCTTCCGCGATAACCCCAGAAGGCACCATCCTTTGTTTCGTCCCAATCCAGGCGTCGGTTGCGATACCATTTATTGAGTTCCTCGCGTGATCTCTGACGGTGCTTTGGATGGCGGTTGTATGGCTCCAGTTTCCTCTCTCGGCGTGGTTGTTTCATGACGAGGAGGATGGCAGAGACGGTGAGGCAAAGGCTGTCCTAGTCTCCTACTGTGTTGCCAGCGCAGGAGTGGTGTTTAAGCTGGTGGCACTATGAAATATATCGACATCAAATCAGTGATCATTGGCGTGCTTCTCACCACCACCATGCTCTTTGGAATGGGTGCGACGGGTAAGGCTGATGCTGGCAAGTGGGATGACAAGCAGGTGTGGGAGGTCAGTTACAAATCAAGTTACAAAGGTAAAATTCCTGAGGGTTGGGAGCCGGTAGTCCTTGATAAAGATGGTGATTGGGGAATTCGCAAGCGCATCAAGTAACCACCCCATTCAACATTGCCTGTGGCGTGTGGTGGTGTAAAACCGAAGACATGAAAGCCACGTTCATAGCCTTACTTGCGGTGTTGTTGTGTCTGTCTTCGGTTGGGGCGGATAAGAAGCCGCTCATTATCGATCCCGTTGTTGAGGGGGCGGTTCGCAAATCACTCAAGAAGCCCGAAGGCGAACTCACCGAAGCGGATCTGGCAAAGGTCACCTAGCTTTCGTTGGCCTTCACCAAAATCACCGACGCGGGCCTCAAGGAGGTGGCCAAGTTGCAGCAGCTCACAGAGCTTGACTTGAGCCGCACCAAAATCACCGACGCGGGCCTTAATGTATTGAACAAGTAGAAGACGCTAAGAAGACTAAGAATGGACAACAGCAAACTACACG
>CAYUXV010000052.1:0-31212 GCA_964448875.1 uncultured Verrucomicrobiota bacterium
AAAGAGATATTAACCCAATATCTCCCTCACTATCCGGGTCGAGTAGGTGTGGGTGATTTTTTCCTCCAGACCGTTCCTGTCAAAAACAAGTTTTTCATGATCCATGCCCAATAGATGCAGAATCGTGGCATGCCAATCCTGAATGCTCACGCGATTCCTCACAGCGCCGTAGCCGATGTCATCGGTCTCGCCATAAACCGTGCCGCCTTTCACGCCAGCGCCAGCCATCCAGTTGGTGAAGCCACTGGGGCCATGATCACGGCCCGCCTTGGCGAAGTCGCCCTGTGCCATTGGTAATCGACCAAATTCACCACCCCAAAGTACCAGCACATCCTCCAGTAACCCGCGCTGACGCAGGTCGCGCAAGAGACCGGCAGTAGGCAAATCCGATTCTCTACAGGCAGCCGGAAGCGAGGTTTTGATGTCGCTATGATTATCCCACTTCTGACCCTTGGGATATATCTGCACAAACCGTACACCACGTTCCACTAAACGCCGTGCCATCAGACAACGTTTGGCAAAGTTGTCGGTTTCCTTCTCGCCAACACCATACATAGCGCGTGTAGTTTCGTTCTCCTGAGATATATCCAGTGCCTCGGTTGCCTCAACCTGCATACGCGCAGCCATCTGATAATTGGCAATTCGCGAGTCCAAAACGGGCTGATTCGGCCGCTTTTTCTTGTGCAGGGAATCCAACGCACTTAGCAGGTTACGTTTAGCTGCCATCACTCCAGCAGGCTCATCATAATCGGGTTTAAGATGCAGCATGGGAGTGCCTTCGCTATTAATGGGAGTCCCCTGAAAAAGTGGGGGAAGATAACCACTCATCCAGTTCTCCACTCCATTGACTGCAAATCTGTTATCGGGGTCAGCCAAGACCACGTAGGCTGGAAGATTCTGGTTCACACTACCCAAACCATAAGTACTCCACGCACCCATTGTCGGATGGCCGGGAAACGTCTCTCCGCTCTGCCATTTGTAACACGCCGGTTCATGGTTCTCATGCACATTGAACATCGACCGAATAATCGCAATTTGATCAATCTCTTTCGCCGTGTGCGGCAGCAATTCACTTACCCAAGCCCCACTCTGACCGTGCCTGGCAAACTTCCAATGACTGCGCATGATCTTGCCCTTCATGCTGCGTCCTGCCGGTGCCACCTTGGTGAACTCTTCGGGAGCATCCTTGCCATGATACTTTTCCAGTGCAGGTTTGGGGTCAAAAAGGTCCACTTGCGATGGGCCGCCCTGCATACAAAATTGAATAACCGTCTTAGCTTTCGGTTTGAAATTAGGATTCCGTGGCTTGGTACTGGTTGGCAGAGCCGCACTGTGATGAGGCTTTTCACCATACAAATCCTGAGCCAAAAGAGCCGATAACCCGGCTCCATATAGGCCATCACTTACACGGTCAAAAAACGTCCTTCTGTTGATTGCATTTAAGCTCATCCCTAGTCCACGTACAAAAATGCTGCTGAATTAAAAAGCGCGTGACAGACAGCCGCCAACGCCTTGCTTCGTTGACCGGTTTCCTTTCCCAAAACAAATTGACGCTCTAGTTCACGTATCGATTCAATCATGCTTGCCAACTCTTTCTCTGATGGGGGCCGGTTAACAATCTTCTCATAGGCTATACGAATGGCCGGCTCTATGCCTTTAACCTCCTTTTGAATTAGAGAAGCTAACCTTCGCGATAAATCATAGATCAATTTGTCGTGCAGCAAAAACAAAGGTTGTTGCACCACCGTGGAGTTAACCCGGCTCACGCAGTTGGGATTCATCGCGGGCAAATCAAATGTCGTAAGGAGCGTCATTGTATGTATCCGGCGTTGGCGAATATAAACACTGCGACGCCAACCGTCTTCGCCAGGTTTACCAGATACATAAACCCTTCCGCGCACCTGAACCTCATCGGGTTTGCCTCCCATCTGGTTATTCAGTCGTCCGCTGATAAAAAGCATTCCATCGTGCAATTCCTCCGCATCCAACCGCCTCATTGGCATGCGCGAGAGCAGAACATTGTCTGGGTCATTACGCGTTGCTGCTTCTGTGTTCCGAGAAGACTGGCGATAAGCTGAGCTGGTGCAAATGAGACGATGAATATGTTTGGTGCTCCATTTATTTTTCACCAATTCAACGGCGAGCCAATCCAGTAGTTCGGGGTGTGAGGGCTTGGCTCCCAACTTCCCAAAATCGTCGAGACTTGCAACGATGCCACGCCCGAAGTGATGTTTCCAAACACGGTTAACCCAAACGCGCGCGGTCAGCGGGTGATCAGGCTGCGTAATCCATCGGGCCAAGGCTAGACGATTGCCAGTTTTATTTTCACCCACAACTTTCGCCGACTGAAATGATTTGGTTGAAAAAAACTGCGGAATAGCCGCCTGCACAAGTGCCCCAGGGCTGCCAACATTCCCTCGCAGGTTCACATAGGTTGGCGAAGATTCACCTCGATCCCACAGCGCCCGAATTAACGGCAACGATTTTTTCTTTGCCTTGAGTTCCTCAATCTTTTTTTTCAACTCCTTCCGCTCTTTCCCTTTAACTTCCTTAAACCTTTCCTCCATGGGCTCGAGTTGCACATCAATCTCCTTATTAAACGTCTCTATTTCTCGCCGCTTTTCCGGCAAGGCCACAGCCAAATGTCGACGCGTGCTTCCTGCCCATTGATTTTGAAACGGCTGCGGTGTCAGCCAGTTGTATTCGTCATAGGCAGCCTTGAAGATTGCGGCGAAGGAGTAGTAATCGCGCTGAGTAATGGGGTCATATTTGTGATCATGACATCTGGCACACTTCAACGTGAGCCCCATAACGCTCCCGGCAAGAATCTGCAGTTCATCACTGATTACCTCTATGCGATCCTCCACCCGGTTCACCGGATTGGCACTCGTTCCATCTGGAGCCATGCGCAGGAAACCGGTGGCAACCAGCTTCTCTATTACATTTTCATCGACCGCATCAGGGTCGGAGTAATCCACCAATTCGTCCCCGGCAATCTGCTCCACCAAAAAATCATTATAGGGTTTGTCGTCATTGAAGGATTTAATAACGTAATCACGATACTTCCACGCGTAATCACGGATCATATCCGCATTACGTTTGCCTTCTGAGTCCGCATAGCCTGCCATATCCAACCAATGCCGACCCCAACGCACCCCGTAAGTGGGTGAATCCAAGAGCCGATTCACAACCTTTCCCCAAGCTTCCGGACTCTTATCCTTCACAAAGGCTTTCATCTCCGCCTGCGTCGGCGGGAGGCCGGTAAGATCGTAGGTTACGCGTCGAATCAACGTGTATTTGTCGGCGACCTCAGAGAATCCAATTTTTTTTGATTCAAGCTTACGCAACAGAAACGCATCAATCGCGTTGCCTACCGATGACGAGTTTGCAACCTGTGGAACTACCGAGCGTTGAGGCGGCTGGAAGGACCAATGCTCCCGAGCCTTCGGATCGATTTCTTGAGGCTCGATTGTCTGTTTCACTTCCGGGGCCCCGGCAGCAATCCAATCGCGGAGAATCTTTACTTCACTCCCTGCCATCCGCTCGATGCCAGCCATACTGATATTTTTGTCCGGCGGACATTCGCGCGAGATAATGCGCTTGATCATCGCGCTTTCATTCGGTTTTCCGGAAACGAAAGCCTTGCCATTGATCATTGCAGTCTTGGTGCGCAGATCGAGACCCCCTTCCTTGGCCTCTTGCCCGTGACACATTACGCAACGCCGAAGCAATACCGGGATGGCATCGTGTTGCGATATTTTTGGAGCGCTTTCAGCAACAAACGGGAGCAAACAGAAAATCCAAAACCATGCTCCTTGTGTCCTCAAAACCATCACTCTCTATTTTGTATCACTAATGAGCGAGAAAATCCAGTCAGCAACTGTATCATCCTTTTTCAGTCCGGAGTTACTTAAGAAATAGTCTGATTTTTTCACGAAACTCAACCATACGCTGTTACGATTCGGCCAACGTTGAACCCACTTGAGGTTTTTTCTTCTCATGTTTTAATAGCAATGATCCAAACCTTGAGGTTGCGTCTTGTGACCTGCACCGCATACTTGGCTTCAAGTTTCACCAAACCACGGACTTATCATGAAGACTATTCTCTTCTCATTATCATTCTCACTCACCACTTTACTGGTGCCTCAGTTGCACGCGGACCTCGCAGACCTGAAGCAATCGAAATTGAAACGCGGAATCGTGCTGGTCGCCGGCTTATCCACACCAAACGTGGCAGAGCAAGTAGTGGCACTGGGAAAAGACACAAAGTTTACGATTTATTTTCAGTCACCCAATTCCACACAGATCCTCGCCATACGCAGAGCCGCAAACAAGGCAAGTCTGCTTGGAAAACAGATGTTTGTTGAAGAAAGCGGATTGGATCGGATCTGCCTAGGAGACAATATTGTGGACTTGGCGGTAGTGCATGGCGTTAAAGAGAAAGAACTTCTCCGTGTATTAAGACCCGGAGCCGAGGCGGTATTGGCTGGCAAAAAAATCACCAAGCCGGCGATGGAAGGCGCAGACTCCTGGAGTCATCCGTTTCATCGGCCTGACAACAACCCGCAATCGACCGACCAAATAGCGCGTGCCCCGTATCTTACGCAATTCATTCAGGCACCGAAGTTCAGCCCTATGCCACAGATCACCGTTGCTGCCGGCGGGCGTGTGTATCGTGCATTCGGACACATAGCACACAAGGCCAACCAGAACCCCATGCTCAACACACTTATCTGTGCCAGCGCGCATAACGGCATTATCCACTGGAAACGCAAACTGACACCTGGCTTCATGATTCACCGCAACACAATGGTAGCTACTGATGATGCGCTCTATATGGCCGATAATGAATCTTGCAAGATCATCGACGCGGTGACGGGAAAAATACGTGATGAAATCGTCATCCCAAAAGGGGTCGGAGATGGCCCCGTTTGGAAATGGATGGCAATGATTGAAGGTACACTTTACGCATTAGTGGGAGCGCAGGAAATTAAGGTGGCCAAAGTCCCATCGAAAAATCCCGGCTTGGGCCACTGGCCGTGGGGCATGTGGCAGGGTCATGATTACAAGAATCCAAAGACGAGCTTCGGTTATGGGCGAACGTTCGTGGCAGTTGATCTGGAGACTAAGAAGATCAAATGGCAACACTCGGAAAAGGAATACATTGATGCGCGTGGGGTGTGTATGCGCAATGGGAAAATCTACTACTACAGTCCCGGTAAGTTTTTGGCGGCAGTAGATGCCAATGGAAAGCCAGCTTGGAAGAACACGGACAAGAAACTCCTGGATGCCATCGCACCACATGCGCGCGCACAGCATTACATCACAGGTTACGCGACCACCACATATATCAAGTGTTCAGACAACGAAATTTTCTTTGCTGGCCCGGTTCGGCCAAATCTCGTATGTGCCTCTACCAAGGACGGTCGACTGCTTTGGCAAAAGAAAGACGGTGGCAATGTACAGCTAGTGCTTCGCGAGGACGGCGTGTATGCCGCCGGTGCCCAACGCTCAAAGGGCGGCCTGGTGCTGGAATATGCCACTGGCAAGGTGAAAAGCGAGATGCCCTGGCGGCGCGCCTGCACACGAGCAACAGGCAGTATCGACAGTGTATTCTTCCGCGCCAGCGGCGGCACTGTACGCATGGATGTCCCGAGCAACACTGCACAACACATCGCGCCAATGCGGCCTCCTTGCCAGGATGGCGTCATCATCTCCGATGGCAATTTGTTCTGGGGACCGTGGATGTGCGGCTGTCAATTGTCACTATATGGTCACATCAGTCTCACTGCCGCCGGCAACCAACTCGCCAGTCCAGGCAATGCACGCCCACAGTTTGAAGCCGGCAAAGGCAATATTAACACCATCGCAAAATTGAAAACTGGCAAGAATGACTGGACTGTTTACCAGGGCAACAACCGCAGAACCGCCACCACCGCCTTGACACTGCCAGCCAACGTGGAACAGGCATGGACCTTCAAATCATCCACGGGCACCATGCCCACCGCACCGGTCACTGCTGGGGGCCTCACCTTTATTGCCGATCGTAGCGGCGTACTGCGCGCTTTGGATAGCGGAGGCAAGCCGAAATGGCAGGCATACACTGGCGGCGCAATCTATTTCCCACCAGCGGTCGCTAATGGCCGCGTCTACGCCGGCAGTGCTGATGGCCGCGTCTACGCACATGAGGCTGCAACTGGCCGCAAGCTATGGAGCTACCGAGTCGCGCCCACCGAGCGCTGGATCGCGGTGTTTGGAAAACTTATCTCAACCTGGCCGGTCGCTGGTGGTGTGTTGGTGGAGGGTGACACCGTCTATGCCGCTGCCGGCATCGCACACTACGATGGCACTCACGTCGTCGCCCTAGACGCCATCACTGGTAAACTCAAATGGCATAATGACGCCAGTGGCGCAATCAATGAGAAGGTAAATAGTGGCGTAAGCATGCAGGGCAGCATGTTCCTTCAAAATGGAAAACTCTGTTTTCTCGGCGGTGGCGTGCAGGAAGTCGCTCAGTTCGATCTCGATGACGGCAAATGCCTCAACACCCCACTTGAGAATGTCAGCGCTGGATTTCGAACAGCCTTTTATCCGTACTATCCTGAGTATGGCAACTATGTCTCCCTTGATCACCCACTGCCCGATGGCCGCTCGTTGATATTCGACGCCAGCTACGAAGGCAACCGATTCAATTGGCTCTCGCTGCTTGGATCGCTGCCCGAAGGGGTAAAGAAAATCAACAAGGATCGTGCCCGCTGGAACCAGCGACGTGGCTTTGCCCAGCAGCGCAAAGTTCAGTGGAGCGACAAGCAGGCCCGCCGATTCGCCAGCTTCATTGTTGGCAAAAAGAACCTCATTGCCGCCGGTGATGTTGGCAATGAGAAGAAGATCCCATTCCTCGCCTCAATCAACATCGAGACCGGCAAAAACAACTGGGTTCATCAACTTCCCGCCCAACCCATCAAAGGCGGCACAGCCATTGACAGCCAAGGCCGCATTCTCGTGTCACTCGCTGATGGCACTGTAATTTGCCACGAAGCAAAAAAGAAATAATGGTATATGCGAATCTGTTCAGTTGAACCTTGAATTCGAGCCATTAAATTGAATAATCGGTAAATTAATCCGTGAAAATTTTATCACGGATTCTGTTATGGCTGAATTGTTCGACAAGGTGAAAATCACATCGGCGGACTTGGACTTAGGCGAGTCCGTGCCGCCCGAGGACACAAGTGGATCGACTTCATGCCTTGCTGAAGAGCAGCTAGAGAAGTCAATAGCGGAACTTCTTGAACATAACCATATCTTTGAAGAAGCAGGATATGTGATTAGCTGCATAGAGGCCGAAATGAGTGATCAACCTAAACTGATCCCGCATTTCCGGAGAGTTCACTCCGCGGGACGTGCCGAGCAAGAGAGACTGGCGAAACGACAGTCGGACAAGCCCATGGCTGCTCTTGTCCTAAACTCGCTTTTAAAAGCGCAGACGCTGGTGCAAAATACTCAGTCCAACAAACTACAGTTTGCCGAGGTTGTGATTGAACTGGCATCCCCACCATCCGTGCGTGTGGTCTGGAAAGAGGAAATCTCTATAATAACTAAACCAGCTGTGTCGGCTAAAATCGCCGTGAAAAACTCAAAGAAGATTACGACAGAAGCAAAAAAACCCGTCACCGCGCAAATCGTCGGCACCAAACCATCCAAGCCAAAACGCGCCATACCGGTTGCTAGAATCAAAACCGCAGAACCTTCCGAAGAGTGAATCTAAAATCATTCGGAAAAGCTCTCGAGATGGATGGATCCATCAGCTAAGCCAACGGCAACTTGTTTGGCCGGCGGCCAATCGGGTGCTGAAGAAAGAAAAGTTAATTGGGTCACTGTCTTTCCCCGAGTTTTCAGGGTGACATCAATCAAACCACTTTTCCCACTATCGATTGACTGAAGGACTGGTGGATTGGCTGAGTTTTCCTTCCAATACCCCATCCAGCGCTTGTCGTGGCTAACAACAAGTTTGCCGATGCTTGCGCCCTTGAAAGAGTGAGGAAATAATTGAGGTTCAGACTGAATGCCCATTGTAAGCGGGTTAAGATCCCACCTGTAAATACTCCCACCAGAAGTAAACATGAGAACACCCGGCTCTGCCCATACGGCATCCCGCATTTTTTCAACATGTTCTCTATCAAGCCCAATAACACCGTTGAATACCGCACCTATCTCACCGCGACGCTTCACGGTCCTTATTAGGTCATTAACCCCGGCTTCAAGTGTGAGATTAACGCCGTTTAAGAATACGTACCTCGCGTTAGCGTACTCATTTCTCTCAACAAACCCGTTGTTGTTAAAATCGAATTGGCGCACATCTAAGATGAGGTGTGAAAATTCAGCTTCACTAAGCTGCTCGTCATTATTCTTGTCTAGAAAGTCAAAAAAGGTCTCGAACGTAAGCCTGGGTTGCTGTTCAAGCGCTTTTATTTTACTGTCTGTTAAAGTCCAAAGAACGTATTTGGATTTGTCGAAAATTCCGAGCAGCACCCTTTGCCCCCTCATATCGAAGTGCAAAATTCTTGGGTATTCGTTCTCCAGATGAGGTGAAAAGAAACTACACAAAGGTTCCTTTTGGGATTTGAGTGGATTCACGTAAAGAGCAAGCTTCTTTAGATCACCGTCTCTCCTATATCCAACAATATAATTACGGTCTTCAACTACTACGCCGGCGGCGACTTCCATCCGGCCGCGCCTACTAAACGCCATGGGCGTAACATAGGATCGATTCTCACGTATCACTCCGGTTCTTGGATTACACATAAGAAAGAACACCTGTTTTCCCTTCCCATCTACATCAACTTTCATTTGCAATTGGTTACTACCAGCGAACCAAAGTTTTTTAACATGAGGAAAATACGCGTGTGTTATCATGCGTTTTAACGCGCGGGTCTTGATATCCCAGACAAAAAGGAATTTCCCCCCGTGTAATGTTGCCATTTGGTTGCCGGGACCAAAAGCAATCTGCTGCACACCGGGATTCCCGCCCATCAAGCCCGGTAACATGGGTTGAAACTCGGGCTCTTCGTCTTTATGTGGCCGAATCAATGGCTTTTTCTCCTTTGGCAACAGGAATCCGGTCGTGGGAAAACTGGCCAGCTTACTCAAATTTCCGGGGAGTGTTGGCAAACCAGCGGCACGCAGCGGCATATTTTCCGGAGACGCTACGACCTTCCTGTGGCTTGGTGTAAATAGGCCGACCAACATTCCTGCAGAAAACCATGAGATGACAATGATGGCACCTGCAGCCCCGAGTAATGGTTTCCAACGTACGACCAAGCCATGGGAACTGTGATGCACCCAAGGTGTTGGAGCCTTGCCAAAACTCTGTGTGACGTCTTCAGTCTCGACACCGACTGGTAGGGTCGGATGGAAATTTAAAGACGCCAAAAATTCTGAGTTCTCTAGCACCATCCACCAAAACAAAAATGCCAGAGGAATTGTCATGGCGAAAACGTAGGGCGAAAAGAACAGGTTGCCCTTGTCGGTAAAAATAGAATCTCCCAAGGAAACTCTAGCCAAGACCAATGCAACTACCCATAACAGAACTGGCATAATCCTTATGATTAAAGGAGTGTCACCGCCATACAAGGAATCAAAGAGCTTGTCGCGACTAAGCACCCATCCTCGTTTTAGTTCCGCACTTGTTTCTGGCGCACCCAAGACCTGTGCTCCATAAGAGCGCTGAATAAGCGCGCCCAGCGCCGCAAGCGGGATTCCAACGACAATGGAAAACCAGAACCAGACCACAAACACGCTGGCGCCGGCAGCTTCATGAACCGGCAGTACGGTTAACATTCCAATCAACGACCCTAGCAATAGGATTAGCCGTGACTTGCGCCTCAACAACAAGGTCATAGGTGAGGCAACCTTGAGGACATAGCTATCGATATCGAGACCGGGAAGCAACTTGAGAGATTTCCAATGCCAATCTGCTTTGATTAATGTCAAAAGAAAAATCCCTCCCGCAACCATCAAGCCAAACACAAACTTAGACTCTTGTTTCATGGAGTAATCCGTCCATGCCGGCAACCAATTCACCAAAAGAAACAACCCGCAAATCAACACCCAGGAAAACCCTACAATTTGAGGTAATTTGCGAAACATTTCTTTCAGTTTAAGGTAGTGCAGCATAAATCCTATGAAGATTGCAGCACCTACACTCGAGACAACCAATGATAAGGCAAACCCAACCATGTCTTCACCGAGGCCCATCCCGGGATGCATCCCTTCTGAATCACTTTGGAGAAGAAAGATAAGGGCCCAGAACCCAACCAGCCCGAATCCGAAATAGATACACGGCATGACATTGTCTTTGAGCAAATACTCCGGAAATAGCCTGCGACGAAACAGTGGTTTACCCTGCCCCTCGGCGATAGGCACGGCACAAAATGTTAATCCCGTTAATCTGGCGATTGGATTTACGTCTTTTAAGGAAAAAACAATCACCACAAAAATAATTGCAATAGGCACACCAACTATCGGGACCAACAGGAAAAATGCCAAAATAGCCAACGGCAACTGTTGGACAAATTGTGGGAGGGGAGATTTCTCATGAGGACCCGCTGGACGGTAGTCTAAAGGCGGCTTCAAATTGAGTTGTGGCAATGGATCCATATCCACAGCACCAAAGAATGCCAACCCAATCCCCACCACCACCAGTCCCCAAAACCAATCCAGATCCATGCCCGGCAACAAAATGTACTGCCAAAGCAAAGTGCCAAAGATAATAATATGCGAGGATTTACGGACAAAAAAGTGGAAGGTCTGTGGACGTTTATGTCCTTTTTTAGAAACCTGCTGTGGTAAAGGCGTTGAATCGTAATCCAGAGGAGCAAGCAGATTCACGCCCAGTCGATCCATTAACACCACAAAAAAGGCAGCCAACGGCAAACCGAATAACACAGTGCGGATTATGGAATATGACAACCAATGCCACGGAGGCTCTGAGTCGTAGTATTGATCGCCACTTTCCACTACCCAACCCCAAATATATCCCTCTTGTGTAAATATCATTCCGATCCAAGCCCCCATAAACATGATGAAACCATAACGAGAAACAAATTGCGTAATGTATCCAAATGGGGCTATTCCACCCCCAGCAGATTCAACGCTTGTTGAGCCTATTATCTCCGGTTGAGCCAGTTTTCTCGCACGATAACGATTCAATAAGACACCCAAAATAATGGCAAACATTGTGCCGAGCCCAAACTGAACAAGCCTGTTTGGAGGAGTAGAAGTTCTGGGTATATTTGAGGTAAACTCTGGAGCATCTTGAGAGATCTCTGGTGCCAAGGCTAGGGCATCCTGAAGCCCAGCCGCTTGTGCAGCTTTAAATTTTATTACTGCCTGATTGTCGTCCTCCATGACCCCTACACCAAACCTACTGGCCACGCCCAAGTTAAAATGTGCAAGTGGATGGCCTCCTTCAGCAGCCCTTTTCCAATATGATGTCATTTCTTCGGCATGCCTCCATGCTCTAATAATGCTGCTACTTCGATCTGTACTCGGATGCGCGGATTTTTCCGCGTGTATGCAGCCGATGAGAAACAATGCCTCCAAATCACCTGCTGCAGCCAAATCCTTTAGCTGCAGCGACACCTCAATGGGCTCGTACACCTTTGGCTGCTTTGGGACAACGGGTACTGGAACGGGCTCCTTTGGTTCAGGTTTGGAAGGTTCGGCTTCCTTCGGTGGTTCCTTGGGTTCGACTTTTGTGACAGAGGCCTTCGATTGCCAACTGGAAATCGTTGACATCAATACCCACACAAACCCCACCAACAAAACCAAAATTCCTGTACCCACGGCAACCCAGCGCCAAGGGAAAGGTGCCTTGGGCTCAGTCACAACCGGGACGACTGGTTTAGGTGGCTGCGAAGGAGGTGGCTCCAGCACAATGGGCGAAGGTTCCGGTTCTACAGGCGGGACAGTATCGGTGGCTTTTTTAAGTCGACGACGTAGTTCGACCAAGTCGATCTTGCCCGGATCTTCTATCCTTACCCGCAAGCGCGACTTCGGCTTCTGCTCTTCTATACCTGTCGCCATCTGTTACCTCATTTAGCCAATCATCCAAAGGACTCCCAAAGTCCATCGAACATTCCCGCGAAGGCCTTGAGCAGACGCGGGTCGCCACTGATAACAAAATTCTCCTCGTTGCTTAAAGCCGCAGATCGTGTCCAATTGTAGCTTCCAGTAAGTAAAAGACGGTGATCAAAAATGGCGAATTTATGGTGCATATGATGCTTGGTTTTATCTACCCTACAATCAATTCCCTGACTACGGAGATGGCTAATATCCGAGCCTTTATCGAAAGCCTTGTCATCGTCGGAAATGATGCGCACGCGGACGCCGCGTCTGTGTGCACTTGCAACAGCATCAGAAATGCGGTTGTCGGTGATGGTGAAGACACAAATGTCCACAGTCTGTTTGGCGACGGAGAGCAGATCCACGATACGTCCCACACAGTCGTCTTCCGGACTAAACCAAGCCTCAGCCTCCACTCGATTAGTATCTGCCCCGATGGGTTCAGCAGGATAAAAGGCTTTGATAACAGCCTCCAGCCATTCCATAGCCAGTCGACATTTTTCTGCATCGCCGGAGGCAATGATGTCATTCGCCACGTCAAAAGCCATACTACGATAGAGCGCGCGTTTCTGGTCATTGACACCGCGTGAGCCAAGCAACTCCTTCAGGGCATCCCTCTCCTTTCGCACAAGACGTCCGTCTTCAAGTGTATGAAGAAGATGTTTTTTAACCTCGTGGTCTTTCATTTCGTGTTTTACAAATCGGAGTGGAGAAACAGGGTAGGTCGAAGCGCATGCACTGCCAACAAAATATGCAAAAAGGGCTTTTCTTTCACAGGGCACTGTTTAGTGTAAGTTGTACCCACGCGAGAACATGAATTTAACCAATAATCCATTCAAGCTATGGCGATAAGTTTCATCAAAAAACTCAAGGATAAGGCGCAAAAAATTCGAACCACCATTGAGGAGGGTTCAACCACACTGCGCGAACTACGCGCAGAGGTTGAGGGAACGGTGGACAGCCTGAAGGCCGACAGCGAGGAAAAGCTGATGGATATAGTAACGGAGATTCAGGAATCCGTTCAAGTGTTCGAGGAAGCAGGATATGAACTAATAGGCTTGCGCATCGAGATGGGTTTCAACCCAAAGGTAGTACCGAAGATTCGGCGAATTTCAGAAATAAGCGACCGAGATTTTCGCAAACTGATCGATGAACACAAGGATCGTGAGGTGGTGGCAGCATTACTCAGAGCGCTTCGAAAAGCAGAACAATTAGAGGACAAGGTAAAGATTCCAAATCTTGTGTATGAAAGCATAGAGATAGAAGTAGGCGTAGTACCGTCTGTGCATATCAACTGGGCTGTGCCGGTGATCAATCCCGAGGCAAAGACCGCAACCATAACAGCACAGCCGACCACACCTACCTCAGCGGAAACAGTTGAAGAAGACGATAATTTTACCACCTTTAAGTATACTTCATCATATGGAAGCAGTTCCTCTTCCGAGGCAGACTATTCAAGCCCCTCCCACAGCTCAGCTACTACGGAATCAGCCCAAGAAGAAAAACCCGAGGTCAAACAGGAAGCAACGACCCAACCCCAGCAAACGGGCGGCCTAAGTAAGTGGATGACATTCCCGAAAGTCGATTAAAGCAGCACCCCGTCACGACCCTGGAGGCTGATCTTCCTGTTGTTGATTCTTCTGCAATTGCTCAATCTGCTTAAGGATGGCTTCGACCATCGCAGCAGTATTGCCAATGAGCTCCTGGTTGAGTTCCAGCACTGTTTCCGGCGTGGCGCTTTGCGCTTTCACTTGCAGGGTTTTTAGCCCCTCACGATTTTGCGAAAGCAGATCACGCAAACCGGTCATGCTGTTTTGCACAGCATCCACCTGACGCGCCACCCTGTCCATTCGTTCAGATTCGACACTCGACTGCAGTTGTGCCAACGCATTTGTTATATCTGAACGCACTGCGTTGAGTCCTTCACCAAGATAATTCGCCAATGCCTCAGTGTTCTCACTGCCACCACCTTCTGCAACCTGAGGTGTACGGTTCAGGTAGGCTTCCACAGCCGCACGCAAGGCAACGAGGTTTTCATTGATTCCTTCAACTTGTGACGGAGCAGCAGTCGATATTTCTCCATCGGAAACAGTTGCCGCTTGCTGTTGTTGCTGTAGATGAGCAGCTACCGTTTCTCGAAGAGCCTCAAGACTTTCGCCGACGTTGCCCAAGTCCAGAGTGGTGGGACGTGGCTTTGTGATTGCTGTGTTTAGAGTTTTTTGAATCGACTCCAAACCGCCACTGAAAAGCGAGAGCTGCCCGACTACTCGACCCACTGGGTCACTATCATCTGCACCCTGCAGCAAGAGGTTACGACCAAAGGTGCTTTTAATCTCTTCCCAACGCTCCTGCTCCTCATCATCCAGCACGTTGATCAACTCCTTAAACTTTAGCATGTTCGCCTCAGCCCCCGTTGTCAGCGTCTGGCTCTCACCTTCATAATGGCCGACAATGAGGTCCTGCACCTCCTCATCGTTCATGATCGGCAAGATCTTCTCCGTCATGCGATTCATATTCCTATAACTGCCTTGCATCTTGAACGCCGGCTCCTTGCGAAACTCATCGCCCATGCCGGCAGACTCGATGTACATCTGGTTCACTTTCAATACCACATCACGCACAGCGATCATCTTCTTTAGAACAGAAACAATCTCCTCAGACTCCTGCGCTGAATAGTTGCCCTCAAACTCGACTCCTTCCTGAATGCCGGTCTCAGCGATGCGGATGAAGCCTTGAATGTCCTTTTGGCTTTTGTTTGAAAGTGATTTTAAAACCGGATTTGACGTTATGGCGTTCTCAAGATAACTACCATTGAAAGCCGTCTCATTTTCACGGCTCATATCGCCAAGATTGTAAGTGTCGGCGCGATTGGCGAGCATGTCGGGAATGCGAAACTTCTCGCCACTCTCTGTGTATGGGTTACCAGCCATCACAACCACCACACGGCGCCCACGCAAGTCGTACGTGCGTGGACGCCCACGCCAAACTCCCTCAATCTTTCGTTGGGCATCGCATAGTGAGATGAATTTTTGCAGGAACTCAGGGTTGCAATGTTGGATGTCGTCCAAATAAATCATCACATTATCACCCATCTCCAGCGAGAGGTTGAGCTTAGTGACCTCCTCACGTGCGCCGGCATTGGGAGCATCCTCGGGATCGAGTGATGTTACATCATGGCCCAGCGCGGGACCATTGATCTTCATGAAAATGAGCCCCAGTCGATTTGCCAGATATTCCATCAGCGTCGTTTTACCATAACCGGGCGGCGACACGAGTAACAACAAGCCCATCAGATCGGTGCGCTTACCTTCACCGGTGGACCCAACTTGTTTGGCCAGATTATCGCCAACGAGTGGAAGGTATACTTTGTCGATCAGTTCACTGCGCACGAACGATGTCAACACACGCGGCTCGAATTCACTCAACCGCATCGCCACACGCTCACGCTCAATTAGATTTTGCTTAATCTGCTGATATGCCTCGAAGCGTGGTACATTCTCGCGTTCGAACTCTGTCAAACGCTCCTGAAACTGAAGGTAGTCAAACGCATAGCTGCTTTCCTCCACCTTTCTATGCGCTCCCTGCATCCCCTCCACCACGCGACCGGTGGCCTCTTTTACAACAGCCTGTTTTTCGTGCAGGTTGCAGAAAATCAATGCGGCAATCTCATCTAGGTATTTATTTTCACCATTTCGCGAAAGCAGGAATCCGCGCACCCAATCGCGCACTAATTGGAACTGGCTTGCTGGATTAACTTGAAGCGACTTTAGTGCCGCTTTAAATGCCTTTTCACTACCCTTTTTTACAAGGTGCAGATTAAATTCTGTCAAAAGTTTGTCTGCCTCCCGACTGATGGCAAATTCCTTACCAGCAACCACTTCATAGAATAGATACTCACCCGCCGACTGCGCATCAGTCGGATCAAAAAGCCCTGTTTCTTCCGATGAGGCAAACATCAGCTCGCTTAGAGACTCGATATATTCCTGTTGCACCGGATCACCAGGAAACAGCGCATTGCGCTTGGCAAAACCCTCAAGTTTCGCCTCCCACAACTTGCGCGTCTCTTCAGGGCAAAACTTGTGCCAATACACCGCCGCACAGGCTCGCACTCGCGGATGGTAACGCGCGAGTTGAAGCGCAGCGTGTGTAGTTAAAAGCGCATGAAGGATTTTCTCGCCATCCTGATCGTGGATGCCCTTTGTGTATGCCTCTGCATAGCGATCGATCATGAAAGACTGTACCAATTCGTTCCGTTGCGACTCATTCATTTCCAGCACTTCATCAAGACTGGGGCCATTGCCGCTTACAATCTTTTGCCACAACAAATACGCTAGGTACTCCGCGCGATACACACCACGGCTCTCGGAAACAACTTCCTGTTCCCACACCTCACGGGTAGCCAGGAATTCCTCATCTTTGATAGGCTCAAAATACTGTGTACCAGTCAGATGGAGGTACTGGTCCTCTTCACGCCGCACAATAGTAAGGTCGAGAGGCTGAACATTGACGGCAAACTTGTGTTTTCCAAACTGAATAATATTTTTTCCATCAACAAAGAGCTCCTGCTTGTCCTTAAGCTGTCGCACGGCTTCCTCGTGCATGCTCTTCATCTTAGATTGCAGTCCCTCTGCCTCCCCGGTTTTTTCGAGGTCGCCCAGCTGCTCAATGACATTGCGAATCTTCTCAATGATGAGATCCGACGCCATGTAGCCGTTGATCTCATTAATATCATCAAAGGTGCCAAGCTTATGCTGCACACTCTTGAGCATACGCTCGGCAGAAGTCACTAGGGAGGCAGCTCTGCGATTTCGCGCCTCTACCAATTGCAACCGCTTCTGCTCAAAGGCTTCCTCTAGTTCCAAGCGCTTGTCTGTAAGCTGCTCGATGTACTCGTCAAAGTCAGAAAATGCTCCTTCGAGATCTTCCAGTTGCACGATGACACTATTGTAGTATTCATCACACTTTTCAGGAGTATCACTCATGTCCAGCGCGTTTACAGCAGACTGGCTCAACAACTTCATCTGCGCGTCAAACTGCGCTGCCCCCTCCGCCGCCATTAGCGATTTCGACTTCTTCTTTAGCGCCTCCTTGGTCTGGTTGACCGTCGTAAAAATCGTTGTGATGTTCTCAACAATACGCGTTTGCTCAGTGGTGTCGGCAATCTTCAGGCTGTTGACAATTTTGATGAGCATCTCGAGGTCTTCGCCAATCTTTTGTATTTCCTCCTCAAGCTCCTTCCCCTCTGCCATCTTAGTAACATCACCAACCCGTCCCTGTTGATCTTCCGCACGGGCGACGTATGGATCCATTGCTTCCGGTCGAAGTAGGAATTTCACGCACCTCTCAGACAACGCATCGTTTTGCTCGACAATTTTCACCTCGAGCTCATTGATCGTCACAAGATCGACATAGCGGGTATCTTTCAAAGAAATCAACTCGCCACGCAGCGTCCGCAATCCGCCAAGATTCGACACAAAATCGTCGACGCTATTGAAAGCCGCACGCTGCACCTGACTAAACAATTTCTGGGCATCCTCCTGTGCCGTCTCCACTCGAGCCTTTGCCTCGGCTTTCAAACGTCGCACTTTATCAAATTCAGCGATCGCCTTATCAGCAGACTCACGGATATCTGCCAACGCCTCAGCTATCCCACAGCCCGTCTCTTTAGACAGCCAGGGATACGAGTCTGGAATCGATTGTGCACGCCGTGCCATATCCGCATACAAGTCAGCGTAAGGGTTGTCCTTCAATATGAGCGTAAGCACTTCCGTACACTCCGAAAGACAACGAACCACTGGCTTATTCTGCACCTGAAACAAAAAATCCTCGCGGTTACCAGATTCCGGCTCGTGACCCGCAATGAAAAACGGTGTTTGACGCAATTGCACCATGTGATGTTTCTGGGGCTCGTCTTCCGCCCGAAACGATATCATTTGTCCATCTGAGAAAAGAGAAAACCCACTGCAAGTGATACGCTCAGGGACCTCCTGCTGAATAAGGCGATAAGGCATCAATGCGTACAACCCCTCCAGACGGTTAAAAAAAACGTACAACGTATCCTCACCATTCGGCGACTGCATTGGCTGACGCTCAAGCACCATCTCTCCCAAATCACTCTCAAACCTCTTCAACTCACCCGTTTGCAGGTAATATCCATCCGGAAAAATCACCCCCTGTTCTTCAGGAAGCATCACGCACGCCTGCCCGATTGAATCTACCCGATGAACCTCCTGCATCTTTTCATTATAGATGAAGTGACGCCAATCCTTCTCGCCAAAAGGCTTAACCTTGAATATTACTATCGAGCCCTGAACGACATATAGATACTCAGCATCATCGACCTTCTGATTTCGATTCTCGACCGCTTCAGCATAAATGCCATCGCCAGTGTCGGTATTGTCCTCAACCTTGATGGTAAGGTCTCCGCCAGTACACTCTACAAACACCTTGTCATCAAGAGACACATGGGGGTTATCTCCCACGCGGAAGGCATCACGTGGGGGATGGCGCCAGGTTAATTCATACGTCTTAGGAAACCCCCTAGTTAAGTAATCGTTTTTCGCACTGGAATCCAAAAAATGCAGATGACCTTCATTGTATTCCCACTTAAAGGCCTCAATATCGTCAACCTTTGAGCCCGTGCGGAATACCATGAACAAATCCGACCCAATAAGTGAAAACTTCGCAAAAACAGTTTTTTCGTTGTATTTGTACAACCGCTGAAACGCCTCCTCAAAATTCGCATCATTGAGGACTTCAAGTGTCCCTTCACGGAAGGTTTGTGACTCCGCATCGTACTCATACACTGCAAAAACATCACCAAGGGAATATTCTTTCTTCAACCCAAAACGCACATTGAAGCCAAACAGGAATCGTCCCTGCCCCAACTGAATCATGTCGCGTGGCACACAATTGTGCCCAGTGGAAATCCGGTCGGACTTTTTCAGCTCCAATTCAACCGAGCCAAACACCTCCTGACGCCGTGCATCAAGACGGTCTACCTGCGCACGCAAAACCTTGCCCT
Source organism: uncultured Verrucomicrobiota bacterium (assembly GCA_964448875.1). Taxonomy (GTDB): domain Bacteria; phylum Verrucomicrobiota; class Verrucomicrobiia; order Limisphaerales; family UBA1100; genus UBA6614. The sequence goes on from CAYUXV010000052.1 coordinate 19,148, forward strand.
GTTCGAGCAAACGCTGACGAATGATGTCGTAAGCACCGCCTTCCAGCTCAGCTTGCTGGTTCTCAGATTGAGAGTTTTCTGGCGTGGTTTCCGCCATGGCTCAGCCTCGGTTCGGTGTGAGCGCTGTTATTTCGCCGCTTTGTCCTCCAGCAATAAGCTGGCCAATGTATCACCCAATCCGCTCTCACGCACCGCTTTCTGCGCTGAGCGCATCAAGCCTTTCACGGATGAGTCATCTGATTTTGCAATCAACTTAGTCAAAAGCGCTGAGATCGTCAGGTTCTTCACATCCTCTGATGATACACCCAATCCTTGCACCCAGTTGCGCAGTTGTGCTTTGAAATACTCAGGGTCACCGTTGAAAAAGGTGTTTTTCACGTCACTCAACGTTTGACTGTTATTCATCAGGCGATCGACTGCCTTGCCTTGCGTGACAGAACTCACAACCTTTTCGAAGAAGTCGTTGTCACCACCTACAATGTCGATGTGCGCGCTCTTGAGCGCTTCACCGACCACGCGAGCCTGTGCCTCAGCCACATCCTTCTGAATCTGGATTTCTGCAAGGTCCACGTCACGATCCTTGTTTAACTGCAACCTGAATTCTTCGTGTTCCTGCCCCGCCTTCTGGAACTCCGCATTGGATTTGGCCATCTCCAGCTTGGCCTTAGCTTCAGCCAAGCCTTTGGCTTCGAGACCGGCGGCCTCGGCTGTCTTGACCGCATCAATCGCATCACCTTCACCGCGTCCCTCTGCTGATTTTGCCTTGCCCCCCGCCGTGCCTTGGGCTTCGATTACCTCAGCTTCCGCCATACCCTTTACCTTTTCAGCATCAGCATCAGCTTTCTTGGCATCAGCCTTGGCAGTTGTCACACGTGCCTCAGCGATACCCTCAGCCGCCTTCATTGCCGCAGTCCCTTCAGCCTCCTGTTGCATTGCGTGGTTCTTCTTTTCAGACGCATTGGCCTCAGCAGCGGCAAGTGTCTGTATCTCTTCAGCCGTGCGATCGGCTGATTCCCTAGCCGCATCGGCAGCCACTATTCTCTTAAATTTTTCCATCTCGGCCAGCTCCTGTTCAGCCTGACGTTGCGCCTCTGCCTTTTTTACATCAGCAACCAGCGAAGCTTCTGCCCTTGCGTTGGCATCAACCAGCATCACACGTTTGGTCCTGTCTGCGTGCATGTCAGCCTCTGCATCTAGTCGATTCTGGGTTTGGATGGTAACTTCTTTCTCTTTCGACTCCAGCCCAGCTCTACTTTCAGCCACCTCCTCAGCCTTCTTGATCACAACCGCTTCCTTTTCCTGTGTTGCCAGTCCGATGCGCCGTCCACGATCCACCTCGGCTTGTTCCCCTGCCTCAATGGTTTCCTGTTCAAGCCGTTTCAAATCCTGATCCTTGCTATAATTGGCGCGCATCACCGTTCGTTCCTTTTCCACTCCCCGAACGTCAATTTCCTCCTGGGCAGAAAGCGCTGCCTGTTCCTGATCATTCCGGCTTGCCTCAATCACCTTGCGAGCCTCGGCTGCTTCCCTCGCCCGCGCCTCCTCAATTTGCCTTTGCTTGACTGCCTTATCCTCCTCGTCCTTACGTTCCTGCTCACGCTTTTCAACATCAGCCTGTACGTTCTGTGTTTCCACCTCGACCTCCATCTTGCGCGTACGCTCGTTGGTCATCTCTGTCTGCCCTGAGGTAATATCATTGATCTTCTTGATTCCTTGCGCATCCAAAACATTGTCTGGATCATGATCATCACGGCTCGTCTGCTCCAAATAATCAATCGCCACGTCCTCCAGCTTATAACCATTCAGATCCTGACCGATCTCTTTGATGATATCATTACGAAATTCAGTACGCATGGTGTAGAGCTTTTCAAACTCCATGCGCTTGCCAGCTGCCTTCAAAGCATCTGAAAATTTTGCCTCGAACAAATTACGAAGCAACTCAATCTCAGATGCTCTCTCACAACCCACTGCCTCAGCCACCTCCATGATGTTTTCGACCTCTGGACTCACCCTCACATAAAACGCCACTTCAATGTCTGCCCGAATATTGTCCTGACAAATCAGGCCGTCCTTGCCTTTACGGGCAACCTCTAGCTTTTTCACTTGGATATCCATGATGTCCCACCGGTGCACGAATGGCATGCGTAACATCCAGGATTTGGTCACCTTCAGGCCACCCAAACCCGTCCGCACACCGGCCTCGCCCGCCTTCACTTTGCGAATGGTCAGCAAGGCTCCAATTATTACCACTACAATGAGAACCCCCACCACAGTCAAAATAAACATGCCCGTTAAAATACCAGCGCCTAACATCGAATGAATCATTTATTACCTTTCTATCTGAGGAATTTTTGTTGAGGTCGATTATACAAATAGTTCTCTATCGCGCCCTGCCTAACGAGACAGGATTAGGCGCATCCGTGCGCCAGCATTGGGTCAAAGCGAAAGTAAAAGAACCACCCAGCTCTGGCTACTATAAATTTCAATAATTTTTGCCATGGCCTTTATTGCTTTTCCAATGAGCGGACCGGACCATCAATATTTATCGTTTTAACCGTGTAAATTCTGTCAATACATGACAGTATCCGTAAATCAATATCCAGTCATGAAAGCATTCCTTGCAACCCTGTTAGTCGTATCCATGCTCAGTGCCCAAGCCGCCAAGCCACCCCCATTGATTGATCGCCTGAAGGATGATCATGCCCGTGGACAGAAACAGTGGATCTACAATGATTTCCAGAAAGCTGTGACCGAGGCAAAGCGCACAGGTAAACCGATCTTTGTGACCTTCCGGTGTGTCCCATGTGAGGCATGCGAGAGCTTCGACGCGGAGGTGGCCAAGAACAATCAACGCATCAAGGACTTGGCCGACAAACATTTCGTTTCCCTGCGTCAGGTGGAGATGAAGGGGGTAGACCTCAGCCAGTTCCAGTTCGATTACGATCTCAGCTGGGCGGCGATGTTTATTAATGCAGATGGCACCGTTTACGGCCGATACGGCACTCAGTCCGCCGCAGGCGCTGATGCCTATAACTCGGTGGAGTCACTGGAGAAAACTATGAGGCGTGTTTTGGCGGTACACGCTAATTACGCAACCTACAAAAGATTTCTGACCAACAAACGGGGAACACCCAAGCCCTACAAGACCGCCATGCAAATGCCTGGCCTTGATCAAAAGCGGAAGGAAAAATTCCAGCTACTCACGGAACGGAAGAACTGCATTCATTGCCACAATATTCATGATGCGGAGCACAATCATTTGAGTCTATCGGACAAATGGTCCAAGGAAATCCTTTGGCGTTATCCCCTGCCAGACAACATAGGCATGAAGATCGACCCCAAGGACGGTTTGAAGATCAGCGAGATTATCCCCGGAAGCCCAGCAGCCAAAGCCGGACTTAAGGCAGGTCAGCAAATCAGCTACATCAATAACCAGATGATCCTTTCCATTGCCGATATCCAGTGGGTCCTTCACAATCTCCCCAATACCGCCACAGCCATTAATATTTATGCATATGGCAGCAAACAAATTTACCGCCTCAACACCATAGCCGGATGGAAAAAAACCGACATCTCCTGGCGGGGTTCCATGGGAAGCGTGAAACCTTTCCTGCGAGTCTGGGTGCCCACAGCCACGGCTCAGGAACTCAAGAAACTCAACCTTCCCAACGGACAACATGCTCTGAAGGTGAAATGGATAAACAAGGGCATGCCAGGAGGCCTTGCCGTGTTCAAGGCAGGCCTACGTGAAGGCGATTACATTCTAGCACTCAACGGAACGCCTTTTGACAAAAACATTACCCCGCAAAGGTTTACCACGCACATAAAGCTCAACTATAAATCCGGGCAAAAACTGCGTGTCACGCTCATGCGTAATGGCAAACGTGTCCCCTTCGAGTGGCCACTGCCATAAAAAGCATTATTCAATGAGAAAATTCCTCCTATTCACCGCATTATTACTAACGGCAAACCTTAACTCCGCCGAACCGCAGTTTCGCTTCGGCGCGGTGGCTGACTGCCAATACTGCAAGCAAACCAGCTTCATTCGAAAATATAACCTTTCACCTAAGAAGCTCGCCGCCTGCGTGGAACACTACAACAAGCTGAACCTCGCATTTGTGGTGCATTTGGGTGATTTCATCGACCGCGACTTTGAAAGTTTTGACGTGGTCAGCCCAATTTTTAACCGACTCAAGGCCCCGCACTATCATGTGCTAGGCAATCACGACTTCTCCGTAGCCGATGATAAGAAAGCTCTGGTGCCAAAGCGGATGGGACTGAAAAATCGTTACTATGATTTCACCCATAAGGGCTGGCGCTTCATTGTGCTAGACGGCAACGACGTCAGCCTCTACGCCTATCCCAAGGACGACCCTCGCACAAAGGCCGCCACTGCCTTTCATCGCCGCCTCAAGGCGGGCACTCCCACTTGGAATGGTGGTATGGGCAAGGGGCAACTCAAGTGGATTGAATCCAAGCTAAAATCAGCAACAAAGGCTAAGGAGCGAGTGATCCTCTTCTGCCATTTTCCCGTTTACCCGGCAAACATCCACAATCTCTGGAACGACGAAGCTGTCATTAGCCTCCTCGCAAAGTTTCCCTGCGTAGCTGCCTATATTAATGGTCACAATCACTCTGGCAACTATGGCATAAAAAACAATATTCATTACCTCACGCTCAAAGGCATGGTGGACACCGTGAAGTCCTCCTACTCTGTCATTGAGATTCACGAAGACGAACTCAGGGTAATGGGGCATGGCCGCCAGGAAAACCGGTCAATGAAACTTTTCAGTAACTCCAAAATAGAGTGAAGGACGAGCTATTCCAAATGGAATTCAATGAGTTCTACGAAAGGGAACTCAAACCGAACCTTCTGGAACTTGAAAAAGACCGTAAAGCCCTCACAAAAAAAGTATTTAAGGGAACCGCGAAATCTGCCCTTGCCGTACCGGGCATTGTTTTTGGGTTGGCGTTATTTGGGGCAATTGTCGAAGGCGCTGTGTTTTCCCCTGATTTCTGGATCATGTTACCCCTTGGCATGTTGATTCTTTATTCTTTTGGATTCATCCTCATGCTATCGTTGGGCACAACTATCTGGAAAAACCAATCCGTAGAAGAGGAAAGATCGGCTTATGTTAGTGGCTTCACCCAATGGATTCTCAATCCATTGGTCAAGTTTTTGGATCCGAGTTTTTCCTATTCCCCTTACAGTGGCCTTCGAGAATCTGAATTCAAGGCAACCGGATTATACGGTGATTATGAACATGATGCCCATTTTGATTCTGAGGATGAAATTTCAGGAGAGATTAACGACACGTGGATTCAGTGTTCTGAATGCAAATTATACAGGGAAATTAAGACTGAAAAAAGTACAAGAACGGAGTACAGCTTCAAGGGTATGCTTGTCATTGCCGAACCAAAAGATGGAAGAGAACAGAAGGAACATACCATCGTGGTTCCAACAAAAAAATGGTATAAGATGAGTTACGGAATTCGATTCACGCTGCAATGGGTGCTTTTCTTCATCAGCATCCCATTTGTTTGTCTGTTGTTTGGCTACATTCAGGATTTAATCGATCTGTTTAATTCACTCCAATTTCTGCCCAACTTGTATGTTGGAGACGAGCTAATTGTTGTAATGTGCGTCTTCCTTTACATGTTCCTCTTTTTACTTATTTTTTTCTGGCTGGAAAGTGACCCTGCCCCAAATCCAAAAACTCACAGAATTCTGGCCCTCCCCGGTATCAACGGCAAACCGTTTTCAAATGTCCCAACAAGCCACTCGAGATTCAAAAAAAGATTCCAGGTATTTTCCGACGACTCAAATGCCACAAAAAAAACCCTGAGCCTGGATGTCATGAAGCACCTAATAGAAATTAATGATAAATTAAACAATGATAGCCGTTTTGCTTTTTGCGGTGACAAAATATATATGGCCATTTGGCATGACCAAAATATCGCTCCGCCCAGAATTTGGCAGACCATTCTAAACAAAAAATATATTCGTGGATATTTGAGGGAATACGAATCATCCCTTAAGGTCATAAATGCCACTCATTTGTCATAAGAAATAGATTGTAGAAATGAGGTTTACTTTCGGCGACGCGCCTTGAGAAACTCAAATATCTCCGGCCAGTGCTTCCAAGTCACACTAAGGTGATTTTCACCTTTTCCGACCAAGTACCGAACATCCATTTTCAATTGCAACATTTTACGAGCACACTTTTTTGCGTGTTTTGCCGGACACAGCCAGTCCCCGTCACCCTGTACCAAAATAACCGGCAGGTGCCGTATCGCTCCCAAATCCCTCATTATACCGGGATAATGTAACGCGGGAGCAATGGGGGCCAACCCCGCCCATAAATCCGGGTGCTTCGCAGCCAAATAAAACGTCCCCGCACCACCCATCGAGTGACCACTCAGGTACATGCGTTTCGGGTCGACATTAAATTCGCGACGCATGATACCAACCACGTTCATAACATCCTTCTCACTCAACGCCCCATGGTTTTTTGGGCCCAAAGGGAACATCTGGCCAGTTCCACGACTACCATACCAACCGGTCTCATTGTAACCCATTGGGCAAACCACGATAAATCCGTCCTTCTCTGCCTGTTGAACCAATCCATCGGTCCCGATCATCTGCCATGGGTTGCCAAACAAACCGTGAAGCACAACCAACATTGGCGTCTTCTTTACCTTTGTGTAGCCGGATGGTACAAACAACGTGTAAGAAATATTTGAATTCGCTTCCTTGAAAAAATATTGGCGGGTTTGAATTTTGCCCAATAAAGGTCTCCGCTCGACCTGAGCAAGAAGCATAGATGCTACTAGAAGAAATAATACTGTGGATGTAAAACGCCGCAACACAATGAACTCAATCTAGCAGAAACAAAACTCTCCAGCAAGTTTACCGCCACTCCGGATTGTTCAAGTGTCTCCGGATTTTCCAGTAAAACAAGCCCAAGGCCAGCAGGCTCATACCGCCGCCAATGAAGAATATATCTTGTGAGGTCATACCCAAATTACTCACGCCAAAGAATAGTAAAATGCCGACAATCTCAAAAACTGAATCTATAGCATTGGCGGTTCCAATATAACGACCCCGGGCATCATCCGGCGAAAGCTTCTGAATAAGCGCCTGCAACGGTACCACGTAAAGACCGGCGAATGTGCCCACGAGAAAGAGGTATGCCATCACGCGCCAGATATCGGCGTCGCGTGCCTTGATAGGATGGGCAAACAGAGGCACATGTGCCTCTGTGTATCTAGGCCCGCCGCCCTTGAGAGTCCGGTAGATTTCTCCTTCTTCTTTCTTTAATTCAATCCCACGAAGGTGCGCTGCGGGCAGCACCAATCCATCCAGTTTACCGTTTGCCACCTGATATAACTGTTCCGTAACGGAACCATCCAGTTTTTTAAGCTCCAAATCCGCACGTAATTCAGCAAGTCGCTTCATGCTTCGCTTTTGACGAACCCCGAGAATGGCGTTCTCCTTTAACATCGACAATTTGCCGTCATCATGCTCGGCAGCAGTTTTGCCGGGGAATACCAGCACGTAGCTCGAAGGCGCAAAAGCGAGCAGGAAAAAGCATATAGTCAACCCGATTGCACCAATCGGAACAAGGCGAGGCTGGATACCTCCACGCGAAACGATTCCCGCCAGCAGGCTGCCCACCGCGATGGACACGCCAATCGTACCAAAGAGCTTCAGGCTTACCTCAGCCTCCGGCAGACCCAACACCACTGTGTAGTCTGCCAAGATGAGGATGATGATATATGCCAACATGAAGAAGCACGACCGCAGCAATGCCACGGTCAAGATCGGCGTATCGCCTGCGCGCATCTGTCGCAACGTGCGCAAGTAAGGCGAAAAGAGCTCGAACTTAAATTTCATCTCGGGATCTTTCGCCTTAATAGTCGGCATACACCTCGCCGCCACCAAACCAAATCCCGCAATTGCTAAAAGGAGTACTCCGGGCAGCCACGCCATGGGTTCACCAATGTCAACCGGCCCGGCCGCGGTGTTTTTCTGGCCAGCAAATCGCTCGTAAAGAGGTCCACCCACCACAATGGCAAGCACCGCTGCAACGTTCGTCAACATGTTGATAATGCCGTTACCCCAGCTTAAGTCCTTTTCATCGACCAACTCTGGAATTACGCCATATTTCGCCGGCCCAAAAAACGCGCTCTGGACCCCGAGCAAAAACATCGCAAGCAGGCACAACCACACATTCGCAAGCCAGAATCCTGCCAGTGCCACAAGCGCAATAATAAATTCCGCCTCCTTTACGCGCTGCGTCACCAACTGTTTGCTGTATTTGTCCGCCAACTGACCCGCCACGGCCGAGAACAGTAGGAACGGCAATACCAGACACATAGCCACAACCCCTTGTCCCCCATTGCCTAAGGAACCCTTCCAGACACCCGCCGCTGCAACACTGAAGGTAAGCACCTGCTTAAGCAGGTTATCATTCACTACGCCGAAAAACTGCGTGAAAAGGAGCGATAAAAAACCGCGCTGGAACAACTTACTGGTCATACCGCGGGCAGTATAACAGCACAGCGGTACAAGGCGCTAATTGAAATATCGGGGGGTATCATTGATTGGATCAATCCTCCAAGCCTAGTTCTGCTGCCACTCCCTGCATGGCCGTGATGACGTTGTTGATGTGTTCATTCAAATCCATCCCCAGCATTTCCGCTCCCTGCGTAATGTCCTCGCGCTTGACAGCAGCTGCAAAACCCTTCGATTTCATTTTTTTTCGAACACTCTTCGCATTCATACCATCAAGTTTGCCTGGCCGCACATAAGCCACTGCAGTGATGAACCCGCACAGTTCGTCCACAGCAAACAACGACTGACGAATCGGCCGATCCAGCGGGAACTCATCACGGTTCCATTCAGCATGGGAAAGAATAGCACCCACAATCTCTTCATCCACACCTCGTTCGCGCAGAATTTTCGCCCCTTCGCGTGTATGCTCCGGCTCTTCCGGCCAGCGTTCGTAATCAAAATCGTGAAGCAATCCCGTTAGTCTCCATTGCGCCTCATCACCTTCCAGTAAACTTGCGTAATGCCGCATCGCTGCCTCAACGGACAGCGCGTGTTTGATTAACGATTCCGATTTGGTGAACTCGTTAAGTAGTGTGAGGGCTTCTGCACGTTCCATCGGCAATGGAGCTTCCGCGAACTAACCCGGTGTGTGAAGAGAAAACTACTATTCTGTCCCCAACTCTACCAAAACTTCCGCCGTGGTTTTCAACCGAGCAAACTTTGGCTGCCAAATTTTAAAGCACGCGTCCGGCAGATCTGGCCAGGGCGAGGCGACCGCATCTGTGACTGCCGTCACACGGTAATTGCGCTGAGTTCCGGCAATGAGCGTTGCATTCACGCAAACATCTGCCGTAATGCCTGTCATCAACAAATGGGAAATTTCCTGGCTACGCAGGGCAAGATCCAGCGGTGTACCATAAAACTTGTCATAGGTATGCCCGCGGATAATGAGTTCCTCTGGACGTGGTTTTAGATCATCAATCGTATCTGCAGACTCCACACCTGTCCCGGCGTTGTGACCGATCAGACAATTGCTTGATTTACTGCCAAACCCAGGAGAGCCCTCGCTGGGTAGATGTTCAATACCAAAAGGATCACCACGCAGGCAAGGCACGCTGTCTGCATAGACGAACTCTGTGAAGATCACCGGCGCACCTTGCGCCCGGCAGGCATCAATTAGATTGGAAATGTTGGGGATAATATCCCGAGCTGCAGCCACCTCCAATGAGGCTCCTTCATCGATGAACCCACGCTGCATGTCGATGACCATCAATGCTGTCTTGCCCGGAACACAGTGGTGGGTTTGGTCAATGACCTTAAGTTTGGCTTCAAGGATGGAGTCGTGATCACTCATGGATTGATGCCAGTGTAACGAACCAAAAACAACGGGCAAGTTCCGCCTTGCCCGAATCCCGGTTTATCGCTTGAATCGGGCAACCCAAGAAAGCTCTTAATCAATGAAGAATCAATCCAACCCAATCAGTCGGAGAAATTTACTACAATTAGCCGGAGGCGCGGCCGCGCTGGGTGCCACTACAATCACTGCCAAAGCTGCCAAGAAGAAGGCGGGAGTTTCCAAGGGCCGCATCAACCAATCGGTGGTGCACTGGTGCTGGGGCGAACGTGGCTGGAAGGAGACGGATACCGCCAAGGCCGCAAAGGATCTCGGCTGCAAGAGTGTGGAGATCATTGGGCCGGAACATTGGCCCATGCTAAAAAAACATGGTCTTACCTGCGCCATTGCCCCGAACGGAGTTGAGGGACCTCCTTTTATGCGCGGGATGAACAACACGGACTATCACGACATGGTCATCAAGGCTACCAAGGATACCATCGACGCCTGCGCAAAACATGGCATAAAAAGCGTGATTGCCTTCAACGGGTACAAATGGCGCAAGGCTGAAGATCCTAAAAGTGGCGAGATTTCGTTGGAAGAAGGCGCGAAAAACTGCGTGAAGGGTTTTAAAAAGATCATCGGCCACGCTGAAAAAAAGGGCGTGAACATTTGCCTCGAGCACCTGAACACCCGAGATGACACGCACCCCATGAAGGGCCATCCCGGTTATCAGGGAGACAAGGTCGACTATGTGGCCAACATCATTCGCGCTGTGGGCTCACCAAACATGAAGATGCTCTTTGACATCTACCACGTTCAGATAATGGATGGCGACGTCATCCGACGCCTTGAAGAGAACAAGGACATCATTGGCCACATCCACACTGCGGGCAACCCGGGGCGCAAGGAACTGGACGACACGCAGGAAATTAATTATCCACCCATCATGCGCAAGTTGCTGGACATCGGTTACAAGGGTTTTGTAGGACAGGAATTTATCCCTGTGGGCGACCCGATGAAGGGCCTTATCGAGGCAGTTGAGCTTTGCGACGTGTAGCGTTGCTCTCGAATTTCTCCAAGTGTTTAGTCTCGATGCTACGCAGATTGCGTCGAGTCTGAGACACGCTTGTGTGGCTGACTGTAACCATCGCCGCCAGCACGCCCAACATCACCAATACCGCAATCGTAGCGATGCCTTCTTGGCGCTTTCGGCGGATGGTTAAGGCAATTTTCATGGTGCAATCGGTACGGCAATAAAGGTAAATAGAGGGCGCATTTTCGAGCGGTGATCGCGCCTCTCCAGCTCCAGTTCCCAGCGCCAAGCACTCACCTTGCCTCGCGTGTAAAGCAGCATCCTTGAGGACTCGACACGATCAAAGAGCTTTTGACCCTCTTCCTCTCCGTCCACTCGCCGCCAGACGGTCCTGTCGGAATATCGATACTCAATTATCCCGTCACGGGTCTCGATCAACAGGATTGGAGCGCTTTCGATCTCCTGCAATTTCGGAGACACAACAGCCGAGCGAATATCATTGCGCCATTGTTCACCGACACGAAGGGCAGCATTAATGTCACCGGTCTGCATCTGTGTCTGTCGCGCATGGCTTGAACCGACACCGACGGCCTTGGAACCCAGTGTAAGCAGAGTGCCAAGAAGACTCACATAAATGAGCACTTCCACAATACTGATGGCTCGGAGGGAATTCGGGCGGATTATCATGGCAATGTGATTTCTCGAACAACCTGGAGGCCCGGAAGGTGCGGGTCGGATCGCCACTCAAGCCGAAACGCGGTGTCCTCTCGCGTGAGAATGAACCTGCCCGGAGGCAGATTGTCGGCCGCGGTGGCATTGATGTCATGAGATCCGCTGGCCGGAATGTCGGCAGGGTCAAGGGCAGCCAAAATTTCCATTTCACCATCCACAATCTCCATCGCCACGGCCTTGTAATAAAGCCGCCGCACCTCCCGATGTTCCTTGGATAAGCTTAAAGTCAATGGAACCATCACCATAGCGACCAGTACGAGCGCAACAGTTATCTCAGCAAAAAGTGCCGAGCCACACTCTTTTCTTCGGTTCTGTTTTCCTGCCATCATTACACTATCTCCATTAATTTAATTAGAGGGAGGAACACAGCGATCATTACAGAACCAACAATCAGGCCCAAGAACAGG
>CAYUXV010000053.1:0-7857 GCA_964448875.1 uncultured Verrucomicrobiota bacterium
ACATCCGCGTGTTCGTGAAAGTTGGCAAGCCAGCATAGAGAAATGGCAGGTGGCCGGTAAGAGCGGCGTGGTTATTATCCCATTACTCTTCGAGGTTGGTGCTCAGGGATGTTTTAACACCATACTTTGTGTCGCTTGTACTGGGGAAACCCAGCGTCAACGTCTTCGAGAAAGAGGATGGAGCGACAAGCACATTGGAAAGCGTATTGCTGCACAAATGCCTATTGAGGAAAAAATGCATCTTTCTGACCATGTCATATGGAACGAAGGTGATTTAGAGTCGTTGCATGCACAGTTGACGCAATCTGGTTGCATCGAATAAATGTCCAGCGCGCCTCTGTCTGAAGCCGAAATCGCTGCTCTCATAGAGCGCAGGCACGCAATCCCTCATGACTTGCTGGGGATGCATCCGCTTGTCAGTGGTGTTATAGTGCGTGCTCTCTTACCCGAGGCTTGTGCCGTGGTCGCTGTACCGCTTGAAGACGGAGCTCCCAGCATTCCTCTTATCCGGTGTGGTGATACTGATTTATTTGAAGGACTCACTACCGAGACTTCAAGTGTATTCAAGTATGAATTGGTGGTTGAGTGGCCGAGTGGCAAGCGGTGGCGTATGCGCGACCCTTATTCCTTCTCGCCGTCTATTAGTGAGCAGGACCTGTTTCTCTTTGTGCAAGGTGAAGAGAGACGTGTATATCAAAAGCTTGGTGCGCACCTTTGTGAAATTGATGATATTCAAGGCACTGCTTTTACCGTTTGGGCACCCAAAGCCCGTAGTGTGAGTGTCAAGGGCGACTTCAACTATTGGCACTCTGATGCCCACCCTATGCGTCGCCTCGGGGACTCAGGTGTGTGGGAGTTGTTTGTTCCAAACATTGGTGAGGGGGTGCATTATAAATTTGATCTGCTGACAGCAAATGACGCAATGATCGAGAAAACCGACCCCTTTGGTTTCTTTTTCGAGAATACACCAAAAAACGCTGCTATCGTCTGGAACCCTTGGAAGTTCGACTGGCTCGATCACGATTGGATGACTGCTCGCCCCCAATCCGATCTCTTGCGTGGACCAATGAGTATTTACGAACTGCACCTCGGTTCGTGGCGCAGGAAATCAGAGGTGGAGTTGTTCAGTTATCGTGAATTAGCCAAACCGCTGGTCGATTACATGCACCGAATGGGCTTCACTCACGTCGAATTTATGCCGGTGGCAGAGCATCCGTATTATCCTTCTTGGGGCTATCAGGTTACTGGTTTTTTCGCGCCGACCAATCGCTACGGCACGCCTGATGATTTCCAGTTTCTGGTCAATGCATTACACGAGGCGAACATTGGTGTAATTATCGATTGGGTTCCAGCGCATTTCCCACGCGATGAGTGGGCACTGGCACGCTTTGATGGCACCCCGCTTTATGAACACCCGGACCCTCAGCGTGCTGACCATCCTGAATGGGGTACACTGATGTTTGACTACGGCCGAACGGAGGTGCGCAACTTTCTTGTCGCTAACGCACTGTACTGGTGCGACATATTCCACGTGGATGGGCTACGTGTGGACGCTGTGGCGTCAATGCTCTATCTTGATTATGCGCGGGAGAAAGGCGAGTGGACTCCCAACAAGCATGGAGACAACCGTAATTTGGAAGCGGCTGAGTTTTTAAGGCACACGAATCATGTTATCCATACGGAATATCCGGGTGTGGTGACCATCGCAGAGGAATCTACCGACTGGCCACGGGTGACGCGTCCTTCAGCCGCCAATGGGCTAGGATTTTCGTTCAAATGGGATCTCGGTTGGATGAATGATACACTTGATTATTTTCAACAGAAGGACGCGCGTCGGTGCTTTCTTCAGGATGACCTGACATTTGCGATGGTATATCACAATAACGAGAACTACCTGCGACCACTTTCACATGACGAGGTTGTACATGAAAAACGTTCGCTACTTGGACGGATGTCCGGTAGCGACTCTCAGCGCTTCGCAAGCCTCCGGCAGTTGCTAGGATTACAGTGGTGTTTGCCGGGTAAACAGCTCCTTTTCATGGGAGGTGAAATTGGCCAGCCTAGTGAGTGGAATGAGAACGCTGAAATTTCCTGGGAGCTACTGGAAAGTGAAGATAATCATTCCGGTATACAAAAATGGGTGAAGGATTTAAATCGGCTGTATTGTGATGAGCCCGCCCTTTGGGATGCAGATTATGACAGGCAAGGATTTTACTGGGTCGACTGCCACGACAATGAGGCAAAAGTGATTTCCTTTGTGCGTCAAAACTCATCCTTCTCTAGACAAATGCTTATCGTTTTAAATCTGGCATCGAGTCCTCGATACAACTACCGCATTGGGGTTCCATACGAGGGTTTTTGGCATGAGACACTGAACAGTGATTCGGCAGTTTATGGTGGCAACAACTGTGGCAATCTTGGTGGAGTGACTACCGAAAAGGTGCCTTGGCATGGTCAGCCATTCTCAACGGAATTTACCCTGCCTTTGCTGAGTTGTTTGGTTTTCAGGCGAACATAATCTTTCGATATTTTTCGCAATCAATCTTTTAGATCGGCCAGGTGCGATTCAATATCGGGTGATTTCCACCATTGTCTAACACCTGCGTCAGCAATTAGAACGCGCGCAGCATTGTAGCCGCAGAGTCCAGTGATGTTGCCTCCGGGATGGGTGCTGCCACCACAGAGGTATAAGCCTTTCACCGGAGTGCGATACTTGCCAGCGCCAGGGAAAGGGCGATTTTCTCCGACCTGTCCATTGGCAAAACTGCCGACGAGAAGGTCGCCGGCAACCATATTGGGAAGAGTGGCTTCAGTGTCGGCTGGAGAGAGGGTGAATTGGTCGAGTACATTGCCGGCGAGGTCGTGGCTGTGTTCTGACCAAAATTTGAGTAGATGTTGGCCGTGTTGGTCCTTTTCGGTTTCCCAATTCTTTGAATTGCCGTGCAAGGCATATGGTAGCTTTTCCCAGAGAAAGGCGGTATGTTTTCCAGCGGGAGCTTGAGAGGGATCGTGAATGGTGGGACACGCGCCCCATGTGACAGGAGCGGGGATTTCGCCGAGCTCATGGGCTCGGACGATTTCCTTGAATTGATTAAAGCGATCTAAACCGAGCACATACATCAGTGGCTGGCTCTCGCCGGGCAGTGTGGCAGGCGAATTAAGTGCAAGATGGAGGCCAAATAGTGGCGCAATAAGGTTGTATTGAAATTGTTCAACGCGCTTTTGTATTTCGACCGTCAATACATCCGAAGGAAGAAGGTCAATAAAGGTCTGTTGAGGGTTAAGTCCAGAGACGATTGTGCTAGTTTTGAGATATTCACCATTGCTTAGTTCAATGCCGTTAACCGCATTGTTTTTGGCACGGATTTGTTTGATCTCTGTGCAACATCGGATTTTCCCACTATGCTCCTTGATATCGTTAATGAGTGCCCGAGCTAGATTTACACTACCGCCTTCGCACATTTGGGCGCGTGCAGGTGAAGCAAGCAGGGCGGGAATTGTGTGACCGAATCCCGGTTGGCGAAGATCAATCTCTCTCAAACCATTGAAAAAGAGTAGGCCAGCACGGATGGTGTCATTTTCGAACTCGCGTGCGATGAATTCAAGTGGCGACAGTGCTGAAACTTCCAGCAGCCTTCGCCCTATGGCTGTGCGTTTTAATAGCTTGATACGTCGCTTGTTTGGCAAAGGTGGTGACTGGGCTTCAGGTGTTAGGATGTTTTTGACAATGGGTTCGAATTCCTCCACCCATCTGCGCAGCGTGGCGGCGTCCTTTTTTGAAAAGGTGGCGAAGGAATCAATGGTGCGGATGAGTTCTGTCCACCATTCGAGTCGGTGACCATCGTGACCGTATAGCGCGACGTTTAGCTCCGGTTCAATATATTTTAAGCCTTGCCTCTTAAGCTCCAGGTCACGATACCAAGGCATTATATTTATCCCTCGGTGGAAAAAGGAATGAGGATTGTGAACAAATCCAGGGAGCCGCGGATTCTTAATTGTAGCAAGCCCTCCTCCGGGATTTTCAGCCCTTTCTAGGCATAACGTGCGCAGCCCAGAGCGAGCGAGATAGGCTTGAGCCACTAGTGCATTATGGCACGTGCCAAGAAAAATGACATCATAGTCTAAAACCATGATCGATTGTTAACAACACTTCGTAAACAAGGTTAATATCATTTGGTTGATGGATTTTGGCTTGGGCGGTCTTATGGACCGGGTTGTTGGTTTCGTCACTGAAAAACTTTGACAATTGGGCTTTTTTTGGATAATGAGTATAGATTGCAGGGGGTGCCTTTAAGGAGGTAAATAGATGGAGTTTCCGCTAATATTAGCCGCGGAGGCAACTAACAGGCCGACGATTAGGTTTGTCTGGGAGGAGGCCTCGACGGTTGGCATAGTGATTATCGTCATACTCGTGCTTTTCAGCATGTGTGCTTGGGGCGTGATGGCGTACAAGGCCTTGCAGATGACTCGCGCACGGAAGTTCAATAATTTCTTTGAAAATGAATTTCGCGCGCAAGGAACTGTTACTGCAATGTACGAACGTCGTGTGGAAGTGGAGGGTTGTCCAATGTTTAACGTCTATAAGGATGGTTGTATGGCTTTGGACCAGCGGCTGAAAAATGAGGAAGGGGAAAGGAGAAGGTTTGTTTCACTAAAATCAATGGAACATATAAAGGGTGTGATTGAAGCAGCTGTGGCGCGTGAAGCGGTTCGCCTTGAGGGTGGGTTGATTTTGTTGGCAATTGCCGTAAGTGGCGCACCTTTCATTGGCTTGCTTGGCACTGTTTGGGGTGTGATGGAGGTTTTTAGCAGTGCTGCACAGGCAGGTAATGCAACGCTAACAACAGTAGCGCCTGGTGTGGCGGCAGCACTAGCTACCACTGTAGCAGGACTTCTGGTGGCGATCCCATCGATGTTTGGCTATAATTGGCTGGTCCATAACCTAAGGGTACATAATGTGCAATTGGATAACCATGCACAGGAATTTGCAGCCCATATTGAGGCAGAATATTTGCAGGAGAACACTGGTCCAGAGACAGTCACAAAGCAGCACCCTGTTGCGGATCCGGATGAAACCCAAGTAAATGAGCCGGAACTGGAGCCGGAGATGGGATAGACCATGCGCCGTTATTCTCAGAAAAATTCGTTGGTGACGTTGAGTGATATCAACCTTACGCCGATGCTCGATTTGGCCTTTGTACTACTCATTATCTTCGTAATCGCGACACCTTTATTGGAGCAAGGGATGAAGCTTGATCTTCCTGAAGGAGGAGCTGTCCAGAGTCAACGGGATGAAGTAAAGAAAACTATTGAGATCAGCAAGTCCGGCAAGTATCAGCTTGATGGGATACCAATGAAGTTGCCGGCCATTGAGCAGGAACTTGTCCGTGCTCATCAAGTGAACCAGGATACAGTGATTTATATTCGAGTGGATGAAGATGGGAAGAATAAACACTTGTATGACGTGATTGATGTTTGCCAGCGAAATAAACTGACAAAGTTTTCGTTGCGAACGCGACCCCGTTCTTGAGGAGGAAGTCATGAGTCGTTTGCGAAAAAAATGCATAATAGTTTCGATGGGCATGCACTTGTTGCTGTTGCTTGTGGTGGTTTTTGGCGTGGCTTTTGCAACCTCACGGGTTGAATTGCCTGAGACCAACGTGCTCACAATGAAAATTGAGGCAGACCCCTTGGAACAGGCTCAGCCAATGCAGCCTGTTCAGATGCGTAATGTTCAGCCTGCGCCGCTGCCGCAAACACCAAGGGTAGAGCCTCAAAAGCCGTCGCCTCGTCCTGTCAAGCCAGAGCCTCAAAAGCCGCCGCCTAAAAAACCGACTCCCAAAGAACCAACTCCAGTAAAAAAACCCATCCGCAGCAAGCCCAATAAACCCAAAAACATCAGCACAACAGTTGTGAAGCGAAATATTGGAGGCACGCCATCAAAACCTACAGCAACACCGCGTTCACAGCCGCGTAGTAATCCGATAAAGGTTGATTCAAATGCCGTTAATAAACTCCGGGAGAATTTGTCAACAACGTCAAAAGTCTCTTTTCGTTTGGGTGCGACGAGCTACAACCGTTATAAGGAATTGGTGGCTAGCGTATATCAGCAGAAGTGGAATCGCGGGTTGCCTCCTAAATCAGCAAGCTACAGAGGGAAGGTTGTGCGTGTACGTGTGACGGTTGCAAAGAATGGCAGAGTGGTTTCCGCACGTATCGTGAGTCGTTCGGGAATGGTGGCTTTAGACAACTCAGTGAAGGCGGCACTTAATGCAGTTCGCTCCATTGGCCAGCCGTTTCCTCCAGGTGTGAAAGAGCGGGAACAAACCTTTACGGTGGATTTTCAGGATAAACGTTAAAATGAGTGTAGTAGAAATTATGAATTCAAACAGGACTGATGGTTGTTGGGCGTTGGCGTTAATTGGGGTGATAATTGCAGCACCTTGTCTTCGAGGTGCGGAATTGCCACCGAATTCCGGTGCGAGTGGAGATCCTAATCGAGTGCTGGTGGTTGGGACAAACAATGTTTCAAAAATGGTCCCCATAGCATTAAAAGGGTTTACTGGTGAGACGGCTTCGGTGCTTAAGTTTGACCTGGAAGTGCAAGGGTTTCGACTCGTGACCGAGCCTGAGGCGAGGTTTGTGCTCAGGGGTAAAAATACCGGTGGCGTGGAGGGCGCGCTGTCGGATGCTAACAAGGCGTTTTACTTCAATAAAACATATCAAGGCGGGAGCACACGGATGCAGGCACACACATTATCTGATGATGTAGTTGAGGCAGTGCATGGCATTTCAGGTATTGGGCGGACCAAAATCATGTTTCGCATGGTGACGGGTAAACGCGCACGCGAAATTATGGTGTCCGATTTTGATGGGCATGCGAAGATTGCGCTGACAAATGACAATAGGTTGTGTGGTGCACCGTCGTGGGCGCCTGGGAATCGTAAGGTGTTTTATACATCATACATGGTGCGAAACGGCATTGAGAACCCTACAATCATTAGTCACAATTTGGGAGGCGGAAACCGTGATGTGATATCGCGATATCGGGGATTGAACACTGGTGCAACTGTATCGCGTGATGGTCGGCTGGCTTTTATTTTGAGCAGGGACGGGAGTCCGGATGTGTATGTAGCGAACCCTGGATGGTCTTCGGGGGCAGACCCCAAAGGTGAGCAGTTGGTGCGTATCACACATACACGCGAAGAAGTATCGAGTCCTACTTGGTCGCCGGATGCTCAGTGGTTATGCTTCGCCACACGTATTAAAGGGAGACCAATGCTGGTTCGTGCTTCTTCAAGAGGTGGACCAATGATTCGCGTTCCCACAATTGGTGTCTCTCGTCCATCGGAGCCATCGTGGTCACCTGACGGTAAGTGGATCGCGTTCACCGCGCCGGGAGGAGGTTTCAAAATTTGTGTTGTTTCTGCCAATGGTGGTGAAGCGACAATATTAGCTAAAGGAGAAGATCCTTCGTGGGCACCTAACAGTCGTACTATTTTATTTACACGTCGTTATTCCCAAGGTGGTGTGAACAAGAGGGGCTTGGCGCTTCTTGACGTACCCACCAAGCGGGTTAAACTGCTCTCAGGTTTTGCGGGTAGTGCTTCGCAGGCCGCTTGGGCAAACTAGGGTGGTTTATAAACAGGGAGTTAAAACAGGGAAGGATAAATTTATGCAGGGAGGAAATGTATATTCTTTGGCGTTGATGGTCGTGGTGACCTCACTGGTTTCGGCTGGTTGCAAGTCGAGTCGTACAGTCGAGCTGACGGAAATTCCCAAGGGAAAGGCGGTAGCTGATAATGGCGGGGGAAATAACGGAGGGTCTGGCGGTGGAGATAACGGAGGGCCTGGTGG
>CAYUXV010000054.1:0-7102 GCA_964448875.1 uncultured Verrucomicrobiota bacterium
GTGTGCATTGCCACGCCGGATCACTGGCATGCGATCCAGACCATTGCTGCCTTGGAATCAGGCAAGGATGTCTACTGCGAGAAACCCTTGACCCACAATGTTCACGAATCGGTGGAAGTGATGAAGGCAGTGAAGAACAACAAGCGTGTTTTGCAGACTGGTTCGATGCAACGTTCCTCACGCGGATTCCGTGTCGCCTGCGAGCTTGTGCGTAATGGGGTGATTGGGAAAGTGAAGCGCACTGCAGTTAATATCGGCGGACCCGGCAGGCTCTGCGACCTGAAGACTGAGAAGATGGAGCCTGGCTTGGATTGGGATATGTGGATTGGCCCCGGACCCATGCGCGGCTATAGCTCTGTCTTGAGCCCGCGTGGCGTGCATGGTCATTTCCCTCACTGGCGTAACTACAAGGAATACGGCGGAGGCATGGTGTGTGATTGGGGCGCGCACATGATTGATATTGTCCAATGGGGCCTTAATAAGGATAACAGCGGTCCGGTGGCCACGATTCCGGCAAAGGATTCCAAGGCATCGAAGGGTGCGCAGTTGGTTTTTGAGGGAGGCATTCACATGATGCACGGAGCAGGCTTGGGCTCGAGCTTCTACGGCACTGAAGGCCGTGTGGAATGCCATCGTGGCCGTCTTGGCCTGTGGCTGGGCGACAAGCATGTTGCCGGCAACCAAGGAGGCAAGAAAGTGAATCTGAACCAGGAACTGGACCGGATTGAGGCTGAGTACCTGAAGGACGCCAAAGTGAAGCTCTATAACAGCAACAACCACATTGGTGATTTCCTGCAGGCCATGAAGAGTCGCAAAAAACCGATCACCAATGAGATCGTTGGCGCACGCACCTCAATTGCCTGTCATCTTCTGAATCAAACCTACTACAATCAAACGGCCATCGCGTGGAATCCGAAGAAGAACACCTTTGCTAAGGGAGGCGATCCCAAGTGGCTCACACGAAATTACCGAGGTGAGTGGAAAGTGTAAAATAATATGGAAACCAAATTTTCACTCATCGGGACCGTTCTAATCGGTGCCTTGTTGTTAGGATGTTGGTGGCGCGGAACGGATGCCCAGATCGAGATAGGTCCTGATGTCACCTCATCCACTATGGTGAATAATGGAACCATAAGGATTTCCGGAGATGGAATGACGGTCGAACTGGCGGTCCCTGACAACTCACCAGTTCTACAGTTTAAAAATCCAACCGTGGATATTGATTATGTTTGTGACGAATCAAGCCATGAAGCCAAGCGCGTCAAGTGCTCCCTTAGTGTGACGGAAGGAAAACGCATCTTCTCGTTTATGCACGAACTAACCCCAAGCCAGCAGGACACCTTCAAAAAAGTTCTGATCAAACGGCTTTACGAGGATAAGTGAGGTATTCGCCCAACGCTTATATTATTATTCCTTTTTGAGTAAAGGCCGCACGCGGTCGTATTCTGGATTCACACATTTGTCACCCCAGCGCTTGAGGGTAGCCAGAAGACCAGCATCACTTTCGGTTTTCAGTCCCTGATCACCGGTTTCCTTGATCCAGTCGGCGAGTAGCTTGCGATGCTGGGCCAGCGCCTTCCTGTGCTTGGTATCATTGACGAGGTTATGTATTTCGTGCGGGTCATTGGCCAAGTCATAAAGTTCTTCAGGTTGTTTCTTGGGTCCAAAGAAAACGAGCTGGATTTTGTTCATTTTTCCGGCGGCCATCATTGCGTGGAATTTCTTGGAGACCGGCCAGTTGTCCTTGTAGCTGGGCTGCATGAAAGGCCGGTCAGTGAGGTAATTTCGCAGGTATTTATATTTTGGCGTTACGACTGCACGAATGCGTTCAATGGTGAAGTCGCACCGGTCACGGGCCGCCACGACGAACTTGCGATGATTGTAATCCTTGGCCAGAAAATTGACTCCTTCCATATGTTTGGGAATCTTGATGCCGGCAGCAGCCAAACAAGCCGGGGCAATATCAATTCCGCTAATTAAATCCTTACGCACCTGGCCAGCCTTGATTCCGGGACCGGCCACCATCATGGGCATTTGGATGCCGCCTTCGTAAAGGAACTGTTTATGCCGATGCAATTTGTAGCCGTGGTCACTGAAGCACATGATGAGTGTATTCTCATACAGCCCATCACGTTTGAGTGCACTTATGATTTGTCCGATTTGCTCGTCGGTCTTCAGAAGGCAATCGTAGTGATGGGCGATTTCCTCGCGAACTTCCGGGATATCGGGATAGTAGGGGGGCACGGGAACCTTGGCGCGATCAATTACTGTGGGAGCGCGTCTGCCCAGCTTGCCTCCCTTTAGTTGTACTTGGCCAAAGAAGGGTTGGTCGGGTTTACGCCCCTTCCAGCAATCTCCGGCAACCAGTGCTGAGGGTGCTCCCTTACGGCTCCTTGTGATTTTAGGGTCGTTATACATGTCATCACGGTCATGCTTGAAATTGTAGTCGTCCTTGCCACCTTCATTGAAGGTCCAGTAACCACTGGCGCGAAAAATTTCGGGAAGGGTTTTTACTCCCTTGGGCAGGCGAATGTCATCAAAGTCTTTGCCCATGCTTTTACCCCGAAAATCAGGACGCCCACTGCGGTGGTTATGAATTCCGAAAGTCGTCTGCATCGTCCCCACAATAATTGAGGAACGAGTGGCCGAGCACACCCCGGCCGGTGTGTAGAAGCGATCAAAGCGAATGCCACTGGCTGCCAGCTTGTCAAAGTTAGGTGTCTTGATAATTTTGTCACCGTAACAGCTAAACCAGCCACTCACGTCCTCCAGATAAACCCAGAGGATATTCGGCCGATCCGCGGAGTTGGCGGCAAAACCAATGAGGCAAAGGAAAAGGGCAAGGTTGCGTTTCATGGATGCGCGAAAATGGCATAGGAACCCGGCCACCGCAAGCAAAGCAAACGCTCGACGGCGATGAGGTTTATCGCTTGAATCGATGAATCACATGCGTGCATTGGTTGTTATCCTGTTGGGGATGTTTGTTTGCGTACTTCATGCCAAGCCGCCAAACATCGTGCTCATTCTTGCCGATGACATGGGTTTCTCCGATGTCGGTTGTTACGGTGGTGAAATCAAGACACCTAATCTGGACCAATTGGCCAAAAGCGGTCTGCGTTTCAGCCAGTTCTACAATGCTGCGCGCTGTTGTCCGACCCGCGCGTCGTTGTTGACCGGGCTTTATCCGCATCAGGCCGGCGTGGGGCACATGTTGCGGCCGATGCACCCCCCCAGTTACACCGCCGGCCTAGGGGCCAATACCATTTCGCTGGCTCAAATGCTGAAACCAGCCGGTTACCGTAGTTACCACGCGGGCAAATGGCATGTGGGCGGTGTCGGGCGCAAGTCCGGTGAAAATCATCCGATGAACCGAGGCTTTGACCGTGCCTATGGCACGGCCGGTGGCGGCAATTACTTTGGCCTCAAGAGGCTTTTTCTCGATCGCAAACCGGTGAAGGCAGGTGAGAAATTTTATGCTACCGACGCCTTCAGCAACTGGGCGGTGAACTTTTTGGAAGAACATGCCAATGATCATGAGGATAAACCTTTCTTTCTGCATCTGTGCTATACCGCGCCGCATTTTCCACTGCACGCCAAGCCGACGGACATTGCAAAATACCGGGGCAAATATCAAGCCGGCTGGGATGCTCTGCGCAAACAGCGTTTCAAGCAGCAACAGGAACTGGGACTTTTCCCGAAAGGCACCCGACTTTCAGCGCGCGATTCGTTGGCAGAGGCCTGGACGAAGGTGCCCGAAAATACAAAGGATGAGTGGGACCTGCGCATGGCTGTACACGCTGCGATGATGGATTGCATGGATCAAGGGATTGGTCGCGTGATGCAGGCCGTCCAACGCATGGGTGCGTGGGATAATACGCTCTTTCTTTTCCTTTCGGACAACGGCGCGAGCGCAGAGACGCTCGACTCATGGCCCAACCTGTCACGCGGCCACAAGCCCGGCAGTATCACTGGTACGCGCGAGTCACACCGGTGCATTGAAGTTGGCTGGGCCAACGCCACCAATACCCCCTTCCGCGAGCACAAGATGTGGGTCCATGAAGGTGGCAGTGCCACGCCATTGATCGCCCATTGGCCCGCCGGGATTCGTGCACGTGGTAAATGGACTCATGCGGTGGGTCACGTGATGGATTTCGCGCCTACTTTTCTGGAATTGGCCGGATCGAAATACCCGGTGAAAATCCGTCAAACGAAACTCTTGCCTTTGGCCGGCAAAAGCCTCGTGCCGGCGTTCAAAGGCAAGGGACTGGATCCGCGCACTTTGGCTTGGGAACACGAGGGTAACCGCGCCATCCGTGCGGGCAATTGGAAACTTGTTGCTACGCTTCGCGGTGAATGGGAGTTGTTTGATCTCTCACAAGATCGTACCGAGACACGAAATCTTGCCTTGGTTCAACCTGGCAAGGTACGGGAGCTTTCCGCACAATGGCAGAAATGGGCTGATCATGTGGGTGTGGTGGCGTGGGAGAAACTGCCGGCTCCTGACTATACGCCCACCAAGCGGTACCGCAAAAAATCAGAACCGTTTGACTAGACCCGCAGCAAACGCTCGACGCAGGATGGGTAAAGAGGTTCAATCCCCTGAACCCATTCGTCATGCGTAAAGTATTTGTTTTTTTATTTGTGCTACTGACTTTTGCAGGGTCGATTTCGGCCGCCAAGCGTCCCAACGTTGTTTTCCTCGTCTCGGAGGATAACTCGATTCATTATCTTAAGCTCTACGGTTATGGTGCCTCCACTCCGAATATCGAGGCCTTGGCCAAGGCTGGTTTAACCTTTAATCACGCCTTTTCCAATAGTCCGGTATGTTCGGTGGCCCGCTCCACTTTGGCCACATCCATGTTGGCTCCTCGCGGTGGGGTTCAGTTTCACCGGAATTCAGCCATGGCCAAGTGACCCCCGGGATACAAGCCTTGGAGCGCCATCCTGCGTGAAGCCGGTTACTTCGCCACCAATCAGCGCAAGACCGACTACAACTTTGTGCATGACATGAAAGAGTTGTGGGACAGAGGTCCAGCCAATGCCGCATGGCGGGCTCGACCCAGTAAGGACACACCTTTTTTTCACATGCAGTCTTTTGGCCAATCGCACGAAAGTTCACTGCACTTTCCGCAAAGGGTGATGGATAATGAGAAAACCATTCATGATTCATCCAAGGTGAAGCTTGCTCCCTATTTTCCGGACACCCCGACTTTCCGCTATACCCACGCACGGTACCTGGACCGCATGCAGGTGATTGACCACCAGGTGGGAGGTGTGGTGAAGAAACTCGAGGAGGATGGGCTACTGGAAGATACATTTATCTTTTATTTTGGAGATCATGGTGGAGTGCTTCCACGCGGCAAGGGTTATGCTTATGAGAGTGGCTTGCACGTGCCCTTGGTGGTTCGTATTCCAAAGAATTTCGTGCATCTGGTCGATCACAAGCGCGGGACGCGCACTGGTGGTTTTGTTAGTTTCATTGATTTTGGTCCCACGGTTTTACATCTGGCTGGGTTAAAGGCTCATCGGCTTGCTGATGGGAAAGCCTTTCTGGGTAAAGGAATCAGTGCCGCAGATTTAGAGGCGCGTGATGAAGCCTTTTGTTATGCCGATCGCTTTGATGAGAAATACGACCTGGTGCGTTTCCTGCGCAAAGGCAAATACACCTACATCCGCACCCTGCAGGGATTTTACCCCGACGCTTTGCAGAATAATTACCGCTACAGAATGCTCGCCTACACCGAGTGGCGTGAACTTTATAAGGCTGGCAAATTGAATGCGGTCCAAAGCCAATTTCACCAACGCCGTCCCGCAGAGCAGCTCTTTGATGTGGAGGCCGATCCCCATGAGGTAAACAATCTTGCCAATGACCCGAAGCATGCATCGGTGTTGAAGGATTTACGTCAGCGCATGCAGAAGAAACTTAGGGAGGTCAATGACCTAAGTTTCTATCCAGAAAGTCATATGGTGAAGGCCGCACTAGGTAATGGTCAGGCTTATGGCAAAAAACACAGTAAGGAAATCAGCCAGTTGGCTGATATCGCTGACTTGGCTCTCCAACCCTTTGACAAGGCCCACAAGCCTTTAGCCAAGGCGATGGCCTCCAACAATCATTGGCAACGCTATTGGGGTTGTATTACTGCAGCAGTGCTCGGAGAAGCAGCCAAGGCGTTGGTGCCCAATGCCAAGAAATTGCTTAAGGATGAGAACCTGATGGTGCGGATGCGCGCGGCCGAGTTTTTGGGCAGCATTAAAGCAATAAACCCTATGCCCGCCCTTTTAAGTGTACTCAATAATGCCACCACCGAGCAGGAACTCATGCTTACCTTTAATGCGGTGGTTTACCTGCGTGATTACAAGGGCTACAAGTTTGATAACTCAAAACTTGATTTAAAGTTTAAGGGCGGAGAAGTGGTGCGTCGCACCAGTTATCTGGAAGGTGATCCCCGCCGTCCCACCAGAAAGAATCCTAAAAAGAAAAAGTAACCCCTGATTAATTTATTTTAATGAAAATGAAAAAAATGTTCTTCCTTTGCACTCTGTTAGTGACCGTGGCAACTGTCCAAGCAGCCAAACGACCGAATGTGGTATTGGTGATTACTGATGACCAGGGCTATGGTGATCTTTCCTGCCATGGCAACCCGATCCTTAAGACGCCGCATCTGGATAAGCTCCATTCAGAAAGTGTGCGACTGACTGATTACCATGTAGCACCGACGTGTTCGCCCACGCGGGCGGCCTTGATTACCGGCCACTGGACCAATCGTACTGGTGTGTGGCATACGATCATGGGCCGCTCCATGATCCGGGCCAATGAGGTCACCATCGGTAAGATATTGGGCGATGGCGGTTACCACACCGGCATGTTTGGTAAATGGCACCTGGGAGACAACTATCCCTACCGGCCTGAGGATCGGGGTTTTCAGGAAGTGCTTCGGCATGGCGGTGGTGGGGTCGGGCAAACGCCTGATTTTTGGGATAACGCCTACTTTGATGGTTCCTATTTCCATAATGGCAAAGCCGTGCCGGCCAAGGGTTTTTGCACTGATGTATTTTTTGATTATGCCAAGCGTTTTATCCGGAAGGTAAAGAATGATGAGAA
>CAYUXV010000055.1:0-5384 GCA_964448875.1 uncultured Verrucomicrobiota bacterium
GTTGATTTTGAGTGGGAGGAAAAGGATGGATTTTATCACCTATTGGCCAAGTGCGTCGACTTGTGTCCCCGGGTGTTGATCGCATTGATCACCGACCTGTTCCAAATAGGCATCACGCGTTGCCTGGTGGGCACACGCGGGCTGCTAGGCGAAGGCTGGGATGCCAACAGGATCAATGTCCTTATCGACCTCACCTCAGTAACCACTTCCATGACCATCAACCAGTTGCGGGGTCGATCCTTCCGGCTGGATCCCAAGGATCCCAACAAGGTTGCCAACAACTGGGATGTTATCTGCATCGCCCCTGAGTTCAAAAAGGGCCTGGATGACTACAAACGTTTCCTCAAGAAACACCAACACCTCTTCGGGGTCACCGATGACGGGGCCATTGAAAAAGGTGAAGGCCATGTACACGCCGCTTTCACGGCCATCAAGCCCGATGGCGTGGAGGAAACCATGGTGGAAATAAACAAGAACATGCTGGAACGAGTAACGCAGCGTGAGCGTTTCCGGAAACTCTGGCGTATTGGCGAACCCTACAATCCCACACCCATCAAGGCGGTGGAAATCCAGATTGGCAGGGATCCAAAAGCCGTCACCAAACCACCTCCCTTCCCTCCATTTCTATCGCCCGGTACCCGGGAAGCCTGGACCGACGGAACGCTTTCGCTCGCCATTGGCCGTGCGATTATTGGCGCCTTTGGCGAGAGCGGCATGCTGGGCTCCCTGAGTTATGAGGAGGCCCAGAAGAAGATCCATTCAGCTGAACGGGCTGGCGGTTACGTAAGGGTTTTCCTTGAGGATTCAGATGAAAAAACCAACGAGATGTTTGCCGAGGCCATGGCCCAGGTATTTGGGCCGATTGCCGGCGCGCGCTACCTTATCCAACGCCAAGCGGATTATCGATATCAGGAAAGCCGTTATGCAGACACCTGGGTTTCCAGCCAGTTGCCGAAGTTTGTGTCTGAATATATCGTGGAAAACTCGCTGGAGGACAAATACCGACGGGAGGTGGTCAAGGTGCATGCAGTGCCCCGTGAACTGGCACGCAACAAGGAACGCGCGGAAAAATTTGAGGAACAATGGAACCACCACGTGAGCCCGGGCAACCTTTGGTTTTATAAGGATGACGGCACCAAGAGCATGCTCAAGGAAGCGGCTGAAAAGGGTTGGCTCCCTTACGATACGGTCCGCCAAAAAGAGGTATTCATGTAAGGGTATAAAAACTGTATTTAAAGGATTCATTAAGATGGAAGAAACCCCAAAAGATTTTGATCAATTAAGTGTTCGGGAACTGAAAGAGGAACTGGAGAAAGCGGAAGCTAGGATGAAAGATCTGAATGAAGCAGCCGAACTGGCCTTTAAGGTGATCCGGGAAAAAGAAAACGCGTTCCTCAATGAAATCTCTACCTTAAAAGGAGAGATCAAGAAACGCGGCACCAGGGATTTAAAAGGCTAACAGCATATGGCACCTGCAATTGAGGAAGCTATTGGCAAGGGATTAAGGTAGTTTATGCAGCTGCCACTTTAAGGAGTTCTTTCTCAGCTTCCTTGGTCCAGATACCAGCATCCAGTTTTTCTGCCACGGTAGGATATTTCCCGACCAGTTCAGAAAGTGGGGTCAAGGGCAGTTCCTTTAATTGCGGGTACACAATAATTTTCCCGGCCAAACTGCGTGCTTCCACCGCGCGAATACCGTCAATGGCTCCAGCCATACCACTGACTGCATCCACCGAGCGGTCGGTATTGAGTTGGCCCGACAAAACCTTTTCCAAAACGTTTTTCATGTCAGACAAACGCGAGCCGCTGGTGCCAAACATGAAGCAGCGGTTGCCAATGTAGGTGTCCAGATCAATCTCCTGTTTCACACTGGCAGGGATGCCCGCAAAAATATTGATCAAGGCCCCATCAGCACTGTCCTTTACCGCCTGAGCCACCACTGCGCCTACCGGTGCCATGATGGCAAAGTAGCTGAATTTATCAGTGAGAGGTGCCTCTTGCGGGTTAACCAGTGAGAGTGCCACCCCGCGTTCCTCGGCCAGTGAGTTTACCTTCTCACCCAGTGAAGCCAGCCTGTTATCATCAAAGTCGGTCCCGACGACTGAAAGATTTTCAGTGCCTGAAGAAACTAGGCGAATAGTGTGCATCTGGCCCATCGGGCCTGCAGCGCCGACGATGAGGGCGTTGTCACCGGAACGAACTTCGCCGGTTGCAGGGATATTTTTGTAACTTTCGGCTGCATTAGTGTCGGTGGTTCCAACCCACCGAGTCATCCCGTAATGAGTCCGGCCCACTCCCACTGATACGTCCTCACCGATGGTTTCTCCTCCCAGAACGACATTAATAATGCCATTGGCCGCCAGTTTATCGTTAAGGATTTCGATGGTTTCCTTGCTTGAACCAAAATAGACGATGTCATCAAAGCTCTCATCAGCCAGTCCGGCCACTGAATCGGCTGCCTCAGGAGTAACACCATGGTTTGCAAGGGCCTCTTGGCTTGGATCAGCGCAACAGATCGTGATGGAGCCAGGGCCGCTCTCAGTTGAAAAGGATTCTTCAAGGCCTTCAATCAGCCGACCTGAATCGGCGACTACCAGTAACCTGCTACCGGCCAGAATGGTATTTCGTTCCTCGGTGACATATGAGCACTCCACACAGGCCCATGGCTCAACCAAAGCAATCGAGGAGGAGCTCATGTCCTTTTCAACCGGAAGCAGGAAACTCTCATCCAGATTCGGATCCACAATCACCCGTTCATCCATCAGGACATATTCCTGCAGTCCGCCCTCAATATTGTAACCAAAAGCAGAATTGGAGTCGGCGGTCTTAAGCCAGCGATAATCGGTTTGCACCAAGACCTTCTCACCTGGTTTGTGCCGAGACACCTCATCACCCGAGGAGACGATGGTGCAGAACACCTCGTGACCCGGCACAGTGGGATTGTCGCCGGGTTTATAACTGGGTAGTTCCTCAAGAATGGAGGTGTCGATCCCCGAGATAACCTTGCTTTTGCGCACATGCCCATCAAACTGCTTGAGAAGCTTGAGATCCGAGAAACACAATCCCACCGCATCAATCTTGCCCACCATTTGGTGCGGGCCAGGAGCGTAAACCTCTTTTTGTGTGTTGAGTTCCAGTTTGTCAGGGCCAACCAGCTGGATGGCACACTGTGTTTTGGGGATTTCTTGTTCCATAAATTATCCTTTAGTTAAGCATGACCTGGCCGCCAGACACAGGAAGTGCTTGGCCCGTTTCATATTTTTGTTCAATTAAATAATAGATCGCCTTCATGACATCAGGCGTGGTGCAGCCGCGCCCCATGGGAACCTTGGATTCATAAGCGCGTTTTACATCTTCAACCGTTTTGGCCCCGGGTATCTTGCCAGACTCCAGATATTGGGCGAACAGGCCGTTGTCAGGATCCGACCAGAGAGGACCATCAAAGAAATTGCCAGGGCAGATGGAATTCACCTTGATGCCATCCTCAATGAGTTCCAGAGCAAAAGACTGGGTCAGGCCAATGCCGCCAAACTTGCTGCCCGCATAGGCTCCATTACGGTTGGAGCCAACCAAACCTGACTTGGAATTGATCTGGATAATGTCGCTGGAATAATCGGG
Source organism: uncultured Verrucomicrobiota bacterium (assembly GCA_964448875.1). Lineage (GTDB taxonomy): Bacteria > Verrucomicrobiota > Verrucomicrobiia > Limisphaerales > UBA1100 > UBA6614. Next base: position 3,619 of record CAYUXV010000055.1, read on the forward strand.
ACAGGCCTTATGTTGCAGGGCAAGAATTTGGGATGTTGCCTGCGTGCACAGAAAATAGCCCCGGTAATTAACTGAAGTTACAAAATCAAAATCCTTTTCCGGCTGGGTTTTAACGCTCTCGGCCTTGACCACTCCTGCATTGGAAATAAAACCATCGAAACCCCCAAAAGTTTTCACTGTCTCACTGATCGCAGACTGGATTGAAGTCAGGTCGGTGACGTTCATGGCAACTGCCATTGCACGATTGGAGCCATATTCTTTTCGCAACGCCTCAGCCTGATTCTCAGCCTCAGCAACGTTGATGTCAGCCAACACCACACACGCGCCCTCCTTTGCCAAGTCCTGAGCTATTCCGAGTCCAAATCCCTGAGCTGCCCCGGTGATGATCATAACTCTGCCTGCTACGCGGCCCGTTGAAGTTTCATCCACTGGATCAACCTCAAAGGCACCGACTCCTTCCACGGTGACTGCCTCAACACCGGACTCTGAATTCAATCCCTTGGCAGCAGCCTCAATAATGCCTGCCTCACCCATGGATACATCTATGGAGAGGGCAACCGCATTCCGTTCTGTCGCCTCAACAAACCGAACAACCGGATACCACTCGTTTCTGCCCAGCCTTATCCGCAACACCGGCGCAATTATGTTTAACCTTTCATCTATGCCTGCATCCATAACTCCAATTCCCTTCTACTGTTTAATCAAAATATTTTTGAAGGACAACCGCACCAATACGACTAAAATGCTCGATACGTTCATTGGCTTCGCCTTCCTGTCCATCCACAAAACCGTCTTTACCGTGTGCCTTCAGGAAAGCGTGTGCTACCAATACACAAATGCCTTCCTTGAAGATCGCGTCAATCTCTGGAGGAACCGCATCGCCTCCCACGCAAGCAGGCTTTATCGGCAAAAGATCTAATGTATTATGCTCGGTCCCCGCCACCACTGCAATGCCAGCCCGCCGGATTGCCGAAACATACTCGGTTAGCACCTCTGCACTATTACGGATCGTGATAAGTTCCACCATGGTATAGTGATTGGCCTTGAGTGTTTCAATTAATTCCTCTACCGGCGTTTCATATTCGCACCGCTTCTTGGATCCATCAGCGAGGACCGGGTAACACGGAATACCGCCCAGTTCAACGATGAGCTCCTTGGCTTGCGCCAAGTTCACGAATGTTTCAGGCACAAAACATATCTTTCCGGCCTTCATGAGATTCGAGCGGATTTCATTCTGAATACCGACCGACTCCGATGATTTGGATTGAGGAGAAGCTCCAAAAAGATCAGTCAACTTTTGTTCCCGCCCATCCTCGAGCACCTTGTCAAAAAAGACCTCCTGAAATGCCTGCGCCAGATGGCGTTCCTGCAGGGTGACGGTCTCAGCATTGCATCCATGACGCTTAACCACCCGCGCAATGACCGCCTGATCATCAAGACCGGTATCAATGCCATGCTCACTAAAAATGCCAGCCATTTTCACGGCCATTTCCTGCATCCGCAGTTTGTCATTGGTGCGGATACCGCTTAACAGCTGATCTGCCTTTGATGAAAGTTTTTCAAACCGGCTGATTCCTTTGCCGCAAATGTAATGACGACCCGGATTACCCGGATCATTGATCCGTATATCCTTTTCCTGTAGATCGGTTTCAAGGGCAATAATCTCGGTGCCAAACAATGGAAAGACGCCCATGTCCCGGGCTGTTTCAGTAAACTTCTGGTACACCGAGTAATCGTAATAGTTACCACAACCCAAAACCTGAACG
>CAYUXV010000056.1:0-6778 GCA_964448875.1 uncultured Verrucomicrobiota bacterium
GTTTCGCTGAAGCCAGGCCAGCGGTCTCCTAAATGTTCGGCGACTTCAGTTTGATTGTGCTCAAGTAAATCCAAAATCATTAACTGACCGCCAGGACGGAGGATTTTACGGGCAGCAGCAATAACTTGCTTGGGGTGTTCGGCGTGATGTAAGGCTTGGCTTAAAAGAGCAAGGTCGATGGTGTTGGCGCGAATAGGTGGTGATTCTAAATTACCTTGGCGGAACTCGACGTTTGTAATCCCATTTTTTTTTGCTTTTTTTGTTCCAAAATCAACGATTCGTTTGGAATTATCGATACAGATAACCTTGCGGGCGCGACGAGCGAGCAATTCGGCCAGAAGTCCTTCACCTGAACCTAGATCGGCTATGTTAAGCGGGGGGAGGATGCGCAGCAGAAATTGGCCGAAAGCCTGCCACGAGCGCCCAGGGCCGTATTGGCGGTCGAAGCGACCCGCGATTTGGTTAAAGTAAACCTGCTGTGCTTGTTTACGTTGAACGAGGATTCGGCGGAGACCGGCTTCGTCGGAGGCATGTTCCGGGGTCTCAGTGGCAGCCTGAAGGGCAAGATTGAGACTGTCGATATTTGCTGGTGATTGGTCTAGGCGATACAGAGAGCGCTTGCCTTTACGGCGTGACGTAATGAGGTTAGTTTCTTGCAAGAGACTCAGGTGGGTTGAAATGCGTGACTGCCCGAGGCCAGTTATGGACTGTAACTCGTTGACAGAAACCTCCTCACCGTCCAAGAGTGCAAGTAATCGTAGGCGAGTAGGGTCGCTGAGAGCACGCAATGTTTTTAAGGTTTTGCTCATCAGTGGATAGATTTCCGTTGACGCACGATGTAAAATAAATATCTTCTCATCTTGATACGTCAATATGTAAATTAGCCCGAACGGATATTTTCATGGCAAATAGTTATATTTTTTCCTCTGAATCAGTTGGCGAGGGGCATCCGGACAAGGTTTCGGACACCATTAGCGATGCTATTCTGGATGCATGCTTGGCACAGGACAAGCGCAGTCGGGTGGCATGCGAAACATTTGTAAAGAGTAATGTGGTATGTGTGGGTGGCGAAATTACGACAAAGGCAAAGTTTGATTATGAGCAGGTGATTCGGGCGGCGATTAGAGGAATCGGGTACGTGAACGACGATGATGTGTTTCATGCCGACAAGGTTTTCATTAACAATTATCTAACGGCTCAGAGCCCGGATATTTCTCAGGGTGTGGATGCAAAGAAAGCGACAGGCAAGTCATCAGCAGAACAAGGTGCGGGCGATCAGGGTTTGATGTTTGGCTTTGCGTGTGATGAGACACGGGAACTTATGCCGGCACCGATTATGTACGCGCATCGGCTGGGTCGCCAACTTACCAAGCTCCGTAAAGGGGGTAAGGCTAATTGGTTGCGGCCTGATGCAAAAAGTCAGGTTTCTATCCGTTATGAAAATGGAAAACCTTTGAAGGTGACCAGTGTGGTGGTATCTACGCAACATACAGCAGCGGTTACGAATAAATTCATTCGGGATTTTGTCACCAAGGAAGTTATTGTGAAGGTCATTCCTAAGGGTATGTTATCGCCTGATACTCAGATTCTGATTAACCCCACCGGTCGTTTCGTGGTTGGAGGTCCGGAGGGTGATAGTGGGCTGACAGGACGAAAGATCATTGTCGACACTTACGGTGGTATGGGTCGACATGGTGGTGGTGCTTTTAGCGGGAAAGATCCGAGCAAAGTGGATCGAAGTGCTGCATATATGGGAAGATATGTTGCGAAAAACATCGTGGCCGCCGGCTTGGCTTCACGATGCGAGATTCAGTTTGCTTATGCGATTGGCTATCCCAAACCGGTGTCTGTGCATGTGGATACATTTGGAACAAATGCGGTCTCTGATTCAAGAATAGTTCGTGCAGTTAAAAAAGTTTTTGAGTTTAAGCCAGCGGGGATTGTGCAACAGCTCAAGTTATTGCGACCGATTTATTCGCTCACCACAAACTATGGGCACTTTGGCAAGAGTCATAAGGATATTACTTGGGAAAAGACAGACAAAGTCGGGGCATTACAGAAAGCAGTAAAGTAAGGATTTATAATGACAGCGATACTCGAGGAAGTGACTATGGACTATAAGGTGTGCGATATCAGCCTAGCGGATTTTGGCCGCAAGGAAATCGGCATTGCTGAGAAGGAAATGCCGGGGCTTATGGCTACACGGGAAAAATACGGACCGGACAAACCTCTTGCGGGTGTGAAGGTGATGGGTTCGCTGCATATGACAATACAGACAGCGGTACTTATTGAAACTCTGGTTGAGCTGGGGGCAGATGTACGCTGGTGCTCGTGCAATATTTTTTCAACGCAGGATCATGCGGCGGCTGCGATCGCGGTGACAGGTGTGCCGGTGTTTGCGTGGAAGGGAGAAACCCTGGAGGAATACTGGGACTGTACATTTAATGCCCTGACTTGGCCTGATGGTTCAGGGCCGGATCAAATCGTTGATGATGGGGGGGATGCGACTCTCCTTATACACAAGGGTGTGGAATTGGAAAATGGCAGCGACTGGGTGGGTACGGAATCGGAAAGCGAAGAGGAACAGATTATTAAGAATTTGCTGAAGCGCGTACAAATCGAAAAGCCCGGTCACTGGGCGCCCGTGGCGGAAGCGGTGAAAGGTGTGTCTGAGGAGACAACCACTGGAGTTCATCGCCTTTTGCAAATGGCTGAACGCGAGGAACTTCTCTTTCAAGCCATTAATGTGAATGACTCTGTGACCAAGTCAAAATTTGACAATGTATACGGCTGTCGGCATTCGCTGGTGGACGGAATTAAACGTGCGATGGATGTATTGGTGTCAGGCAAAGTGGCAATGGTTTGTGGCTATGGCGATGTCGGTAAGGGTTCAGCGGAAGCTTTGGCTAATGAAAGGGCGCGTGTGCTTGTTTCTGAGGTTGATCCTATTTGTGCCTTGCAGGCATGTATGGCTGGATACCAAGTCACAACAGTGGAAGATGCATTATCCGAGGCAGATATCTTTGTCACCACCACCGGCAACAAGGACATTATTACCGCCGACCAGATGGCGCGCATGAAAGATCAGGCCATCGTTTGCAACATTGGACATTTTGATAACGAAATCCAGATTGCCGCTCTCGACGAAATGGACGGGGTAATTCGTGAGGAAATCAAGGATGATTCTATCCCAGGCGGTCCCGTTACACGCTTCACCTTTCCTGATGGCCACTCAATCTACCTGCTGGCCGAAGGTCGCCTTATCAATCTTGGTTGCGCCACTGGTCACCCAAGTTTCGTGATGTCTAATAGCTTCACAAACCAAACCATAGCCCAAATTGACATCCGCAATAATCCAGATCGAAAAGTAGGTGTTTACTTGTTGGATAAAAAACTCGACGAGGAAGTTGCTCGACTGCATCTCGATAAGCTGGGGGCCAAGCTCACTCGGCTTACTCCCGAGCAGGCTGACTACATCGGTGTCTCTGTCAATGGTCCTTACAAGCCGGAGCATTACAGGTATTAACAACACAAGCTTCCCGTGTTGCGCCAATTCCGTTTGAATTACAGCGCATGGGAGAACTTCAAATGCGACCTGCCGCCGGCGATCGGATGGTGCGGTATGTTGGTGATCGCCTGAGATTTTCACTGGCTGGAGTTGGTCGAAACTGTAGAGTGTTTCTTCGGACCAATATTGGTCGTGCAGCTGCCCTGCGACGAGCTGTCATACGTCAAATTCAGGAACCCAAAGTTCAGGTGGAAGCTTCCTGGCGTGACGTCCCAATGTTTTATGAAGGCGATGAATGGGTGATTGAGTTTTCACTGACTGAAGTGGGTTGGTTTCAGGCAAAAGCTTATGTTATTGATGATGCTGGCAATCAGCACTGGCCCGACGGCGACAACGTTGGTCTTTCAGTACATCCAAATGATTCCCGGTCTGCAAACACCATTTACTGCTGTTTTCCGCGTATGTTTGGCCCGAACAAAACCGCGCGATCCACTTCTGCTCGCGACGACGATGAACAAATACGGAAACTCGATCATGAAGGCTACTCAGTCATACCGCCTAGTGGCACATTCCGCGATGTTATAGCGGAACTGCCACATATTATGGGGGTGCTAGGTTGTCGTATTCTGCATTTGCTGCCAGTCAACTCCACTCCTACGACCTATGCGCGCATGGGTAGGTTTGGTAGTCCTTACGCCTGTGGTGATCTTACGGACATCGACCCTGCGCTTATAGTCTTTGATAAACGTGTTACCGGTGTGCAGCAGTTTTGTGAATTATCTGACGCGGTTCATGCACGTGACGGTCGGTTGTTCATTGATCTCGTGATAAACCACACTGGTTGGGGTAGTACATTGCAGGAAGAACATCCGGATTGGTTCCTGCGTGAAGAAAACGGGGAATTTGCTAGCCCCGGTGCGTGGGGAAATGTATGGGGAGACTTGGTAGAGCTTGAGCCTCATCATCGCGGTCTGTGGGAGCATCTCGCGGAAGCCTTTTTAACGTGGTGTAGGCGTGGAGTGGATGGCTTCCGTTGCGATGCTGGCTATAAGGTGCCCATGCAGGTCTGGCGTTACATCATCGCGCGTGTCAGGGAGGAATTCCCAGACAGCATTTTCCTGCTCGAGGGCCTTGGTGGTGGCTGGGATGACACAGAAAACCTTCTTACACGTGGCGGTATGCAATGGGCATACTCTGAACTTTTTCAGGAATATAAAGGTGATAATATTTCCGGCTACCTTGATCACGCTTTAACACAAAGCTCACGCATCGGTACGCTGATTCACTATAGTGAAACTCATGATAATCCACGCTTGGCAGAGAAGGGACGAGTGTGGTCGTTTATGCGCAATAGCCTCTGTGCCCTTACGAGTATCAACGGTGGCTATGGTTTTACCAATGGTGTCGAGTGGCTGGCTGATGAACGCGTCAATGTTCACAATTCCCGCGGCATGGCTTGGGGTAGTGAGGAAAATTTGATCGATGAATTATCCCGGTTAAACAAACTGATTGCCCATCACCCTTGTTTTCGAGAAGGCACCGAATTCAGACGGCTTAGCCGCAACGATTCTCCTATTTATGCGCTGGAACGAACTTCTGCCTGTGGTCAGCAAGTGATTGTGCTTGTTAATAGTGACCACAAGTCACCGCAGAATTTTAAAATTAATAATGACAACATAGTTGCTGCTGCTGAGTGGATTGACTTGGTTGCCGATGCTCCCTTCGAAACATCATGGCAATCAGACCATGCCAATTTTCGATTACAGCCGGGGCAAGTATGTTGTTTAGCTAAAGCTGAAGAAGAGTTTGCCATAGATTATCGCTCTCAACGTGCTCGGATTGCTTGGGCAATACAATGTCTGGCGGCAGTGTTTGAACCTGAGGAAATAGGTCCTCATGACTGTTTGGCTTTATCCGAACTAGTCAGAAACGAGCCAAAAGCATTTTTGGCGGCCATCGGGTGGATGAGTGCTAATGCAGCTGATTTAGTGACGGAAATGGAATCGGTAATGGAGCAAGCTGGGTATCAGCAGGTGGTCACTTGGTACGCGACGGATGCCACTCGCGTTTTGCCTGTGCCGCATGGTCACTGGCTAATGTTACGTGATGACGAGCCGTTTCGTGTGAGTCTGGAAACAGAAATCAATACACACCATGCAGAGTCGATACCCGTTAAAAATGGTCACGTGGCCGCATTTAACAAGGGCTTTGCCGGCAAAGCCCAAATTATCATGCGGAGATTGACCGAGAAGCCTAGGCCAATTTATGGGAAACTACTTTTTCTGGGCAATCAGCCGACGAATGAACTTTTTGACTCAGCAGTGGTACGTGCTGGTGGTGATCCTATTGAGAGCCCTGTGACACTGCTTACTAATGGACAAGGTGCAATGGCACGACTGTGCGTGAATTTGGGTTGTGTTAAATCCAAATATGACTGTCTGCTGGGGGCGAATCTGCATGACACATTGCCAGTGGACCGTCATGTGCTTGCCAAGCGCGTTCGCGTATGGGCAGTTGCGAATGGTTTTATCACGCCCTTGGATTCCGATAATCTACTCGAATTTCAGTCTGGTCCGCCTGCGCGCTGGAAGTTTCTTGTAAGCGCTGGAGATAATCAAACTGTGGAAGTCGTGCTAGTTGCCTCGATGCCGCAGGGCTTGAATACAACGGTTCTCGAGTTTTTTCGTGTTGAAGGTCAGCCCGAGCAGGGTGCGGCTCTTTCAAATACCAAATCATTTTCCCTGACTGTACGGGTGGATATTGAGGATCGCAGTTTTCATTCAGAGACCAAGCTGGATGATGGTGCCTATCGCTATTTTGAGAGGTGCGTGCGGGAGCTTAAGGATGAAACCGGGTTTGCCTTTGAGCCGTCGGAAAACAAGCGGCTGGTCGTTTTGGCAAGTGGAGGAAAATATCATCATGAGTTTGAGTGGTGTAAGGATATCGCGCACCCCGTGGAAGCCAGTCGCGGTCACAAGGAAAGTGGTGACGGGTGTAGCCCGGGTTGGTTTGAATTACCAATTGCGCCAGGAGGACGCGTCAATATATCGCTAAGTGCTGGCTACAATACAAAATTTCCCCTCCAAAATAGTGGCGACGAATGGAAAGGGGTTAATGCGAATCCATTTGCCGATCGTCTGAAAAATTCCCTTGAAAAATTTGTCGTAAATAGAGGGGTTGGCAAAACAGTTGTTGCGGGCTATCCGTGGTTCCTTGATTGGGGTCGTGATTCACTCATTGTTGCGCGGGGTATGCTGGCGGCAGGGATGG
>CAYUXV010000057.1:0-5988 GCA_964448875.1 uncultured Verrucomicrobiota bacterium
AATGGGGTTTTGTGTGGCCAACACAAAAAACGGCTGTTCAAGCGCGTGTCGCTGACAGGCGGCGGTCACTTGGTATTCCTGCATCGACTCAAGCAACGCGGCCTGCGTCTTGGGTGGTGTACGGTTAATTTCATCAGCAAGAACAATGTTCGCGAAGACCGGCCCGTGCACAAAGGTCATCCGACGGCCTTCTTCGGTTTCGGATAACACCTCGGTACCGGTGATGTCCGCCGGCATGAGATCGGGTGTGAATTGGATGCGTGAGAATTTCAAATCAAACAGCTTGGCGATGGAGTTTACTAGCAGCGTCTTGGCCAGACCCGGAGCCCCGGTAAGCAGGCAATGGCCGCCGGCCATCAACGCGATGAGGATTTGATCGATGGGTTCGCGCTGGCCAATAATGGCCTTGCCCAGTTCGTTAGTGATTCGCCCATAGCCCTCAGTGAGTTGCGTGGCGGTTTGTTCGTCGTTGGCAATGGTGTCAGTTGGCATGTCAGTGTGTCATTGCATAGTAGATAATGTTGATGCCCATCGGGTAGGCCCGGGGTTCTGAAAACTTTTTAAAGTATTCTGGATCCTCACCTTCACGCTCCCAGCCATCCCCCAAGTCAGTGTTATGGCAGATGAACACCATCATTCGATTTTTATCATCCATAATCGCATTAAACCGAGCCTCGTGTCCGTATTTGCCATATGGTTTACCTCTTTCGTAGTTTATACCAAAACGCCATGGTTGGTTTCCAGCTCGCCCACCGATAGAAGGCAGTTGAGGTTTTTCCTTAAGATCAAATACGCAGTGGAAAATCGGATGTTCTAGAGGTAGTTCGCGTGGTTGCTGCCGAGGGTATTTTTTTGGAGGAAACACTTCTTCCATTGCTCTGACAAAATTGTCATATTCTTCATCTCCCCAGAAATCATCCACCAACAAAAACCCGCCATTAAGCAGATATTTACGTAAATTTTCGGATTCTTTGTCATTGAGGATCATCCCGCCTTGGATTCCTGGCTCAATGATATAAATGAAGGGATAATCAAAGAGCTCAGGATCGGTTAGCTTCAGAATCTTACCTTTCGGATGGACTTTCATGGAGGTGAGTTCCTGTAGTCGGTAGGAAAAATTAAGGTCGGCATCAGGGTAATCGGTTTTCCAAGGTCCACCTCTACGGCCGAAGCTTCCGTGAGCACTTTCATATTCGATTCGCACAAAAGTAAATACGTCATGCGGCATTTCCTTGCTCAGTTCCCAGTCGGGAATACCTCTGCGTAAGGGATCAGGAGGCGCGGGTTGTGCAAATAGCCACACCACACTCACTAGTGATAATAAGCCAAATGAAAGTAAAATAGATTTCTTCATTTTTGAGATTCTTTCAATTCGCCATTCACCTCCAGTAGCATTTTGTGTGCTTTACGAAAACGTGGCGCTTCCTCCAGGGCCTTGAGTAGGTGTCGCTTGGCATTCGGGTCATTTTTGGAATACAGCAGTCTTGCTAGTCGAAAATGCCCCTCGGCTGGGTCGCGTGGGTCGAGCATCAACATCTTCTGCCAGGCGCCGATGGCCGCGTCGGTCTGCTTTAATGCCTCTGCGGCCTCTGCGAGAAAGCGGTAGGGCGCTGCAAGTAGGGGGTTCACAGCCAAGGCGCGCTCTGCATTAGATTGAACCGCCTTCCAGCCTTTTGCCTTTGCATCCAGTTCCATCAGTCGAAGATAGACATCAAAAGCATCATCTGTCAGTACTACGAATTGACTCAAAACCTTATGTTCTTCTTTCTGTTCATTTAATTCACGATGCGCCTTGGCAAGCATCAGATAGGCACTGTCACCTCCGGATTGGCTGGGAAAGAGTTTAATTAATTCGCGACACGGTGCCTTGGCGTCCTCCCATTTCTTTTCTGTCAATGCCTTGCGCGCGCGGCGTTGTAGCATGTAGATGTTCTTTGGGTGTTTTCTTGCAAATGCTGCCACACCGGCTTTCAGGTCCTCTGGTTTTGGCTTAGTCCAGTCGAGCTTTGGTGCAAGATCTTCCGCACGAGTCTTGGCGAAGGCAGCAAAGGCAGGTTCCAATTTGTCCATTGGCTCAGTGTGCTTTGCTATGGCATTGTTGATTTCAACACCGTTGCCAAGGTCATTAAGTATTTTTTTTATCGCGTCCAGACCGAACCGTTTCACGATGTATTCCACCACAAGCGATGATTCATAATACGCGAACGACAAATGACTCGGTGTCTTCGGGGACAGGAATGCGCCGCTAAGCTTGGATACCGGTGTCAGATCTTCACCAAGGGTCATTTCGCGGAATTTCGGATTCATCGATTGACCCCATGCCGGGTTGGCTTGTCGTTCCTCGTAGACTGAAATTCCTTCGCTCAGCCAGCGTGGCATTCTGTTCTTAGTGAGTGTGAGTGTTACTGTGTGACAGAACTCATGCCACAACACTGCTTCCCAGTTTGCCGGGTCAGGCATTTGCGAGGAGGGACTGTTGGCCGTAATAACGCAACCGAAACAGACACCAAGAAAGCCAGGATTGTCAGGCATGCCAAAGGTGCGAACACCAAAATCCTTTTGCTCGGCAAAAATTTCCACGGTCGTTGGCTGTTTGAGTTCCAGTTCATATTTTTTGCAGAGCGTGTCCTTGGCTCGTTGCAGGAGCGCAAGTGCGCGTTGTCCATAAATCTCCGCCTCGTTTGGCGCCATGCGCAGGATGAAGTCGTCATTTTTCAAGGTTCGATATTTTTGAAGCGTGTCCTTCAGGGTCACCAGGTTGTAGGTAGTAACGTCGTAACCATCCTCCTCGTGCGCCGTGGTTGCCATGGCCCAGCCCTCCTTTTCCAGACCCAAGCGCAACAGATCCTGCGCCAATTGGATGCGTGCAGGAATATACTTGGCGTCGAATGTCAGGGTTTGTCTCTGATAGGCTGAGCCCTCAGCAAAGCGGTATTTTTGGGAAAGTTTTTTACCAATGAGGTGCGGCACCCGCGGATTGCGCGACCAATGCCTGAGCGCCCGTTCGCGTGCGGTTTTTTCACCACCATTATCGTTTCGCAAGTGTGCTAGCACAGCGCGATAGGCCCAGGCTTCAGGATGATTTGGGTTCACCTTCAGGACTGCGACAATCATCTTCTTTGCCTCAGTATAGGCCTCTCGGTCGATGAGATTGTCTATCAATAGCAGATGTGAAGGAATATGATTGGGATTGGCCGCCAGTGCCGCTTCAAGGTGTTTTTGCATCACCTTGCGATCGGAGGATTCAAAGGATTTGGCGACTCCGTAATTAATGTCCGCATCATTTGGGGACTTTTTTAGTGCAAGCTGGTATATTTTTGAGGCCAATGTGTAGTCACTTTTGCTCAGTGCCAGTTCACCCTTGGCTAATGCCACCACACGATTAGTGGGATCTGACTTCTCGGCCTTATCATAAAGCCTTTCCAAGACCAGCTTCGGGTCGGCCCCATCCATAAGAGCCATTTTGCCCAGCACAACTAAATCCATTGAATTAAGGAATCTCAAATCCATTCGACTAGCCAATGCGTTCATTTCCTTTAAAGCATTGGTGGCGGACTGGGGTCGATTGTTGAAATTGTAAACTTCATGCGCAATCCAACGGAGTCTGAAGCTGCCAGATAGTTTGGCGACGGTGTTGGTGGTGACGGCTAGGGCATTAGTATATTGGCCGGTTGTCAGGAGTGCGCGGATATGAAGCTCATGTGCCTCTTCATCCCTCGGAGTTGTTTTGGCGACAACTTTAGCGTGGAAAATAGTGGCGTTGTAATCGCCAGCTAGGAATGCTTTTCGCGCATCTTCAATCGGGCCCGCGATTGATCGCAAAGCTGACAGTGCAAGGACTGTTGTAAACCAAAATGTTGCGGGTATTTTCAAGGCGGTCAGTTTGGCTTAGCCACATCCTTAGGCAGGGCCGAGCCAAGGTCACTCTTTTTTCAATTTTCTTTTTGCCAGATAGGATTGCAGAAATTTGTCTGGGGGTGCCTCCTGCCAGGCCGTAAACCACATATCACCAAGGACAGAACCGCTTTTGAGTAGTTGCGTGTGGAGGAAGGCTTTGCCTTTAACAGGATTGTCGGGTGAGAGATTGCCATCCTTGTTTAGTTGGTAAAGTGGTTCGACCAATGCATGTTGTCCCAGAATGTACTGCATCACGGTTTGGAAGCGTCCGCTGGCGTTGTCATTGCTTTCGGGTGTGGCTAGCCGTTTAGCAGGCCGTACTTTTGCCAGCAATGCTTTTTCGTCATGACCTCCGGTGGCTTCAAAGAAACCACCATCAATCCACGAATGAAACCTTCGGCTAACGGTGTACTCTTTGGGGTTTTCGCCAACCCAGCCGTTGAAATGTTTCGTGGTATGCAGGGGTTGTGAGGCATCGCCGATAAAGTGGCTGAGAATACCCATGCGATAGACAACATTTGCCTGGGCATTGGCGATTTCCTCAGGAGTGCCCATTTCCTTAAACACCTTCAAATATGAGAACGCGCTTACAAGCTTGAGGTAATGTTCATTGATCGCCCAAGGGAGGAAGCCGGGATATCCCTTGGTACGATCGGCATTCTCATTGGGTAGTGGTAGTTTGAGGCGTGCGCGTGCGGTTGCCATTTGTTCCACATATTCGTAACGGAAGTGACTGAGTTGCGCAGGCTTCAGTTGGTATGGCGTTAGATATTCGACATCAAAGTAGTGGTCTGGATTGTTCAAGTGCCGCATGGCGCGGTCGCGTTGGTTGCGCCAACGATCCGGTTCGCCACCAAGGAAAAGGATTCGCTCGGTGTTTGCAGCAGTGTGCACAAACGCTGGAAAACTCTTTGGTAATGATGCCAATGCAAGTTGGTTGACGAAGCGATGTCGGAGGTAATCCCAAGCAAGTCCATCTAGAGGGAAAACCAGTAATCCTACCAAAACAAAAACGATAAACCTGCGTAAAATCACTTGAAAAGCCTGCGGATGGGGCAAGGGACTGGCAACGGAAAGCTGTTCACTGGTTTTGCCCATAAATAAAGCCGGCCCCTGGGGGTAGGGGCCGACTTAGGGGTGGTACTGTATCTGTGTTCAGTACGGGGCGGAGATTCTTATGGCAGATCCACAACTTCCAGATTCAGACTGCCTTCGGTCTCACGCAGAACAGCGGCCTGTTTGTCACCATATTTGTCGACCTGTACGGCGCCATGAAGCGCCTTGACGACTTCAATGCCCTGCGGGTCCTTGGCCACGTTCTTGTTGCGGCGGGCTGCTTTTTCGTTGGTCTTGTCCTTGGCGCTCACGGCGATGTGTTTCATGTCGACGCGTGCAGCCCAGTATTTGCTTGGGGTGTAGGCGAAAGGTTTGTGGAATCGCATGGTGTGGGTTACGAGCCACTGTTTGCCACCGCTGGAGTAGGTGAACATATCCAAGGGACGGTTACCTGAGCCAAGTTCCAAGACACTGGTGCCCTTTACTTGGCCGCCATCCTTGATGTTGGTCAGTGGGAATTTTGCAATAGGCGTGCAGGCAAAGGAGCCGACCATATAAGGTGTATTTGCCTCCTCATAGAGGATGAAACTCTGAATCGGCGCCTTGGTCTCCCAACGGCGATGGGCCACATGGTAGGTGTCAGTACTGTAGGTGCTGGCTGCAGCACCATGGGCCAAAGGAAGCGACAAGGAAAAGATGCGGCTGCGAAAGGCGTCATTGCTCTGGCCGGCTACCAGCAGTCGGCCGGGCGCCATTCCAATGTCAGAGATGCGTGAAATCTTGAGTTTTTCATTCAGCGTGGCGCGAACCCACTTGACCTTGTCTGTGTCGAGGGCACCGATCTTTCCGTTCCCATCCACGGTAAGCACAGCCGTCAATCCGTCACTGCGGCGGACAGAGAGATAGATGGTTCCAGTCTCCGGATTTACGGCTAGGTCATTGATGTTGACCGATTTTGCGCCGATTGCGCCGGCGACTTTTTTGCCAATATCCTTTACTGCACCCTTGAAGGGCTTGAATACACCGCGATCACCT
>CAYUXV010000058.1:0-12687 GCA_964448875.1 uncultured Verrucomicrobiota bacterium
CTCCTCATTGCCCTGCTTTTTGCCAGTGCAACCCAGCGTAAAGACACGCCCATCAGCCACGGCAAAGCTGGAAAAGCCCACCCCCACTTGCGCGCGCCACGCCACTTTGGTTAAATTTGGTTTCCAGCCTTTTTCAAGGGAAACCCCATCGTGCCGAGGGCCGCGCCAATTAGGCCAGTCATCTGCCAAGGCAAGACCCGAATGTGCGAGTAATATAAAGGAAAAAATACATTTCATGATTGGGCCCAGTTTAGTACATGCACTCGGAAAGACAATCTTAGTCAGAACTTGAACCAAGCCGCCCCCATTCAACCCCGCTTAGAAGTGGAGACTTGCCAGCTAAGGAGCGCAGTTCGATGTTCAAATTGCCATCAGCAATGGTAATTTCAAATTCTCGGACGACAGGGCGACGTGGTCCGCCAGCTGCCTTGGTAATGTCAAACCCGCGCTGAACAGATTTCTCATTCAAAAAAATGTCAAATACCCGCTCGCCTATCAGTAGTTTGTCCGGCTCCAGAAAATGCAGACGAACCCGATGCTTTCCTTTTTTTACCTTCAATTGAACCGACTCCACTCCGCGCAACCCTGAGGCGGCAACCCATTTCAATCCCTTCCCATCTACCATTGTTGAGTGCAATCTAAAGGTAGCTGCCTTATTGGGCTTGATTGTTATCGATGCATCCGCTGAATTACCACCGACTTTGGGGAATTCAACCCAAAGACGACCATCTGGAGCGCGCCGATCACCCGGGGCACCAAGATTAACGCCCAGCTTGCCCTGCTGTGCAGTCGCGCCAAAGGTCCAGTATTCAAGGTCTGGAACATGAATGAGTGCAATGGAGGTCTGGACTTGATAGGCACAACTGCAAGTGCGTGTGTAGTCCGGTGCGTTAAGAACTCCATTGGCCGGAATGAGATTTGCGGTACAGCTGGAGCGGAAGCCACCCCAGTTGCCGGTGCCTCCGTCGTTCGACAAATCATAATAACCTGCGGCACCGGAGCGAAAGGTGAGCAAGTGCTCGCTGCCTATGGCTGTGTTGCAGCCGTAGTTGCGCTTGTAACTCCAGCCCGTGACCTTCCCTGTCTTGATATCCAGGGCAAAGCCACCGTTGCCGTTGGTAATGATGCGATCTTTCATCAAAAGACACGGGCCACTATATTTAAGGGCTTTATTTTTCCACAATACTTTCCCGTTGGATCCTTGGTATGCAATCATGCCTTGGCCGATATCGTCCTTGGCCCGATCACGAAACGCGCTTCCAGCCTGCAGCAGGAGGTCAAGCTCTGTCGAATAATTGAGGAATGTGCCAAAAATCTCCTTGTCGGTCTGCCAAAACACCTTGCCCGTTTTTATATCTAAAGCTGAGAGAGAGGGCTTGCCTTTGGGCTTCAATCCTCGCCGACTCAATGCATTAAGCCGGACTTCTGTTAAGCTATCAATGACGTAGATCGATCCACCTCCAAGAGCGATGTTGTTATGGCGGAAGTTGAATTTGGCATCTCGCTGCCAAAGCAATTCTCCGGTCTGCCGGTTAAACACAGCGAGTTGGCTGCTGCCTGAACCAAATCGGGAATCCACCACTTCAGCATTCTCCTTGTCTTTTTTGGGCAATTTGACCGCTATGGGAGCAATGGTCGTTACTAAATAATCACTCTGTACGCTCAACCATCCAAAATGGTGATCGTTGGGTAAACTGAATTCCTTTTTCGTCTGCCCAGTCACTATATCCAGTTCAAGTATTTTGGTACCGTAGACCACATAAACTGCATCAGGCAAAGTCACGTAATTACTGCCAATTTCTCCAGCCCCGGGAAAATGACTGGTTGTGTTGTAGTACTCTCCCACTCCCTTAAGTTCGCGTTCCCATAATAGTCGGCCCGTATAAACATCAACTGCGCGTAATATATCTGCCCCCTCAATTATCAATCGGCCCCCCGCTACCTGTGGAGAGGGGCCATGGCCGTGACGAGGTAAAATTTTTGTATTCGAAGGGCCGCCAAACCAAAGCAAACCCAGCGGGGCTTTAACTCTTTTATCTCTCGAGACAACGGATTGCCCAGCATCGGCATACTGGTGGGTCCAATCAGCTGAACCAAGCAACGCTCCTTTCCTAATTGCCACGAGTAAATTATCTTTTGCCTCTTTGATCTGTAATTGTGGAAGTGTTGAAAGCTGTTTTGCTACAAGCGCAGACCTGTGAAGCAGGCAAAGTACTCCGCCATAGGGTCGGACCGATTGATAAACTTTCCGGACAGCTTCTGATTTCAGCCCCGAAGCAACCTGTTGCTGGACCAAAACCAAATCAGCAAAATAGGGGGCAACCGGAAAATCAGCCGGTTCCTTACTATGGAAGAGGCTGATGCGCTTTCCGTACAATCCGGCCGCATCGTAATGCCGGCGCAAAGTCTCCACATTAACCGGATCAGAATCCACCACCTTCAAGTGCAGTTTGGTATGATTCAAGAGCGCGTCCATAGAACCTTGATCAGCTCCAAGGAGTAATGCGAACCCATCCTTGCCTGCCATATTGTTCAGGGCTATTTGCAGTTTTTCATTTGGCTTGGTTTCAGGTGCAGGTCCCGCAGACAAAGATACTGAGTGATGAGCGCGCTCTATTTTTTTCGCCCCAAAACAGAACAGGCGACTGTCTCGGGTTACCACAAAAAGACGTTCATCAGCCGCCAACATGGTCCACGGCATGCCCTTAATTTTGGCTGACCAAGCCGAAGCTGATTTGCCGACCTTTAAGTCAGCAATCTCGAATGAACTCACCTGATCTTCAGCCCCTGAATACAATCGACCACCGGCCTGGAGAAATATTTCGCCGGATGATTTCTTTATTTCAGCCGACCAAAGTGTATCCAAGACAAACTTGGTTTCCTTCACTGTTTTCCCCTTACGATCCTTTACCGTCCGGGTCTGCATTTGGCCAACGAGTTTCTGGGCTGTGAGTTTATTCCCTTTCTGGCTTATCGTATAATTGTCTCCGATAACTTTCGCGCTACTTTCACCCAAACTCTTGCCATCAGAAATCTGATAACGACCCTTATCTACAAAATAATATTCGGCACCCGCATAGACACGATAATGGCCGCGCTTTTTATCATATTTGAAATGCTCCAATTTTCCCGTATCTGATTGGAATACCGCCGGCGTGGAGCGTCCACCCGGTACAATCAGTTGATTGCCCGCCAGAGTCAGGTGACCCTGCGGTGCAACCGTGGCAAAAGAAGGTGCCCCGTGCGGTTGCACGGTATAATTCATGCCGTCACCGCTGTTGGTCCAAATGATCTGGCCTGTCGCCGCATCAAGACAGTGGACAAAGATGCCCATAAAAGGCCATATGCTGGCAGTGAACCAGATTTTACCATCTCGATACACCGGCCCACCACGCGCCGGCCAAGTTGAAACCAGCCTTTCGTTGCCGATGGCCCAGCGTGCGGCCGGGCCACCATTATATTTCCAGCGTAATTTGCCATCCGCTGCATCTAAACAATACAGACACCCGTCATCGGAAACGAACCACACCTTGTCTGCCATCGCCACTGGCGCAAAACGAACAGGAGCTTCTGCAAAAAATTGCCAGAGCTGCTCCCCTGTTTTCGTGTCGTAAGCCGTGACAGTATTATTGGCAGTAGACGGTACAATCAGTCTGCCATTAGCAACTACCGGTTCCGGCGCAAGATCAAACTGCAGCTTAGTTTGCGATTTCGGCCAAGCGGGAACCGCCTTCGGAAGTTGACGCGTCCACTGAAGGTGAAGCTTGCCAGGTATCACATGCGAGGTGACCGCGCCTCGACCAGGATCAAAGCGCCACTGGGGCCAGTCGGCAGCTGAAAGAACGAGTGGAAGGAGTAAAAATAGGGCTCTAATCATTTCGTGTGATTTATGATTCCACCAGTCGACCGTCTTCAATTTGAATGGCGCGACTGGCTTTATTGGCTGCGTGGGGATCGTGGGTGACCAGCAGCACGGCACCGCCGTCATCGGCAAACCCCCTCAAATGGCCGAGCACAATGTCCGCGTTCTTGCGGTCGAGGTTTCCGGTGGGTTCATCGGCCAACAGAAGCTGGGGCTTATTTAGAAGGGCGCGGGCAAGGGCAGTGCGCTGGCGCTCGCCGGTGCTAAGCTGGGCTGGGGGATGATTAGCACGATGGGTGAGTTGCAACTGGTCGAGTAACGCATCAGCGCGCTCCGGACCTGCGTCCGATTCGCCGGTGAGCGTAGGCACAAGGATGTTATCGCGCACACTCAGATAAGGCACGAGATGGAACTGCTGGAAAACAAAACCAATGTTTTTTGCGCGAAATTTTGCCCGTTCCTCAGGCGAAAGGCCATACGGATCGGCGCCGTCGATCTTCACCTGGCCATTCGTGGGTTGCAGCAGTGCTCCTGCCGTCAGAAGTAAAGTACTTTTGCCGCAGCCGCTTGGCCCTTGCACGGCCGCAAAATCACCAGGCGCCATTTCCAGACTGACACTCCGCAACGCTTCTACGGGGGTACCGTTCTGGCCGGGATAATGCTTGGTGAGTTCCTTGGCTTGCAGGAGCATGGTTATTCCTCTTGCAGTACCGATGCCGGATCGCGTTGCGCGGCTACCATGGCCGGCAGTATGCTGCCCAGCATGGCGATCAACGGCGCCAACGCGGCAGCGATCCACAGGTTGCCGGGTTGAATGAGCTGGCGAGCCTGAACCTCTCCCCAGTTGATCTCGCAGGCGACCATGCCCGCGACCAGACCCGCGCCGACCCCCAGACCCGCGCCAAGCAGCCCCAAGTAAAACGCCTTGCCCAGCAGCAGGGTGAGCACCTGACTGGTTCGCAGACCGATGGCACGCAGGATACCGATCTCCGACTGGCGCCTGCGGGCGTTGCCATAGGCAAGCAGTCCAATCCAAAGCGCGGCGGCAGCCATAGCCAGCGGGATAAGAATGGCCGCAAACCTTTCCTTCTGCGATTGCAACCGATTGCGTTTGGTTTGCTCGCCGGCCAGCAGTACATCGGCGTTCTTCTCCTCACGGGCCAACGCCATGAGGTCTTTAGCAGATTGGCTGGCGATGAGCAGCTTGCCATCCTCCAGCGCGGTGCCCAAGGCTTGTTTCTGCTTCGTTAAAAACTCGTCCACCTTTGCGCGCTCAGCAGTGAGAAACTGGCTGTCCTTGTCCGCTTGTTCGCGGACTGCCTTATCATTGGCCGACTGCTGGACTTTCAAGGTGAATTCAGCTCGTTTCATTTGTTCTGTTAATATCTTGCGGGCCGATACGGCCTCTTCCTTCAAGTCTGTGTCGGCCTTCTGTTTGGCCTTGTTGCGGGCCTCGGCGCGAGCCAGCGCCTTGGAGCCGCGCTCGATGATCTGTGTTCCCGGCAGGATACCCTTCAGCTCTGCACGAATCTCCCCCACGCGATCCACAGTGGCACAGTTGCATTCCAGCGCGAGAATGGCGTTGATGACGTTCTGCATTTTTAAAAGCTCCTGCGCCTCGGCAAGATTCAGCCAGATGGAACTGTCATCCAATGAGCCTCGCTCGGCATGAATCTTCGTCACTTCAAACCGACGGCCCAGCAGCTTGACTCCCTGGTTCTCCTTGAGCTTCAGTTTTTTCCCGACTCCATGGCCAACAATCAACTTACCTTTGGGAACCATATCCAGCAGGGGCTTTTTGAGATCTCGATGCGCAAGAGGAACCTCGCCTCGCGTACCGATTAACACAACCTCCATGTTGCTTTGTTCCTCCCAGCGGATGCGCTTGGTTATTACCGGCAGCAGGTGGTTAATGGTGACGATCTTTGAATTGGCCAACTTGGTGACGAAGGTCTCCGGCATCACGGCATCCGCAACGCCGCGCAGGTGAAACTCGTTGAGGTCCTGGCCCTGTGGGAGAATAAGAATGTTAAAGCCGAGCCCCTTGGTGATCTTGCGCATAGAGTCCTCCAAAGCCGCACCCGCCTCCGCCACGGCCTTTTCACGTGCCTGCAAAGTCGCTCGTAGCTGGCCCTGTGTGCCCGCCAGTGCCTCTTCCAGTTCCGTTCGTTTGCTCGATAGGGATTTCTCCAAGTCCGATTTCTTCTCCGCCAAATTCTTCTCCAGGCGTTCTTCTTGATCCGCCAGCCCTGATTCCAAGCTGACGCGGTTTTCTTTCAACGCTGCCGCCTGACTGTTCACCTTATTGGTCAGGTCCTGATGCCGGCTTTTCAGGCTTGTTTGCATTTCTTTGCGAAACTCCGCCAATTGCTGCTCCTGCTTTTTCTCCATCTCCGTGAGGATCAGCCTGTCGCGGTGCGAGCTGTCGCGCAAGAGCATGTCCGCGGCAATGTAAGCGGCCACTGCCGCGGTTATGGAGATCAAGCCAAGGACAAAGTGTGCCTTGCGGTGGTAAATCTCTCGGAAGGTCAGGCGCCAGATGCTCATGGACTGCACATTCGCGGCAGGTGGTTTGCCGTTGGAGGTTATTTGGGCTCGGGCTTGCGGTCCTTGCCGCCGAGCTTGATGGGTTTGTTAAACAGAGGATCCTTGGTGACGATGGGCTTCACGACAACGGTGCCAGTCTTCCCCGGTTTCTCCGACTCCTCCGAGGCAATGCCAATTCCTGTTAACGGCGGCAGCTCCCGATCAACGTTGATCTGCGGCTGGATGAGGCTTTCCCAATTCACAGCTGCAAGCAAATCGGTTCCTGGATTTTGGCGTTTGATTTGGCAGGAGCATGGACCAATTAAGAATTCCGCATCATGGGTTATGTTCTCATCAGTTATTCCCTTGCCAACCATCGGCGGCATGAAGCGCCCACGACCATACACAGGGAAAACCATAGGTTCATCTAAGTCTTTGAGATCCGCTTCGCTGGCGAGGAGCATTTTTATAAAAACTAATTCAGCAGCATCGTTGCGGGATACACGCAATGCGGAAAATTTTAGTCTGAGCTGCGATTCCTCAATGTTCAACAAGCCTGCTGCAATATCCTCCTGCTTGATATCCGGAAGCTTCAATTCCTTTTCCAAAACTCTGAGCCGAGCGGTCAATTTTTTATATGCAGCCTCATCCTTTGATTTATTCCCGCTTTCCAAAAGAAGCCAAACTGTCGAATCCCCTTTCAACAACCTTCTTGCAAGTTCACGGCGCTTAGGAGAGTCGACGACGACCTCGGTGTTCTTTTTCGACAATGGACCACCCCAAACTGGAGTAGGATTACCACTTGTTTTCGGGTAAAAAACCAACATCCAAGGGACATTGCTGGCATCTGCCTTAGTCACAGCTTTAGTTTTTTTCCAAAACTCAAGCACTGCCTTCTCAGGATTGTTGCTAAGATCAACTGTTTTCAATTCAATATTGGCAACTTGAGGACTGACAAGTGGATCCGGAGACATTCCCGCTAAAAGTTTCCGATTTTTATCCGAAAGGGCCCCTTTATGAAACACGACAACAACATAGTTGTCCGATTGCCAACGCTCCAAGGCATAACGAAATACAGGCACCGAACAGGCAAACACAGCACCTATCCCTACCAGCCAGAGGACAACAAAAAACATAAAAGATTTACGGGCTTTCATTGGAAATTGTGAGGTCAATTCTCGCGCAAAAAAACGGTTCCATCAATGAAAAACGCTTGATGCCCAAGTCTGTTACCAATTCCGAGTTTTATATCATATAAAATTACCCCCTATGATACCCTGAGCTTACTGTGTATAATATGATCATAAAAATGGATCCGATGGCTATAAGTCCTTATTACCACTGTTTTTAAGGAGTCCAATGTCAATTCTTATTAAATTCTGCTTGAGCATAACCTGTCCGTAAATGCTTCAATTTGAGCTGCATAGAGAGTATGTCACGAATTATGATCCCAATGTCTAAAACGGTAAAATTCCTACTATACTGTTAAGTTTCTTTTCCGCCAATTTTCGTGTATATTGGATGGGAACTATGACGCAAAAGCAATCCCGATTCATCAACCGTGAATTGAGCTGGCTAAAGTTCAATTCTCGGGTTTTGGAGGAAGCCATCGATCCGAAAAATCCGTTGTTGGAACGTGTTAAGTTTTTTTGCATCGCCAATTCGAACTTGGATGAGTTTTTCGAAGTACGCGTTGCCGGGCTAAAGCAGCAAATTGAGAGTGCTGTTGTGGAACGTAGCATTGATGGCCGAACCGCAACTGAAATTTTTGACGCCGTGGCGGAACGTGTGCATGAAATGGTGGCCGAATTATTCCGCTGCTGGCGTCAGGACTTGATGCCTTCATTAGCTAAGAAGGATTTTCGCTTTCATCAAATCGATGATCTCGGACCGGATAATCGTAAATGGGTGGAGACTTTTTACCGTGAACAAGTGCGGCCGGTTTTAACCCACTTATCGGTTGCTCCATCAACAGCATTTCCGCTTATTGTTAACAAATCACTAAACATCATTGCTCGCGTGGAGCTTCAAAAGGGACGAAGTACAGAACAGCGCCTATGTATTGTGCAGGTGCCACGTGTTATTCCACGGCTTGTGCAACTGCCTAGAGCGGACCGAAAACACGACTATGTTTTTCTGGCTGATATGATATCTCATTTTATAGAGGATTTATTTCCGGGCACAAAAGTATTGGGTAATTGGCGTTTTCGTGTAACCCGAAACAGTGAATTATATGTGGACGAAGAAGACGCTGAGAATCTATTGCAGGCAGTTGAAAATGAACTGCGCAACCGGCGCAAAGGCGATGCTGTCCGTCTTGAAGTAGACCATAACACGCCCGATGACCTGGTCGCTGAGCTGCTGGAAAAGCTAGAGCTGACGGTAGATGATCTGTACCATATCGAAGGGCCAGTAAACCCCATCCATTTGCAGACAATCTGCAAAGGTGACCATTCACCAGAGCTACGCGATCCGCCGTTCTTAGCGCCTTCACCGCCTGCCTTCCGTGGTCGAGGAGATTTATTTGAAGTTATTCGTCAGCAGGATGTACTGGTGCATCATCCTTATGAGAGTTTCGACTGCGTCGTCGATTTTTTAAATCAGGCCGCTAGCGACCCCAAGGTTTTAGCTATAAAACAAACTCTGTACCGAACGGGTGGCGATCCGCGTGTAGTAGGCGCATTGATGCGCGCAGCTCAAAATGGCAAGCAAGTCGCTGCTGTGGTTGAGCTAAAAGCACGCTTCGATGAGGCCTATAACATTCAATGGGCACGAGAGCTGGAAGAAGCAGGCGTACACGTTTCATATGGTCTCGTGGGTTATAAAATTCACGCCAAAGTCTGCCTAGTGGTTCGACAAGAGGAGGATGGGCTCCGGCGTTATGTGCATCTTTCCACTGGCAATTACAATCCCACAACCTCCAAGATTTACACGGATATCGGATTGTTCACCTGTCAGACTGAATATGGAGAGGACGCCTCGGCATTGTTCAATCTATTGACCGGATTCTGCCAATTCCAGGGAACAAAAAAGCTTGTAGTAGCACCTTTCGAGTTCCAACGTCGGACGCTGGAGCATATTCGGCAGGAAACCCGAAATGCACGCACTGGCAAGCCGGCTGCCATTCGAGCAAAAATGAATTCACTGGTCGACAAGCCAGTCATTGAAGCGCTTTATGAAGCCAGCAAAGCAGGGGTGAAAATTCACCTCATCGTTCGTGGTATCTGCTGCCTTAGGCCAGGTGTGCCTGGCTTGAGTGAAAACATTCGAGTTCGTAGTATCGTGGATCGGTTTCTAGAGCATAGCCGGATTTACTATTTCGAAAACAACGGCATGACGAAAGTGTACATCAGTAGCGGTGACTGGATGCACCGTAATTTTCAAAAACGCATTGAAGTAGCTTTCCCTGTGGAAAATTCCACGCTAAAACAACGACTAATTGAAGAAATTCTTCCTTCGCATTTAATGGATAATGTGAAGGCTCGTGAGTTACAGGACGATGCTAACTATCTACGTATCAAGCCTTCGGACGGAGATAAAACTCGGCGAAGCCAGTTTGATTTAATCGCACTGACCAAACCTGGCGCCTCGAAAAAAGCCAAACTGAAGTTCCCGCAGTTCGAAATCGTCAAGGAAACCGAGACCACGCGGCTGGGGTAGTTTTGTAGCTATTTCTTTAGGCTTTCCCGAGCAAATACAGCGGCCCCGCAAATCCCCCCGTCATCTCCCAGCTTGCTAAGCACAATCTTTACCCCATTCATCGTTTCTGGCAGTACATTTTGAGTGGCAGTTCGTTTAATTATCGGCAGCATTGTCTGATGAAGGGCCTCTATAACACCTCCCCCAAGAACAACATATTCGGAACCAAAGACACTGATCAGACCTGCAATCGCAATCCCAGTGTCGACTGCAACATTACGTACAACCCTCTGAACTAGCACATCCTTGGCCTGAACTGCCTTACGAAGATGACGGCTCCGGACGTTTTTTAACTGCGGTCCAAGTTCTTCTAGGAGCATCGTCTTTCCGCCTTCTAAAACAGCCCGCCTTAAACGCCTAACGATACCTTGTCTGCTGGCCAATGACTCAAAGCTTCCCTTTAAATGATGCCCTGTTTTCAAGCCATCTTTATCAATTGTAATCTGGCCAAATTCACCACCCGCATTATTAAAGCCCCTGTAAAGTTCCCC
This sequence comes from uncultured Verrucomicrobiota bacterium, assembly GCA_964448875.1. GTDB lineage: Bacteria > Verrucomicrobiota > Verrucomicrobiia > Limisphaerales > UBA1100 > UBA6614. The sequence goes on from CAYUXV010000058.1 coordinate 10,579, forward strand.
GTTAATGATGATGCCACCCCCAACACCAGTCCCGAGAAAAACACCAATCATGGTCTTTGGGCGACGCTTCAATTCAACCTGATGAATGCCTAATGTGAAAAGATTACAGTCATTCTCGACAAAGACCGGTGTTCTCAACTTTCTACGCAGTATTGTACCTACTGGCACACCATCCCATCCGATATTATTTGCATGAATCACCCGGCCCTTGCTTACGGACCCTGGAACACCCAAGCCAATTGCTCGAATTTGATTTAGCTGCAGACCGCTCTCAGAAACCACTTCGCGAACCGCGCGCTCAATGCGGTCAATAACCGCATCAACACCTCGAACTGCTTTGGTTTTAAATTTGACTGTATTTCGGAGTTTTAAATAGCGATTGAATGCTCCCGCGAGTATTTTTGTTCCCCCAAGATCGACGCCCACATAGTAACTTCTGCTGCTAATTGCTGCCATGCGTAGGCGATTCAAAGCCACCTGGATGGTTGCGGGCAACGGGAAATTGTTCGCAATTGAACGTAAAAAACCCGCCATAAAAGGCGGGCTTGAAAATCCAAAAGGTTAGTAATTTATTTCTTCTCCTCCGGTTTCTTTGTTTCTTCCGACGGTTTGGGCGCCTCGAAAGTCGCTATGACCTTTCCGTCAGCCATGTTCCAGACGCGCAGTGCGCTGTCCTGACCTCCAGCAATGACGACTTTACCATCGGGTGTGACGCCACAAGCGTACATGAAATCAACGCCGCCGGAGAAACTGCGTGCGTCGTTGAGATTGCTGGTGTTGATGAGGCGTACGGATTTGTCGCCCGCGGTCACTACCGCCTGCTCGGTCAGTCCAACGTAGTGGATGGAGGTAACTTCCTTGCTAATGTTCGTCCGTTGACGAATGCGCTCTCCCAATTCAAAGTTCCAGTGGCGTATGCTCTTGTCGGCTCCAACGCTAACAAGTTGGCGTCCATGGGGCAGCCAACTGACGCCAAGGGCGTGGTGGGTGTGACCTTCAAAATTATGGACGACTTTCCCGGTATCAATATCGGTCACTTTTACGAACTTGTCGGCACTGGCACTGGCGATGTATTTGCCATCCTTTGAGAACTCAAGGCCGAGTACGCTGTCACTGTGAACTTCGGCAAAGTCCTTTGCTAGCGTTCCATCGGCAATATTCCATATTTGAACCTCACCGCCCCGACTGGGTTCGCCACTGCCAGTAGCGATCTGCTTGCCGTCGGGGCTGAAGTCGATGGTATTCACGCGATCGGATAACTGCGAGTTGTTGTCTCCTGTGCCAACGATACGCTCAAGTTTCCACTCAATGCCAAGGCTCCAGACCTGCGCGGTCTTGTCAGCACTGGCTGAGATGAATTTTTCGCCGTTGAACACAATCGCCTTTATGACCCCCTTGTGTCCGTTAATTGATGCGAGCGCCGCCCCGGTGGTGGCAGACCATGTGCGCACCTTCATGTCGTCGCCGCCGGTAAGCACCAGCTGGCTGTCGGCGCTGAAGGCAATGGCACGGATGGGTTTCTCGGCCTTGGAGGAAACGTCCTTGGCAGTGGCCACGGTGGTCTCGCGCGACTTTGCAAGGGCGTCGGCAGCCTTTTTCGCATCGTCGGCAGCCTTTTGGATACCATCAGCCTTAGACTTGGCCTTGGTGGCGAGATTGAACTCATTGACGGCAGCCTTACGTGGATCCTCGAGTTTCTTGTATTCGGTCTCGGCAGTGGCAACCTTTTTGGCACTAGCGTCGAGTTCTTTTTTGGCGTTGGCTTGGTCGGTGTTAAGCTTGTCGCGCTTGGCCTTGGAGGCGTTCGCAATCTTTCGTTTGTCGGTGGCTACCTTTTCGGCAGCAGCTTGCGCGGCCTTGGCCTTGTCCGCAATTGGCTTGGCAGCTAGGGCGATATTGGCAGCATCACTGCTGGCTTTCTCGGCAACAGTGTAAGCCTTCTGCGCACTGGCGACATTGGTCTTGGCGGTGACCAAAGCTGTCTCGGCTGCCTTTTGCGCCGCTTGTGCCTGCGTCAGCTTGGTAACCACGATTGTTGCAGCAGTTTGCGCGGTTTTCTCCTTGGCCTGATCTTGCGTTAGTTTTGTTTTCGCAGTGTTGGCGAGATTG
>CAYUXV010000059.1:0-4428 GCA_964448875.1 uncultured Verrucomicrobiota bacterium
GACGATCACCTTAAACAAGTCGACAATCGTACTATTATCGTGCGTATGCTCCGCAATCTCATCGGGATCAGCAATGACAAAGAGCCCCCAGAAGTGGTTCTGCCATATTTAAAAACATTACTACTCCTGCAGCCGGACTCCCCAAAAGAGCGCCTAAACCGAGCACTAATGCATATGCGCATGAAGAAAAACAAAAAAGCAAAGACGGATGTACGTTGGCTCCTCGATAATACACCCCCGGGATTCAACCAGGATCGTTTACTGGAATTATTTAAGAGCCTGCAGGCGACTCCCCCTGATTAATCCCCTGAATTAGCAGTAGATTTTATTTCAACAATTTTGGGTTTTTCTCTAGCATCTCTCTAGACAAATCCTGCGCCTTAGCAATCTGTTCTGGGGCCATTTCCTCGGTGAGTTCGCTTTTGTTTTCCTTACCGTTCTCGTCGCCATTGGCTGCGGCTATATTGTACCAGGCATAAGCCGTCACATCGTCCTCAAGTGCTCCTTCCCCATACCTATACATAAAACCCAATCCGTTTTGCGCTTTGGCATGCCCCTGCTCCGCAGCTTCCCGATACAACTTTACTGCTTCCTTGTCATTTTCTGGAACCCCGACCCCATTGTCATACATCCACCCAAGATTATATTGCGCATCAGGAACCCCCTGCTCTGCGGCTTTACGGTACCATTTAGCTGCTTCTTTCTCATTTTTTTCAATCCCACGTCCCAAGCCCGATGCGCCCAGCATTACACCAAGATTATACTGCGCCTCGGGATGTCCCTGCTCTGCTGCTTTACGGTACCATTTAGCTGCTTCCTTGTAGTCAATTGGCACCCCATCACCCCTGTCATACTTAACTCCACGAAGAAACCATTCTTCCAGCACTTTGGTGTCCGCAGGGGTATCTTCACTCGAATTAACAGGCTTGTAGGTTTGATTGCCTGTTTTCGATGACTCAACAACAGATATCTGTTTTTCATCTCCGCAACCCAATCCAAATATCAGGGCAAGCAAAATAGTGAAGGTGACGATATTATTCATGCTAAATTTTCATAAAATTAGTTTTTCAGATACAAATTAACGCAAGAATTGAGGTTATAAAAGAATTCTGCGTTCCGGAAAATAACTATGAACAAGTATCTTTAATTACCTCCCCTATTATCGTCGCGTTATCTTCCAAGGGCAAGAAAGGACTTTGGGTGAGTTTAAGGACACTCAGTATTTTTGATGTAAACAACTGCAATAATCTGAAGGAAATGAGAGCAGAAAAAATCCTTGCATGGATTATTATTTGTTAATCCGAGCCTTATCGAAGGCAGCTGCCATGTGCGTGTAGCTTTTCTTTGCAGCAGCAATTGGGTCGTAGCCTTTCTGGTTCCATACTTGGCCGCTAACTTCCACATTGATGTCGCCTTTGTAGCCCGAGGCGTGGACTAGGCGGAGAAGCCTGGCGTAATCAATCTGCCCGCTTTCACCAGGGAGCACAAAACGTGCGCGCCCCTCCTTGAGGATCGTATCCTTCACATGAATAAAACGCGTCCAGGGTATCATGGTCTTGATGGATGCCTCCAGCGTGATGTCGCGGTGGATAAAGTGGCTATAGTCATAGGCCAGACGTATCCAGGGGCTTTTGATTTGCTCCATCAACCATTTGCCGTGCTGTGGAAGATTGGCAGCGCCAAAGCGGTGGGGCTTGACGCAGATGATGGTCTTTGATTTAGCCGCTACTTCCACCCAGCCACCGAGGTGATCTCGAAATTCATTCTTCACGTCCTCCCATTTGCCGTTTCCAATGACTGTCTCGATGATGGGCGGTTTATCAGATGAGAGGTCATGGCCAAGCTGCGCGGCCTGTTTCAAGCGTTCATGGTTTTCGGCTTGAGCGCCATTTAATTTTAGGTTTTCCATCAGGGCAGTGATGCGTAGGTCCAAGTGGTTCAGGAGCCTGGCAGTTTCCTTTCGGCGGCCATCATCCATATTGGAAGGCGCAGCATCCCAGCCCTTGTTAAGGCAAAGTTCAACCGAGTCATAACCGATGGCGGCGATTTGTTTCAAGGCCGGCTCTGTCTTCAGTGTCTTCATCCCGTAAAGGCTAAAACCAAGTGTCAGGGCAGAAGCGGGTTTAGCTATCAACGGGAGAGTCAGCAGGCCAGTCGTTGAAATAAGAAAAGTGCGACGAGAAATTTTTGTCATACCCCATTCCGAAGCCAATACCCCGTACTGTCAAAGGCAATTGCAATGCTTGGTGCTGGCTCAAGGGGTTTGACGAGATGAGGGAATAAGCTCCATCGTTCTCCCAGCGCAATCATGGGCCGTGATACTCAAGACAAATGGCGGGTTTATGTGGATACCGGTGGCACCTTTTCCGACGGCCTGGCGGTATCACCGGCAGGGCAACGTTCCCGTACAAAAATTCTCTCAGGCGATGAAGCGCCCCTTCAAGCCATTCGGGAATTGACAGGCACTTCAGAAGACCAGCCGTTGCCGCCGGTTCAAATGCGTCTGGGGACCACGCGTGGCACCAATGCGCTTCTGGAGGAGAAAGGGGCTCAAGTGGTCTTCTTTGTCACCGATGGCTTTGGGGATCTCCTGCGCATCGGAGACCAGCGCAGGCCGGATTTATTTACCCTAAATGTCCGGAAACCCCCACCACTCCATGCGCAGGTGATTGAGGTGCCGGGACGGCTGGATGCACAAGGGAATGAAATCAATCCCCTGCGGCTCGAGCAGGTACAGGATTCAGCGACCGACCTGGTGGCAAAAGGGCGCCGGGTGGCCGCGGTGATGTTGCTGCACAGTTACCAGAATCCCTCACACGAATTGGCCATCAAGGATGTGCTGTTAAAGTGCGGCTTTGAATATGTTGCCTATTCGGCCCAGCTGGCGCCTTTCATTAAGGCAGTGCCACGCGCGGAGACAACCGTGGTGGACGCGTATCTGGGTCCCTTGATGACCGAATATCTTGATGGCGTCAGCAATGCTTTGTCGGGTGGTGAATTGCTTGTGATGACAAGTGCTGGCGGACTGGTGTCGCGCAGTGGATATCGGCCTAAAGACAGCCTGCTAAGCGGGCCAGCTGCGGGTGTGGTGGGCGCGACGGTTGTGGGGAAGCGCGCCGGGTTGGAAAAAATCATCGCCTTCGACAAGGGCGGCACCAGCACCGATGTTTCCCGTTACGACGGCGATTACAATTATTGCCAAACCCACCAGGTTCGCCGGGCGCACCTGATGGCGCCGGCGCTAAAGATTGAGACCGTGGCCGCCGGTGGCGGATCAATTTGTGGACTTGATGGGAACCTTCTTTTTGTTGGGCCGCAAAGCGCCGGCGCAGATCCCGGCCCGGCCTGTTATGGAGCGGATGGACCATTGACCATCACGGATGTCAACCTGCTCCTGGGCCGGCTCGATCTGGACTCCTTCAACCTGCCGGTTTTCCCCGGAGCCGCCGAGGCGCGCTTTGTAGAAGTGCATTCTGAGTACGGTGACACGCGCGAGGAGGTGCTGCTTGGATTTCTTGCTTTGGCCAATGACCGAATGGCCAGCGCCATTCGAAAAATATCCGTACGGGAAGGCTACGATCCGACGGACCATGCGCTCGTGGCTTTTGGCGGTGCGGGCGGGCAACACGCCTGCGCGGTGGCGGAGGGGTTGGGGATGAAGAGGATTCTTTTCCCGTCCGACGCGGGTCTCTTGAGTGCGTTTGGCCTGGAACAGGCTCGGCTAGAGAAAATCCTGGAAGAACAGGTGCTGGTCTCAGGTTCAAGATATGCGAGCGTCGGATCGGAAGTGCTAGCTGATCTAGAGGCGCGGGCAGTATGCGCACTGGAAGCTGAAGGTGTGCCCGCTGGGGAAATAATAATCCGCCGCCGAACGGCTCTGGTCCGGTTTGAGGGACAGGAATCCGTTTTGGCTGTAGATTTTGAAAACTTCTCCAAGACACCGGTTCTTTTCGATGAACGATACCGCAAGACATTCGGTTATATGCCTAATGATCGCGAACCAGAATTGGTTTCACTTCGCGTCATTGCTTCAACGAGAGACGTGGCGAAAACAAAGGAGGTTTTTGAAACAACTGATAAACCGGTGGCGGAACGTACATTAAAGACGTGTTATGAGGGTCAATGGTTAGAGAGCCCGGTGTTCGAACGTGAACGACTTGTAGCGGGTGATGCAATCAATGGCCCGGCCATTGTGTCAGATGCCTTTGGGACACTGATTATCGAGCCTGATTGGCTTGGAGTGGTGGGCTCTGACGCGAGTTTGTTGTTGGAAAAAATTGAGGCGAGAAAGTTGCACAGATCACCAGTTGCAGAACGTGAATTATTGACCCATCGGTTTACCTCCATTGTGGAGGAAATGGGCGCGCAACTGGAGCGCACCGCAATTTCTACGAACATCAAGGAGCGTTTGGATTTTTCCTGTGCATT
>CAYUXV010000060.1:0-3216 GCA_964448875.1 uncultured Verrucomicrobiota bacterium
GATGCAAAGAAAATTAAAGGGGAACTTGATCTTACTTCGCGTGCTGCGTTGCTCAAGGGTGGCGAAAGCGAGGAGCCCTCACTGGTACCTGGAAAGCCGCTAAAAAGTCCGCTCTACTTGGCGGCGACTCGCGAGCACGAGGATGATTGGTCGGTGATGCCGCCCAAGGAGAATGATAAGCTTTCAGCCACACAACTTTCTATACTTAAGCGGTGGGTTGAACTAGGTGCACCTTGGCCGGATGCAAAAACACAGGCGCGCTATATTGCCGAGGAACGTGCCAAGCCGGTGACCCCTGAAGGAATGCTGGTAAAGACAAGCGGCGGGCTTTCTGATGACTGGACATACCGCCGTTACCAGCCACAGGACGTTTGGGCATTCCAACCGGTTGTTAAACCTAAAGAGCCGGTAGGGGCAAATAATCCGGTGGATGCTTTTATCGGTCGCAAACTTAAAGCGGCCGGGTTTGCGCCGGCGCCTCAGGCGCAATTTCGAACACTCGTAAAACGTGCCTATTATGATCTTACGGGTTTGCCGCCCACTCCTTTCCAGATTTATCAATTCCGGCTCGCGTGGGACAAGGATCCGGGCAAGGCGTGGAGTAACCTCATCGACAAGCTCTTGGCCAGCCCGCATTATGGCGAGCGTTGGGGCCAGCACTGGCTGGATGTCGCGCGCTATGCCGATACCGGTGGTTACTCTAATGACTATGAGCGCTCCAACGCCTGGCGTTATCGGGATTATGTCATTCGCGCCTTCAATAATGATAAGCCCTACAACGAATTCATTGTTGAACAAATTGCCGGTGATGAATTGTGGAATCAGCAACCTAAAGATAAGCGCAATCCGGAGTTATTGATAGCGACCTCTTTTTTGCGTATGGGCCCCTGGGATCCGGCCATGACTCTTGCGCCGCAGGCACGGCAGATTTTTATCGATGATGTGGTGAACTCCGTTGGTCAAACTTTCCTCAGTACCACGATGCGTTGTTTGAAGTGCCATGATCACAAGTTTGATCCCTTACCCACGCGCGATTATTACCGAATGTACGCCGCCTTTGCTGGTACGCAACTGGCCGAACGCTCGGCACCGTTCCTAAAGCAGGAAAACCGTTCAGGCCTTAACCAGAAAAAGGCGATCACTCAACGTCTTTGGAATCATGCCAAGACAAAGCATAATGAGTTGTACCAGAAACAGGAGACCGCCGCCCGCAAGTGGTATACTGAACACGGCAAGGAATATCTGGATGCCAACGCGAGGCGGAAATTGCCCGATGAAGAGAAGCCTCCGCGTCATGTAGGCTTAAGTCCCGAGGAACAAGGAAGATTAAAAGTACGAATGCAGGATGAGTGGATATGGAAACGCCGGTTGGAACGTTACGAACCCATGGTGCAGGGAGTATACAATGGTTCGACTCCCAAGAATTTGAACGCGCGCTCCATGCGGATGCCCAATAAGCCTGGGCAAAAGGTTCTTCCTGTAAGTCATATACTTTTGGGAGGTGCGCTGGAGGCTCCGGGTGAAGAGGTTAATCCCGGTGTGTTGAGTGCATTGGCTGTTCCTGTATCGACAACAGGCCCTAACCCCTACGTAATTTCTGACAAGCTTCAGGGGCGTCGGCTTGCCTTGGCCAAATGGATCGCCGACCCGAAGAATCCGTTGACCGCTCGATCGATTGTGAATCGCGTGTGGCAACATCATTTCGGTAAACCACTGGCCGGCAATCCCAATAACTTAGGGGCCAAAGGCGGCAAACCGACTCACCCGGAGCTATTGGACTGGCTGGCCGCTGATTTTGTGGAGCACGGTTGGAAATTCAAAAGGCTGCACCGGTTGATTTTGAGTTCAGCCACCTATCGTCAGTCCGGAAGGCATCCGAGCCTTGATAAACTCAAGAATGAGGATCCAAATAATAACCTGTTTGCCTATCATCCTCCGCGTCGTCTTAGTGCTGAGGAAATGCGCGATAGTTTGCTGGTATCTACCGGTGAACTCAATCGTGCTCAAGGAGGCTTTCCGGTGATGCCCGAGATCAACATGGAAGTGGCATTACAACCACGCATGATCCAATTCTCATTGTCGCCCGCCTACCAGCCTTCACGAACGCCCGCTGAGCGTAATCGCCGAACCATTTACGCTTATCGCGTTCGGGGTCAGGCAAATCCTTTCCTTGAACTTTTTAATCAGCCTAACCCCAATAATTCCTGCGAGGAGCGGGATTCAGCGGCAGTGACTCCGCAGGTTTTTACCCTGCTTAATAGTCAGGTTATGAGTGATCGCGCCATTGCCTTGGCTTTACGTGCCGAGAAGGAATTTGATGCCCTTCATCTTCAGGTAAAACGAGCAGTACAACTGGCTTTTGGTCGGGTGCCCGATAAGGTGGAGTGGGAAAGGCTTAAGCAGTACGTCACCAAGATGCAGGGTTACCACGCAAAGCATCAGCCCAAGAAAGTGAAATACCCCAAATCCATCACCCGATCACTGGTGGAGGAATTTACCGGCCAGCCCTTCGAGTATGAAGAAATACTGCCTGTATTTGAAAATTATGTGGCCGATAAAAGATCTGCAGATGTAAGCGTTAACACACGCGCTTTGGCTGATTTGTGTCTACTGCTTTTCAATTCCAACGAATTCATTTATGTTTACTGATATGAACACCGCTTCATTGCGTCGCCGGGATTTCCTCTATGGATTGGGGAGTTCACTCGGTGCTGTGGCCATGACTGATCTTATGGCCAAGGAAGCGGCTGGTCCCTTGGCTCCCAAGAATCCCATGCACGGGCCCAAGGCCAAGGCGGTGATTATGCTCTTCATGGAAGGCGGGCCCAGTCAGATGGATACCTTTGATCCGAAGCCAAAGCTCAATGCCAAACACAAGGCTGAATCCAAACGTTCTGCTGGCTTGGCGACGGGTTTTCGCTTCTATGTGGGTAGCCCCTTCAAGTCGCGCAAGGTGGGTCAGTCAGGGTTGGATATGAGTGACCAGTGGGTGCATCTACCTAAGATGGCTGATGAATTGTGCAATTATCGGGGTTGTCAGGCCGAGTCATTGAACCACCCCGAAGCGCTTTTCCACATGAATACAGGGAGCCGTTTGGGAGGTGATCCGGCTTTGGGTTCCTGGGTGAATTACGGCCTTGGAACAATAAACCAGAATCTTCCTGGATACGTGGTGATGAGCGAACTCGCTTTACCTCAGGGTGGTTCGCGCAACTG
>CAYUXV010000061.1:0-13699 GCA_964448875.1 uncultured Verrucomicrobiota bacterium
CAGCGCGGGCAGTGACTCCTCGATCTCACGGCGCAGCCCAGCGCGCTGGCGAGCGGTAAAACCCAACTGGGGCGAAATCTTGCCATCAAGACCCAGAAACCTCTGGCGAATCGTCAGGCAGATGTTCTGCCATTCCCGCACCACCGCATCAGCATCCAGTGCCTTGTCTTCTGCCTTGGCAAGTTGCAGTTCCGCCATCTTCCGCTCGGCCTGAAGCTTCTTGAACTTCTCTTCCGAGAGAGATGCCTTCTCCTTGTTGTTCCGCTCACGGTAATAGCGCAGCAACCCTTGGATGGTGGCTTCCAGCTGGTAATGGCCGCGCTTGGGTGGCGGAAAACAGCCCGCCTGCGCCAGCTGCCGGTGGCGTTGATCCGTCAGGGACGTGATCCGGCACAGCGTCTTTGCCGAGATCTCCCCATTGGCGAAATCGTCTTCTTTAGTCTTCAAAATTAAAACGAGTTTACCATGCCTGTGACTAGAAACAAAGCGCGCAGCGGTAACCGGTAGCATTAATCAACGAGGAAGGACCCGCTCCGCCACTCTTGCAAAGGCCGGTTGGATAACCACTTGTCGTGATGGGCCGTAGTTAAGGCTCCGTAACTGACAGAGCACATTCTGTTGCCGCAGTATCCGCGCCGCGCAAACTCTCTGGGCAACCTTGACTGCCAGTCCAAAGGAGATCTGTTTCCACCCGAGAAATGACATCAATGACACCCTAAAACACCCTGGAAACATACGGAAGTTTTAGCATTATTGTTAGCAGTAGGAGAGTTTCGGAGCTTCAATTTTAATAAACTCCCTGTCTTTAAGGGATTAAATGAAATGGAGCGAGTGTTGGGAATCGAACCCAACGAACATCGAATCTGCTGTTTTCTGGGGAAATACGGCTATCACACTCATCTTCCGGAAAACCCTGAGAGACCCAATTCTCCCAATGTTCTCCCTATGTCTCAGTGATGTTGGGTGGCTTTTGTAGCCAGTCCTCCGAAATCCTTAAAGGTTCTTTAGTGAGCCCATTCTCTCGTGCGTATCAGGTGACCACAGGTTTCGTTGTGCCACCCTGAGAATTCACCCGTGAGGGTTTATTCTGCGTCACTGTCGCCTTGCTGACTGGCTCGCACTGCCGCCAGGTCATCGCGCACCTGATAGGTAACTTCCAGGAAATGTGCTATCAGGTAATTGGTGATGAACCCGCCGAAACCAACACAAGCCAAGTCAAAGAAATAAGCCCGATCCACTTGCAATCGAATATCACCAAAGAACAAACCGAAAACGCTAAGCGTACATACGATGAAGGATAAACCGCCAATCACACGTAAGGCTGCGGGCCAGTTTGCTTTAGGGGCTGTCAGCAATGCTGCCACCGACAAACCTACCACAAACAGCAAACTCAATATCTTTCCATAGTAGGCCCAGTTTATGTTTTTCTTTATCTTCCTAGAGTCACCATATGGCACAGAGTCTCCATATGCAGCAGAGTCAGCATCGTCTGCGTAGCTTCGATTGGCTTCTGCGGCCTTAACTGATAGAAGGCAAAGGCTAAGCAGGAGCATTAGGGCAAGGCGGAAGACAAACTTTGTTTTCATGGCGCCAGATTAAAATTGCCTCCCTGCCCCACAAGCACAACAAGTTCACACCCTATTGTTTGTGCTACACTTTGTGCTACACTGGGGCGTTTCTACTCGCCCTTGTATTTGTGTGGGTAAATGCGTTTTGACCTGAAATTACCGGGGTATTATGCTCCAAACGCAACGTGGTGAAGTATGTCGAAAGGCGGCTTTTCCGGATTATGAGTCACCTGCTCTAACCGACTGAGCTACGGGCCCGCGCACACAATCTGGCTGACTGGATTTTATTTGCAAAGCATTTTCACTCAACCGCTGTCTGTCCGGCCGCGAGTTCCTCAGGAAGTTTGTGAATGGCGTTCCGACGGCGCCATTTGGCAATAGGACCATCGATTGGACTGAATATCCAGGCAGCAATGAAAAGGCCCGTGCCGGCAACAACCATGGCCCCGGCAATATTCACATCCAGCCAACGGGCAAGGTGAACACCTAGAATGGAGCTAATCAAGGCATACAATACGGACAACCAGAGAATAACGGGAAGTCGCTGCGAAAGCAGATGGGCGGTTGCGCCGGGCAGAATTAGCATAGCGATCACCAGAATAGCACCTACTGACTCAAAAGCACTAACCACGGTGATGGAAAGTACAGCCATGAGACCTATGTGGACGGCGGCAGCTTTGATCCCGAGAGATACGGCGAGTGAGGCGTCGAAGGAGCACACTAGCAGCTCCTTGTAAAACAGTCGGACACACAATACGACCAGAAGCGCGACAAAAACCATGCGGATTACAGCAGCGGGAGCAATCTTCAGTTGATTACCATCTAGGAACTGAGGCCATGAGACGACTGGCAATGTTGCCAGGGTGTCGGCTATGCCGGGTGAGAGGATCACAGTCTCGATTGTGCCGCTGGCCCGAATCATATTTCCGTAGAGCACACACTGGGCGTCGAAGTGAGTGTCCTTCATAAATACATGCACAATGATGACTCCAAAAGCAAAGAGACTCGTGAAAGCGATGCCGATGGCTGCGTCCTGTTTTACGCGCGACTTTCTGTGGATGAGCTCAATGATTCCCACTGTGGCCATGCCGGCGATGAGGGCGCCCAGCATCATGGCACCGGCACCGAGGCTATGGGAGAGCACAAACACAAGAGCAATGCCGGCAAGCACACTGTGGCTAATTGCATCCCCAACAAGCGCCATACGGCGGAGAATTAGGTAGTTACCCACGAGGCCGCAAGAGACGGTGACAAGGAAACCCATGAGCATCAGCCACCCGCGACCGAGATAGCCGAAGGGATCATTCGTCCATGTATCGATGACAACCTTTTGGAAATCAAATGCCGGAATGAGTTCGTTCACAAGCGTCCTCCATAACCCAGTATTCCCCCGGGGCCGGCATCAGGTGAAAGGCCGGCACTCATATCCGCCAATCCCGGAATGGGGCGACCGTGTGGGTCGATACTGGCGTGGTTTAGGGTGCGCTCCAGCTCACGCACCACGTCTTCTCCCAATACGTGCTCAATTACCTCCGCATCATCGTGAACGTGATCGGGTGCAATATGGGCCTCATTCGTGAGATAAAGCTCCCAGAGACGGTGATTGCGCACAATTTCACAGGCACGCTGCCATCCACTTGGCGTAAGATGGACTGCGTTCCCTTCATCATGAAGTGTTGCAAGATCATTTTTGGCAAGGGCAGCTGTCTGGACTTGGGCGTCCTCCTCTGTCTCATGCCGACGTTCTGCAAGCTCACGCATTGAGACACCTTCTCCTTCAAAACCACGGCCTTCCAACACATGGTAGACTGCCTTCAAGGTGTTTTCACGTTGCACACGCGAAACACGTGATCGTTGGCGAACCCAGCGGGTGACCAGACCGTGACGAGGACTGAAGAGAAAGGCCAAGACGAAAACCAGCGTCGCGCCCAAAACCATGAATGGACCCGTTGGAAGGCCATCAAAAAAGAAAGCCATGCATGCCCCGCTGACACCCGCGAACGCACCAAACGCAACTGATAACCACATCATGCGATGCATACGATCGGTGAGCATATACGCTGCCGCTGCCGGCGTGATCAACAGTGCTGACACAAGCACCACCCCGACAGCTTGCAACGCAACCACCACCGAGAAGGCCAAAAGCAACATGAGGCAGTAATGAACAATTCGGACCGGAAAGCCAACAGCCTGCGCATAGGCGTTGTCGAAGCTGGTCACAAGCAATTCCTTATAAAACACAAGCACGATGAGCAATGACAGGACGGCAACCACTGCCATGAGCTTTAAGTCCCCGTCTGAGAGCAATGCTGCCTGGCCAAACATAAAATTGTCCAGGCCAGCAATCTTTGCGGACTCGAGATCCTGAATGCGCGTAAGCAAGCAAACGCCAACTGCATAAAATGACGCAAGCACAAGACCAAGGGCAGTGTCTTCCTTGAGCCGTGTAGCTCGCCGAATAAACGTAACCGTCACGCCACCCAAGAGGCCGGCTACTGTAGCGCCTATGAAAATCAGGACAGGATTCTTGGTCATTGCCTTTGCCTGAAACTGAAGATCAACACCGCCTTCAGCATTCCAGATTTGTTTTAATGAAGAAAAGGGGGCGTTGATGAATTCGTCGATTGTAATCAGCCAACCGGCGCCAACCACGACAAAGCCGGTGGCGAGAAAACCGAACATGACACCGGGAAGCACCGCATGCGAAAGGGTGTCCCCAAAAAGCGCCATGCGGCGGACCACAATGAAACTGCCAAGCAACCCACAACTGAGACCCAGCAACAATGAGCCAAGCAGCGCCCGGCGCATGTTGCTGACGCCTGGATCATTCAAATCGAACAACCGGCGCAAACGTGTGGCAAAGCCCGGCGTCTTGGATTTGGTTTCCTTCCCATCCGCATGTTGATGGTCATCAGGATGTTCCTTAATGGCGGATTGACCTGCGTATGACGCACCACCTTGGCCCATCATACCAAACAACAATAGGATGATGGCAATAAAACGACGCATCCTAATCAAGTGGATTTCTTGCGGACCTCTTCAGCCACTTCGGTAAGGATTGTGAGGCGCCCGCCGTAGGTGTTTTGCAGAAGGTCATGCCTGAACACCGACTCGGTGGGCCCAAATGCCACCACACGCATGTTCAATAACAGCAACATATCGAAATAATTCCGGGCAGTCGGCAGATCGTGATGGACTATTATGAGAGTCTTGCCCTTGTCCTTAAGTTCCTGCAGAAGCGTGACGATCGCAGATTCAGTTGCGGCATCAACACCAGCAAAAGGTTCGTCCATGAAATACAAATCGCTCTCCTGCGCCAAAGCACGAGCAAGAAACACCCGCTGTTGTTGCCCTCCGGAAAGATTGGAAATCTGGCGGTTGGCATAGGGCAACATTTTCACCTTCTCCAAGCAGGCACAGGCTATCTCACGATCCTCCTTCCTCGGTCGCTTCATTAGGCCGAGGCGCCCATATCGACCCATCAATACCACATCCATCACACTGACGGGAAAATCCCAATCGACCGTCTCGCGTTGGGGAACATAGCCAATGCGCTTCAGGTTATCTTTTACTGATTCACCAAAAACCTTAACCCAACCGCTATCAACTGGCAGCAGACCCATGGCAGCCTTGATGAGCGTAGACTTGCCCGCACCATTGGGGCCGACAACGCCAATCAACTTGCCCGCAGGCACCTCCAGATCAACGCCCCACAACACCGGTCGCTTGTGATACGAGACCGTGAGATCATGAATCTCCAGCGGCCCGGCTAGTTCGTCTGCACTCATTAAAATGTAAATCCTGCGCGCAGGCCGAAGATCCATGCATCCTTGATAAAAGTATCCCCACTTGGCCTGTTTATC
Source organism: uncultured Verrucomicrobiota bacterium (assembly GCA_964448875.1). Classification (GTDB taxonomy): domain Bacteria; phylum Verrucomicrobiota; class Verrucomicrobiia; order Limisphaerales; family UBA1100; genus UBA6614. The sequence continues at coordinate 5,432 of CAYUXV010000061.1, forward strand.
CACTGGATATCAGGTTGCAAATAAAAGCCCGGTGTAACATGAATCAGATAAGTTGCCTCAATCACCGCCTCATGCGACTTGGTAGTGGTGATTTCGCCACTATGTTTCCCATAGACTATGCCAAGCGCAGCCACATCCTCATCGCGACCTGGAAGCAGCCCCTTGTAGTTCAGGCCGGCATCCAGAACCCAATGAAAACGGCTTCGGTTTCGCGGACCTATGCCATAACGAAAGAATGCGCCTAATCCCTGATCGCCCTGCTCACGCCAGAGCATCTGGTCGACGGCCCCGTATAGACCCCAAATTCCATTAGACTTGCTATTGTCGTGATTGGTGAATTCGGCGGAATGATGCCAAACACCCACACGATACCAGCCCGGCAAGCCAGATCCGTCGTCTACGTTAAAACCGTTGTAACCAAACTCATAAAGGCTGGTCCAGCCCTGACCATTCCCCAACTGGAAGTGGACACCGTTTTTATTTTTACTGGGATCGCCGTCGGCACTGTCAAAGGTATCACCATCGTAAACGCCCGCTTGTGCGTACCATGAATCCGTGACGTCATAGCGTAAACGCACCCCAAGACCAGCGACATTAAACGCCGGGCCTGTATTCAGTGTGTTGTTCGCCCAAAATGCTGGCTGACCGAATGCGGCATTATAAAAAACAGCTCCATATTCCGTGCCGACAAACTCCTCATCGGCTAACAAATTACCAATTCGCAAGGAGTAATGCTCATCCCAAAAATTCTGCTCAAGCCAGAGTTCATAAAGTCGAATGCTATCAAATGCATCAATATTGCTAACTGCGAATTCATCACCTACAAGGCCGGACGGGCTTGAGCCGTGTGTCCACAGTGTGCTAATCCGAAAAGTGCCTCCCTTCCAATTTGCAAACTCTCCCAAATCGACATCGATTCCAAATTCTCCCAAGCCCTCATATTCCGCACCTCGGCGAAGACCACCAGACACATTAGCCAGGATTTCAGCGGTATAATCAATGGAAAAGGTGACGCCACGTTCGGCCCAGCTCGTGCGCCAACCACCCCAGTCACCGGAAAGTTGTTCGCGTTGCCACCATGCCCTTTCAGTACCATTGCCGACTTGCTGAGCCATGAGGTTCGCAACGATTAAACCCCACAATAAAATATATATTATTGTCCTTTTACCCATGGCTAGCCTCACCGGCTACTTACCCTTGATGGCATCAACAATTGTGTTGACGTTGTGCTTGATCATGCCCTCGTAGGTACCCACGTCGTACTGTGCACCTTTTGGTCCTTCCATCTTACCGAGTTCTCCCATTGCATCAGAAAATATCTCGCCGCCAATCTTTGCTTCCGCATCCTCCTTGATTTGCTCCAATCCCTTTGAGGAAACACTGGACTCCGTAAACAACACTTTTACCGGTGACGCCCTGATCAAATCCACCATGTGAGTGACATCGCTCGAGCCAGCTTCGTCATCGGTGGAAACTCCAAGAAGTGCTTCAACCTTAAATCCATACCCATTTGCAAAGTAATTAAACGCATCGTGACTGGTGAACAGTATTCGTTTCTCCTTCGGTAATTCACCCACACGGCTTTCTGCCCAAGCGTCCAACTTTGTTAATTTTGCCCGGTATGTTTCCCCTCTTTTCTCATATATCGGCTTGTTTCCCGGATCGACTGTGCCTAGGCCTTTTACTACCTCATCGATACACGAAGCCCACAATTCGACATCAAACCAAACATGAGGATCGGGATGGCCCCCGAAATCGGTTGTAACTAGTAATTTGCCCTCTGGAATCGACTTGGTAACACGATAAACATGTTTTTTAATACTAGCAAAATCGACAAACATGTCCTGCATCCGGCCTTCCAAATGTAACCCGTGATAAAAAATCACATCTGCTTCGCGTAACATATCGATGTGCGAGTCTTTAGCCTGGAACAAATGAGGATCAACGCCAGGCCCCATTAAACCCCGCACTAAAACCAAGTCACCTCCGATCTGTCTGACCAAGTCAGTGATCATTGTCGTTGTTGTAGTGACTTTTACTTTTTCAGAATCAGCACCCCCAAGTGACTTTTCATCTGAACGCGAACAACCAATCCACATGGCCATTATGCCAGCAATAAAAATACTTACTATTTGGCTTTTCATTTAAAGCAAATGCTTGGTTATCAAAGTTTGTGTACGCTATAAGAAAGAGAAACTTTGCCACAAGAAAAAAAGTTAGCCTAATCAAAGTTTTAGCTTCTTGGGTAATCTGTGTGTATATCGCACAATTATCTTGTGCAGCCACTGGATATACAGCCGATCGGAAATGAACTTGCCATCAAATGGAATGATGCTACTGAAGACTTTATAGATCTCAAAAAAATTCGTATTTCTTGCCCATGCGCATCATGCCGCGGTGAAACCGACGTAATGGGCAACATTCATAAGGGGCCAAAACAAAAATTGGTCGCAAATTCAACCAAATTACTACGGACCGTCCGGGTCGGGGGCTACGCTGTTCAGTTATTTTGGGGAGATGGACACAGCACAGGAATTTACTCTTGGGATTTACTTAAACAACTCTCGAGCAACTCCAATTAACCTTCTTTACTAGAAGTTTCGTCCATTTCAGCGAAATCGGACGTTTTGGCAGGGTCTGGCTTGCTTTCTAAATTTTCATGCGTGACAGCAACTTCTTCTTCAATCTTATCTACTTTATCAGCCTCTTTGGTTTGTTCTTCTTTGGGACGCGGTTTTTTGGCGGTTTCTATGATGCCATTGGCAAACTCAATTACGTGCCCCTGATGAATAAGCCAGTGTAAATCTGCTAAAACCTGTCTTTGCTCTACGGGTGTTTGATTTAATTTTGCACTCTTAACATGTTCCTCAGAGGCGCCTTTATCTGATTCCAGTTCACCAGAAATCTCTTCGGTTTGATTTGTTTCATTCTTAACTATTTCTGCCACACTTTTATCGTTTGTGTCTGTCACCAATGCCTCAAGAATAATTCGCCTGGTACATTCTTCCGTAGCATCAATTACTTCAACCAATCTTCGAATACCTTCAGACACTGCCGTAGTTTCAAGATTCAAGAATTTTGGACGGGCTACTGTCACATATGTCACCGTCTTATCGCGCTTGAAAAACTGAAGACCTCGGGATGAAAATTGTTTACTTAATTGCGTGGCGATTTGCAGCGGAAACCGACACTGCTGATGCCAAGTCGATTTTAAGATGCGCACCAAAGCACGAGGAGAGTCTAATTTACGTGCCGAAGCTCCCAAGATGGAACATTGCCGAACCGATTCGCAAACATCATCAAGATGGCTCCTCTCAAAATGTGCGCGTGCATCATCCCGAGCAGGGAAAATGACGGGCTCATCCGTCTGAAGTGATACATATTCCGTCTTCCATTTTGCCTCTTCAAGCCATTTATCCAAAGCTGCCTCGTCGTGTATAGTAACAACGCGAGATTTGTATTCCTCAAACTGCATGTTCGAGAATCGTTCAGAATGCAATCGTATAAGATTATTCTGATAACCGTGATAATTGGGCGGCCCAAGAAGCCGCTTGCTAATACCGCATTGTGCCACGCAGGTATAGCTGCCTTTCGGGGACTCGCCTTCGGTGCGGCGCGTCTCATAAAACTGATCAAAGCACCGACTAAATGCGTGTTCCATTACTTCTTTCTCTGAAAACCACACGCTACCATCCATCTTACAAAGAAAAAGTGGCTGCAACGGCTTTCCACCCTGATCACACTTCGTCGAAACTTCCATCACATGCCGCTCCGGCCGTTCAAGAATCAACTGCGCAATCTGGAAAACCGGATATGCTTTTCCAGTTTGCTTTATTTCGTTCGAGATTGATTCAACGCCTTTTTTATCCGGCACAATCACTACTTTTAATTCAGGCAAGGGCTCGTCATCGAATCGCTCACGTGAATCATGTCTCCTACTTTTTGACATGCCATCACGAGGTGGGCGTTTGGCATCTCCACCTCTAGAAGCATTCTTTTGTCGATCCGGTCCTTTTCGACGCGGAGCTCCCTCCCGGCCAGATCTTCCTTGACGTTCATTACGTCGACCGTCGCGGCGCCCTCTACGAGGCGAACGATCTCCTCCATCACCTTTGTAATTGGCATACTTGTTGACCTGCGGTTTCTCTTGGGCCCATTCAGGTAGAAATTGCAGTTCAAGGCTCAGATTCTGTTCTGGTTCCTCGCTCATGGGTCAGCTGGGGTGACGAGGATCATGCGCTCGGCAAGTCACAAACGCAAGCATCACATATGATATAAACTATCATCTACAACAACCTCCTCTTGGCAACCTAGAACACCAACGGTAAACTCTGACACTTGAGCGCGGAATTTGTACATCTTCATTTGCATACGGAGTTCTCCCTTCTTGATGGAGCATGCCGTCTGGACCGACTGATGAAACGCGCAACAGAACTGGAGTTCGACACACTTGCGATTACCGATCACGGAGTCATGTGCGGCGCAATCGATTTCTATGAAAAAGCGATTGCGGCTGGAATCAAACCGATCATTGGCTGTGAAACGTATATTGCACCAGGCAGTCGTCTGGATAGAAAAGCCAATACTCGGAACGAAAAAGATGGCTACAATCACTTGTTACTACTCGCTGAAAACGAAATAGGCTACCACAACCTCATCAAATTATCCACGGCAGCCCATCTCGAAGGATTTTACTATAAGCCACGCATCGACAAAGAACTATTGGAAGCACACAAGGAAGGGTTGGTTGCATTTTCAGGCTGTCTCGCCAGTGAAATTCCACAGGCCATCATTCACGATGCAAACGATAAGGCGCGCGACGCGATTGATTGGTTTAAACAAGTTTTCGGACCAGAACGTTTTTATCTGGAACTGCAAAACCATGGCATCGCTGAACAGACAAAAGTAAACCGGCAACTCATTGGGTTATCGAAGGAGTTCGGACTGCAATTAGTTGCTACAAACGACGTTCATTACGTTGAACGGGAACATTCGCATGCCCATGACGCATTGATATGTATCGGCACTCAAACGCAACTAAGTGACACTCGCCGCATGAGCTATGTGCCAGAGCAGTTTTACCTGCGCAGCTCAGATGAGATGGCAGCCCTTTTCAAAGAGACACCTGAGGCTGTACGCAACACACTATCTGTAGCCGAACAGTGCAATTTAAAGATTGAGTTGGGCAAGTTGCACTATCCATCATTTGACCCGCCGGAAACATTTACTCGTGAAGGCTACCTTCGACACCTTACGGCTGAGGCATTGCACAATCGATATGGCGTCCGGTGCAAAGCGAAGGGAGGAGAGTTTGTCATCCAATCGATCGAAAATGCTAATCGCCTTCCGTTGTTCCAGCCAACCGAGACCACCGATGTTTCCGATGTGGATGACCCCACCGTAGCTAAAGTCCTGCAAAAGATTATCGACCGACTACAAGTCGAACTGGGCGTCATTGAGAAGATGGGTTTCACAAGCTACTTTTTGATTGTAGGCGACTTTATCCGACACGGACAAGAGAAAGGCATCACCTGCCTGGCGCGTGGCTCAGCAGCTGGCTCACTCGTTACATATCTCTTGGAAATTTCCAACGTAGATCCGTTACGCTACGGACTGCTGTTCGAACGATTCTTAAACCCGGAGCGCGTCAACCCACCAGATATTGACATCGATATCCCCGACAACCGACGCGCTGAATTAATCGAATACGTGCGGGAAAGATACGGCCGAGACTGCGTCGCTCAAATCATCACGTTTGGAACGATGGGTTCTAAATCAGTCATCCGGGACGTCGGACGCGTGATGGGCTTGAGCTATGGCGAATGCGACCGTCTCGCCAAAATGGTACCCGATGAACTGAAGATTACTTTAAGCAAAGCTCTCAACCAATCTCCTGAACTAAAGCAGGCCTATGATAACGAGGAGGCAACACGCGAGCTGATAGATACCGCTTTTGTGTTGGAAGATCTTACTCGTAATTCTTCCGTCCATGCTGCTGGAGTTGTTATAGGCGCACAGCCGCTGGTCAACGTATTGCCTCTCAAGACAGATGCTGATGGCACAATTGTCACGCAATACCCCATGGGACCCGTTGGTGATCTAGGCCTTCTTAAGATGGATTTCTTAGGCCTTAAGACCCTTTCCGTTATTCGCAACACCTGTGAGATGGTCCGCGACACAAAAGGCCTAGACATCGATATTGCGAACCTGCCTCTTGATGACCAAGCAACCTATGATCTTTTAAACGCAGGCCACACTGTTGGCGTATTTCAGCTGGAATCCGGTGGAATGCGCAATTTGTGTCGCGAATTTCAGCTTTCTTCCGTGGAACATATCACCGCACTCGTGGCATTGTACCGTCCGGGGCCAATGGATCTCATCCCGGATTTCGTCAAGCGACGTCACGGCGAGGTAGATATAAAATATGAACACCCACTACTCGAGCCAATCGCCAGTGAAACCTATGGCATCTTAATTTACCAGGAACAGGTTATGCAGGCCACGCAGGTGCTGGCCGGCTACTCGCTTGGCAACGCCGACTTGTTACGTCGTGCTATGGGTAAAAAGAATGTCAAAGAGATGGAAAAGCAGCGCGACGGATTTGTCCGCGGCTGCTCCGAGGCGAACAACATCCCTGCCGCAAAAGCCAATCGAATCTTCGACGTACTTGAGAAGTTTGCCGGCTATGGCTTCAACAAGTCACATGCCGCCGCATACGCAATCGTCGCCTATCAGACAGCATATTTAAAAGCACACCACCCCGTCGAGTTCCTCTCTGCCCTCTGCACTAACGACATGGGTGACACCAGCAAGCTTACCACGTACATCGGCGAGGCACGCACGATGAACGTCGAGGTGCTTCCACCGGATATCAATGAGAGCCGTGTAAATTTCTCACCTGCGCGCGATGGCCAAGTGATCCGCTACGGTCTCGCAGCAATCAAAGGTGTTGGCGAGGCCGCCGTGGAAGCCATGCTCACTGCACGCGACAAAGGTGGATCATTTACATCACTCAGCAATTTCTGCGAACGGGTTGAACTGCGAGCCGTAAACCGGAAAGTCCTTGAAGCGCTTATCAAGGCAGGCGCCTGCGATTGCTTTGGGCAAACCCGCGCCAGCCTTGCCGCCCAAATCGAACGCACACTTGCCAGAGCGGCCAGCAATGCCGCCGACATAGCATCTGGACAGGAAACGCTGTTTGGCATGCTCGAAAAATCCAGCGAGGTCGACAAGATTCCAGCTGCCCTACAAGATCTTCCTGAATGGCCGGACAACGAAAAACTGGCCAATGAAAAGGAACTTCTCGGATTTTATGTCAGCGGCCATCCCCTCACACCTCTCTTGGGAATTCTGGACAACTACACGCTGCACAAGTCGACTGATTTAAAGGAACTCCCAAACCGCACCACATCACGAATTGGCGGTTTAGTTGCTGAGGTTAAACGTGCTATTTCAAAGAAAACTGACAAGCCCTACGCCACCGCAACGCTAGAGGACATGCATGGCAGCGTAACCATCCTGTGTATTGGCGAGAACTATGATAAGTTCAATGAGTTGTTACAGGTTAACCATCCACTGATGGTCATCGGCGATATCAATAACAGCGAAGACATTCCCAAAATATTTCCACAAGAAATCATGCCATTGGAGGACGCTCCTCGCAAATATACCAAACAGGTCCACCTACGCCTGCGCGTGGAAAAAATTTCTGACGACTCCCTTGAATCTGTACGCACTCTGACCCAGGCTCACCCCGGCAAGGTCCCTCTGCTTCTCTGTCTACGCCAACCCGGTGGCGCATCTGTATTTGTCGAAGCCAACGAACGATTCAACGTCACCCCATCTGCTGACTTACAACAGGAAGCTGATACGCTTTTTGGAGACGACACCTACTACGTTAAAGTCGATACTGAGCTCCCTGAGCCGCAACGTCGCCGTCGATATGCCAAGAATGGCAATGGCCAATAAAAAAGGCGGCCCGAAGGCCGCCTGCTACTAAACTTTCCCCAACTATTTACTGTCGAGCTCGACGGCTTTATAACCGCCCTGTCTTTTGAAATAGTAGGCCAAACCAATATAAGCCAATAACATCATGATGGGAAACACCGTGATGTTTGCCAAGGCCGACTGTTTGCCTCGCTTGGCAAGCTTTTCGATCTTTTCCTTATCTTCCTTCGGAAGCGCTTTTAGCTTTTCTTCATCAATCGCCGTATAATCCCCAAGGAAATAAGTCTTGTCCTCAGAGATTTTGGCATAAGTGTCTTTATT
>CAYUXV010000062.1:0-3248 GCA_964448875.1 uncultured Verrucomicrobiota bacterium
CGGCCGATGCCGCCTAAGGCCCACCTGGAGGGCCATCATGGTGCCTTGGGAGAAGCCGACGAGGGCTAGGCGGTCGGCACCCAGGCCATGGCGTGTCAACTGGGCGTCGATGAAGGCTTCCAGAATGGGGGCTGCGGCAAGGGCGCCGGCGAGCCGCGCCTCGGGGCCGAAGTCACGAATGCTGAACCATTGACGGCCAAAGGACGCCATGTCGTAGGCAAAGGGCGCGTTGGGCGAGACGAAGAATGCGTCGGGAACCGCTTGGGCAAAGTGGGGAGCCAATCCTATCAGGTCATTGCCGTCGGCGCCGACGCCGTGCAGCAAGATGACCAGGTACTGGGGCGGGCGGCCCGAGGCGGGGGCAAGCGTCGGTCCATCGAGGGTCGGAAGCTCGGGCATGATGGGGCGTGAGCGGTTGGGGGGAAGGGCGATCAAGGAGTCCTCGGAGCCTGTCTGTGTATTCATAACGTGCCGCGCTGCGATTTCAAGGTCTTGGGCTTATCCGATCAACTCAGCACATTATGAATACTCAGAAAGGCTCCTACCCATCGACCATGCTATTGTCACGTCATGGCCGCAATAGAAGATACCGCTCGCGTCGCCGGGTCTGCCGCTGTTACTCGTTTCGCGCCGTCCCCAACGGGCTACCTCCATCTCGGCCACGCTTACGCGGCACTTTTTGCCGAGGCGGCGGCGCGCGCCGTCGGCGGCCGCTTCATCGTGCGCATGGAGGACATCGACGTCGGGCGCTGCCGGCCGCGTTTCGATGCTGCGATCCTCGAGGAATTGAGCTGGCTAGGACTGAGCTGGGAGGAGCCGGTGCGCCGTCAGTCCGAGCATGTAGACGACTATGCCGCCGCCCTCGACGAGTTGCGGCATCTAGGCCTTCTCTACCCCTGTTTTTGCACGCGCAAAGACATTTTGGCAGAGATCGCCGCCGCCGGCCAGGCGCCCCACGGCCCTGACGGTCCGCTCTACCCAGGCACTTGTGGCGCGCTCGCTCCTGGCGAGCGCGAACGGCGTATCGAAGAGGGAAGCCCCTTTGCGTTGCGCCTCGACATGAGGAAGGCGACCGCCCTTGCCGGCGGCCTAACTTGGCGGGTGCCGGGTGGCGCCATCATAGAGGCGCAACCGCAGGCCTTCGGCGACGTGGTCCTGGCGCGCAAGGAAATCCCCACCAGCTACCACCTAGCGGTCACCGTGGACGACCACCTGCAGGGGGTCACCCTGGTGACGCGGGGCGAAGATCTTTACCAAGCCACCTGCGTGCACCGTCTCCTGCAAGCTCTCTTGGGATTGAAGACACCGCTTTACGAACACCATCGCCTTTTGGTCGGCGAGAATGGCCGTCGCCTGGCCAAACGGGATCAGGGGTTGACTTTGCGGGCGTTGCGCCAGGCTGGGCGAGCGCCCGCCGAAGTACGCCGCATGGCCGGCTTCGACCGACCCCCTCTTAGGGCGTGAAGAGATCCGACACCAGGATGCCATCGGCGAGGCCGTAGACCACGTCGGATGCGACGAGCCCGGTGACGACGGGAATCTCGTGGGGAAGGCGCGCCAGTTCCCGGAACCCGCCGCTGGCGAATGTGACGACCCTCGGCGCGCGCCATCGTCCGTCGGGAATTAGCAGGTTGGGCACGCCGTCACCGTTGACGTCGATAATCGCCCCCACGCCCAGTTCGCGGGGTCCCAGGACTTGAACGCCATCCTGTGGAGCGTCGAATTGCGGGTGATGCCCGCGTTTTTGACCAATATCCTGATCGGGCCAGGTTCCTCGACCATCCTGGCGATGCCGGCCTGGCATCTGCCGAAGTCTGACGCGTCCCAACGGTGGATGGAGATACCGGTTTCGGTGTGGGACATCTCGGCTTTTGCGACGCTGGAGATGTAGTTGGCCGCCACGGTGTAGCCCGGTTCGTTCAGCGCCTCGGAGATGGCGCGGCCGATGCCGCGCGTGCCCCCTGTCACAACCGCCGCTCGTTCCATGGTCCGTCTCCCAAAATTAGTCGCGAGCGACGCACATGGCGATGCCCATGCCGCCGCCGATGCACAGGGTCGCCAAGCCCTTCTTGGCGTCGCGCTTCCCCATTTCGTGAAGCAGCGTCACCAGGATGCGCGTCCCGGACGCCCCGACGGGGTGGCCGATGGCGATGGCGCCGCCGTTGACGTTGACCTTGCCGGTGTCCCAGCCCAGGTCCTTGTTGACGGCGCAGGCCTGGGCGGCGAAGGCCTCGTTGGCCTCGATCAGGTCGAGATCGTCCACGGTCCAGCCGGCTTTTTCCAGCGCCGCCTGGCTGGCCGGAATGGGACCCGAGCCCATTACCGCCGGATCGACGCCGGCGGTGGCCCACGAGACGATGCGGGCCATTGGCTCGGCGCCGCGCCGGTCCGCGGCGGCGGCGCTCCTCAGGACCACAACAGCGGCGCCGTCGTTGATGCCGGACGCGTTACCGGCGGTGACCGTACCGTTCTTGGCGAAGGCTGGGCGTAAATTGGCAAGGGTGTCGAGGGTGGTACCGTGCTTGGGGTATTCATCCTCCGCCACCATGGTTTCCCCCCTGCGCGTGGTTATGCTCACCGCGACAATCTCGTCGGCAAAGCGACCCGCTTTTTGGGCCACTTCGGCCTTTTGCTGCGAGGCAAGGGCGAAAGCGTCTTGTTTTTCCCGCGAGATCTGCCATTGCTCGGCCACATTTTCGGCGGTGATACCCATGTGGTAGCCGTTGAAGGCATCCCACAGGCCGTCCTTGATCATCAGGTCGATGAGTTGGGTATCGCCCATCTCTGTGCCTGTCCTTAGATGCAGGCAGTGAGGTGCCTGGCTCATACTCTCTTGGCCGCCGGCAACGACGATTTGGGAATCTCCGAGGCGAACGGCCTGCGACCCGAGGGCGACGGTTCGCAGTCCCGAGCCGCACAACTGGTTGATGCCGTAGGCCGTTTTCTCCACCGGTATGCCGGCTTTGACGGCGGCTTGACGGGCCGGGTTCTGGCCGGCTCCGGCGGCGAGAATCTGTCCCATGATAACCTCGGAAACCTCGGCCGGCTCCACCTTGGCTCTTTTCATGGCTTCGGTAATGGCGATTTGCCCAAGGTCGTGGGCGGGCAACGAGGCGAGCGTCCCATTAAAGGATCCAACGGGCGTGCGCGCCGCGCCGGCGATAACTATCTATGCGGTAGGATCGGACATGGGGGCACTCCCTCCTCAGGCGGCGGCCGGAGCGGCCGGGCGCAGGAGTGTCGCGTTT
>CAYUXV010000063.1:0-2906 GCA_964448875.1 uncultured Verrucomicrobiota bacterium
TCCGCCGCCGTGCAAAAGAACGCTTTGGTCATTTCGAAGGCCTGCGATACGAAACAAATTGAGGTACGCGGTAACATAGGTCTCGCAAATACAAGCCGCCTCTTGAAACGACATTGACTCTGGGATTCGAATAAGATGATCTGCGTAAGCAATGGCAAACTGCGCGTATCCTCCACCCCCTACTAATGCCACGACGCGATCTCCCAGATGCCAATCCGTAACGTCCTTGCCGAGCTCAATAACCATACCCGCAATTTCGAGACCTAGAACGTCTGACTCTCCAGGTGGTGGCGGGTAGTTGCCCTCTCGTGGAACAATGTCCGGTCGATTCACACTGGTCGCTGCTACCTGAATCAGAGCCTGGGTATCGTTAGGCGCTGGCCGTTCAACCGTGCCCAGATTAAGCACATCGGGCGACCCAAACCCGTCCATAATGATAGCTTTCATCTTTGAGACCATCAGCGATTTGCTCCCCCGTTTAACTGGGTAACTGGAACGTATTTTTGAGGCCAGCAAGTCCCTCAATGGCAATCTCAACTTCATCTCCATGCTTCATCGAGCGAGCGCCCAACGAAGTGCCACAGGCAATCACGTCACCAGGGCGCAAAGTCTGGCACTTGGATAAAAAACTGACGAGCGCCAAAGGCGAAAAAATCATATCTGTGACAGCATAGTTTTGCCGCTCTTCACCATTCACTAATGCGCGAATTGTTTGATCTGCTGGTACAAACGTAGTCCTAATCGTCGGTCCACAAGGGCCGAAAGTGTCAAACCCCTTAGATCGACACCATTGTTCGTAACCTGCTTCTTCTCGAATTATCTTAACCGCAGTGACATCGTTGATAGCGGTATACCCGAAAATATATTCCGCTGCTTCCCCGATGGGGACATGGCTAGCGCGTTTGCCAATAACAATTGCCAACTCTGCTTCGTAGATTACAGGCCCCGTGTACGACAAGGGATGCTGAATCCTCTTACCGGGCCCCACTAAACACGTTGGTGGTTTAATGAAATACCAAGGATGCTGCGGCTGCGGCAAATTCTGTTTTTCACGCACCGCATCGAAATTGTTCCAAATTCCTAGAATAAGAGCGCCCGGTGGCACAGGACACTCCAGTGTCACGTCGCACAATGGAAAGACTTCACCATCTGGCTCGTACGAATAGAACATATCGCCTTTGTAGCTGACAACTTCTTCGTCCTCAATCGCCCCAAATCCCACCTGGTTGTCTCGAGAAAAACGGACCCACTCTGTCATAAATTGACTCCCTAGCGCGATCGCTTGTAGCGACCTGAGAAAAAAAGAGGCAGACTAACATGAGCGACGGATAAATTCCCCTGCGATTGAACAATATGAAGGCTTACCAAAATGAAGGCTTATCAAAACGAGCAGTGGATTAATAGTGCATCTGCGAGATTATTGAGAATTGTCTCGGAATAACTCGAACCTCAAGCTACGTTTGATCGGCATAACGTCGAGGATACGATTGTGTTCATGGGATCGGCTCGACTGATTGACAAAGAACAAGCAGAGGATAATCTTAAGCATGCTGAAATAACGGGTCAAAACCTCGATATTGCAGAACGTGATGTGCGAATGTCGCAATACTATCAAGCCTGCCAATGCCTAGCCTTTAGGCTAACCCAATGGTCGAAAGAACTCCCAGATCACTATCGTCGATTCGTAGTCTGTTCCGGAGGCGGACCTGGCATTATGGAAGCCGCCAACCGAGGGGCTTCCGAGGCAGGCGGAATTAATGTAGGACTTGGAATTTCACTTCCCAATGAGCAAGAGAATAATGCCCACATTACACGGGAGTTATCGTTCGAGTTTCATTATTTCTTTATGCGCAAGTTTTGGTTTACTTATCTCGCGAAAGCCGTCGTCTTATTCCCGGGTGGCTTTGGCACTCTAGATGAGTTGTTCGAAACTTTGACCTTGCTTCAAACTGGAAAAATTCGTAAACATCTACCGTTGGTACTCTTCGGAACTGAATACTGGAAGCAAGTAATTGACTTCAATGCACTGGTCGACAACGGCATGATCGCACCCGATGACCTTGAGTTGTTTATCTCGACCAATTCCGTTGATACGGCGTTCGATCATATAATCAAGGCGTTGACGAAGTACGGATTGATGGAGCGCGGCCCTTCTCTCTAAAGGCGCACTGTATTTTTTTTTCTATAAGTAATAAGTATTCATGAGTGGGCGATTCCACATAAATATGAACCATAAACGAATCGATCAAAAAAGACTAAAAGCGGGTCGTACTGGCGGAGAGGGAGGGATTCGAACCCTCGATACGCTATTAACGTATACACACTTTCCAGGCGTGCGCCTTCAACCACTCGGCCACCTCTCCAGCAAACACAGGGTAAACCAGTCTAGAGGACCACGCAATCTAGGCGAACTTCAGGCAAGTCGGGAGATGCCCTGGACCAGACGGTCGCGCCCCTCAACGACCGATTCAGGCAACAGGGCACCGTAGGACAACCGGAGGCAACAGTCCCCTTGGACGCCAAAGGCCCGACCTGGAATCAAAGCCACACCATGTTCTTCTATCAGAGACCGCACCAACTCCATATCATTAATATGTCGATTTCTAAATCGCAGAAAAACATAAAACGCTCCAGTTGTTTCGACAGACTCAATTCGATCACTAACACCAGAGAGAGTATCAAAAACAATACGGCGTGTTTGGTTCAACTGCTCTATAAATGGCCTGCAATACTCGTTTCCGGCCTCCAATGCGCCAAGTGCTGCAAACTGACTAGGGTTAGACGGGCAGATCACGTTGGTATCCTGAATCTTCTCAAGAGACCCCTGCAACGCCGACGGCGCCACGAGATACCCGATTCGCCAACCAGCAAAACCGTATGCCTTGCTCAACGAATACAGAGAAATC
>CAYUXV010000064.1:0-2818 GCA_964448875.1 uncultured Verrucomicrobiota bacterium
CATTACAGCACCACTTTTACACCTGGGTGCGAGCAACGATTTCCATGGCCAAATGGATGCAACTTACGCTACGGGTGCAAAGGTAAAACCCTCGGTGCCTCAAAGATTTGTTTTTGCCCCGCACTTTAATCACAGGTTTTACCCGGAACAACAGGTGTCTCGCATTCTGTGGCTGGACCAACACCTTAAAGGAGGGGTGAAGCTGCCTGAAACACCAGCAAGTGAGTTGAAGCTTAAGCCGATTCCAGTGTTGCATGTTACACCCTCCAAGGGGCTGCCTGTAAATCGGGTCGATATATATTACTCGGTTGATCCGGATTCGAGGGCACGCTTTTGGCGTGATGCAGAAGCAAAGCAGGATGGTAAGAGTTGGGAAGCGCAATTACCCGTAATGGATTTGAAGCGCCCGTTATTTGCGTTTGCCAATATTTACTATCAATTACCTAAGCCTGCAGCTTTGCCGCGAAACAAACAGGTTGAAGAGGTTTGCATTAGTTCACTTTTACATGAGGCAAAGCCTGAAGCACTTGAAAGTGCTGGGGTGAAAACTTCCGGCCGAGCCGAATGGCTCATTGATGATTTTAAACGAGGTTTTCAAGATTGGTTTGTAATTAATGGTAATCACCGACCTTTGTGGCAGTACTGGACGCGCAAGATCACTGATCCCAAATGGCGTGGGCCGAAAGGCGCAAAGCTGACACTGACCATCCAAAGTGAGCAACCCAATGTACTGGGCATTGTGCTGTACGAAAACACTTGGCGCCGTTATCGCGGTAAAAAGCACACGTATGTGGCAGAAGCTAAACTTAAGGGCGAAAAGGCGGAGATGGTGACGTTAGCTTTGAGCGATTTCAAAAACGTAACCGATGGTGGGCCGCTAAAGAGTTGGGATGAATTAGATGAACTCGGCCTCGTTGCTAGGGCTACGATTCGCGGGACGAAGCCGGTTGAAGTCGCCGCTGATCCTTGGCAGGGACCAAAGCCATTGTTGAAGCGACTGGAGTGGCGTGTTCGGGATTGATGTGTTGCACCTTGTGAACAAGGCAGTTTTTTGATACAAACAGAAAATGTCGTGGATGATGAATCCAGTTAGGTTGTTGCTGCCGGGTTTGGTGGTCGTTTTGATTACCCTGCTGAGTTGTGCATCCAATAATGATGGTTTGGTGATTTATGATGAGGCGAAACAAGAGGTGCGCAACGCCGCAGCTATTGAAAAGTTAAATACACAACAAGATGCAGTGGCAGTGTTTGCACGAGGACTGTGTTGACCTTCATGCGCCATTGGCGTCCGGGTGATGCTGAGCAAGCTGGAGTTTGTTGATGTCGGACGTTTTAAAAGGGGTATTGAAATGGATGCCAAGACACAGCTGGTGACAATTGCCATCAAAAAAGGAAAAGAAGTTAACACGTCTGCTCTGTCACAAGCAGTTGATGACGCGGGTTACGATCCGATTCACCTCTACACACTTGAGGATGGCAAACTAAGGACTCAGCCCATCCCTCTGAAGAAATGACCCTTTCCCGAGCCCTTTTGATGGTTTGGCTTTGCGGTTTTTTACTAAAAGCTGACGAGCCAATTTTCAACATGATGCCACGTTGGGATCGTGGCTGGGGGTTTCAGTTCATCCAAGAATATAGGCATGAGCGTGACTTGCTTCTTGATCGGAATGTGAAGTATGGCGGTTTCACGGAGGATGTTCATTTATTACACGTGGAAGGAGTGTACACGTGGGATAAATCCATCCGCCTTACAGCCAAACTTCCGTATGTGCTGGATGCGCGACGAGAGATGCCAGACGGCTTGGGTGGCAAGCGTGTTGAGCACGACCATGGGCTGGGTGACTTGACCTTGGCTTTGCCTTTGAAGAAATACTTTAACCACGATGGGAGTAGTGGTGCCTGGACGTTTAAGCCTTTATTGCGTGTACCGCTGGCCGGAGATGATGATTACGAAGTGTACGACGATGTGTGGGGGCACGGAGTTGGCTTGGGTTATCATTTTGAGACTGAAAAATGGGAATTTCAAGCTGGTGTGAGCGGTTGGTTGTATCATGAGGATCAGCCATTTGAGTTGTTTTCGTCTGTTGACGTTGGGCGCAACTTAGATCTAATGGGGACCCATGCAAGCCTGCTGTGGGAGACAGATTTTCATTTTGAGGATGACGAGTCGATGACGTTGTCGGCAGGTCCGGCTTTCTACTGGAATCTCAATGACACCACGCATTTAAAGTTCGAATGGAAGCACGATTTCTATGATCGTCAGGGAGTTCTAGATCATGGCAATGGAAATACATTCAAGTTTGGAATTGGCTTTGTCTGGTAAGCGGTTTCGGACCTTGAACAATGTTGCGCTATCAGCGATAATGTGGACCTTGTCTAGGAGAGATTTGAAATGAATTTGAGATTTGATAGAAGAAGGTTCCTCAAGGGTGCGGGAGTAGCGATTGCGCTTCCAATGTTGGAGTCTTTAGCCCCATTGCGTGGTGCAGCCAAAGCCAAGCGATCCGTGAAACGCTTCGTTTGCCTGTCCAACAACTACGGTGTTTACCAAAAGGCTTTTTTTGCCGATCCCAATCAGATGGGAGCCAAGTATGATATGCCTGAAACGCTCAAGGCATTGGAGAAGCATCGTAAAGACATCACCCTTTTTCAGAATCTTGATCATGGGTTTACCGGCGGGCATCAGGGAGTACCGGTGTTCCTGAGTGGGGTTCGGCCGATCCTTGCTCATAATTATGCTGAGGGAAATATCAGTGTTGATCAGAAACTAGCCGAATATCACGGGGCTGCTACGCGATTTCCTTCCATGACCCTAGGC
>CAYUXV010000065.1:0-9489 GCA_964448875.1 uncultured Verrucomicrobiota bacterium
CGCGCTTTGGACGCGGCGGTGTCTGCATTATTGCGGGTATTGACAGATAGAAAACGGGTGAGAAATTCGCGCCGATCTTGAGCATCTGGAAGGCCATTCATCTCCGCTACCTTCCACCACTGATATGCAAGACGATTGCCTTTGCTTCGCTGGATCTTGACGTTTGCGTATGTATCCACCAATGAATCTCCAAGCATCTCAATGGGTCCCTTTATTTTGAATTTCGCTTTTGGAAAAGCATGCTGCAATACGACAGCGGATTTTTCACCCAATCCAGCTGGTGTGGTGATGGCGAGCAATTCATGGCCGTTTTTTGTCAGGTAACGTACAATTGCATCGCGTTGCAGCTGTCTATCAAGGTGCTGTAACACCGTTGGAATCTCCCAGTCCTCCAGTTTGTGCGCCTGATCAAAGGACATGTGTACCCCTTCTATTGGGGTGGCCGCAGGTGTAATTTTTGCAAATGGAAAAAAACGCGTCAGATCTTGTTTTAAAGCACTACTGTATCCCGTCGGAGCGATGATCTCTAAATATGGTCGACCTTCCCATTCGATGTAGCGAGATTGTGCAGATGCGAGACGTGGGTGGCGTTGTTCAAGTACACTACGCATTTCGGATAAATCAATTTGGTCTTTATATCGAAACAGTTGCCTCTGTCCGACTGATTTTCCTTGGTAGTATAGTAGACCGAGATTGTATTGCGCGCGCGCGTGGTTGAGACGAGCTGCAGATTGGTAATGTCGATGGGCGAGAAATAGATTTTGTGGCACACCTACACCGATTTGGAACATGTATGCCAAATGGAAATGTGCGTCGGGCAAGTCCATTTGCGCTGCTTGTCGGAACCATCGGGCTGATAATTGTGGGTTGGCTGAAGCACCAGCACCTTCGAACACCATGCGTCCCAGGGTGAGCATTGCATTTGGAGAGCCTGGTATTTGTACCATTTGACCAGTGATTAACTTCCCAAAATCGACACTTGGATTTACTTTTTCAATCCACATCGACGGCAGACCATATTGTGCAGCAATGCCCGTTGAGGTGTGGTCTTCTGGTTTAGCAGTTATTCGGTGGCTAAACTGCTGGGCTGATTTCGTCAGCCACAAGCGTGCAAATCGGTAGTCCAAGTTCTGCTCGGGCAGTAGTGGAGCACCTTGGCCGTTATTTGCCTGTTGTGATTGCTGAGCGAAAACGCGTTGGCGTTCAGGGTCGGTGGCCAGTTCCAAATAAAGATGGCCTAAATCCAACCAAGCGTTGCGGACCTGTTGGTCAGCGGCTTTTTTTAGATAAAAATAGGCTAATTTACGGTATTTTCTTCTAGAATCATCAACATTTCTTTGGATTCCGATACCCATAGCTTGGAGATATGCAAGGCCATGCTCGGCTGCGGGATGGTAATCCTTGGTCGCTTCCCGCCACCATTTTGCAGCTTCGGCAGGGTTTTTTGTTGTCCCTTGACCATAAAAATAGATCAAACCTAGATTATACTGGGCGTTTGAATCCCCTTTATTGGCAGCTGTGGTGATTTTTTCGAACAAGGCTGTAGGTTCGCCTTCCGCATAGAGAGCCGGTGGCGGTACTGTCATGGGGCTTTGGTTCCCTATTTTTGCCAGCTTACCATAAATTCGACCCAAATTATATTGGGCAGCTGCGTGGCCCTGTTCAGCGGCCCTTTTATACCAGTAAATGGATTCAGCTGAATCCGCCAATAAACGGTTGATGCTACGCTGGGTAGAATCGACCACCGCGAATTGGCCGGTCAGTTGTGCACTTCTTAGACGAGTCTGTAACTGGTCATTTAATTCGAAAAAGGTGGCCTCGTCTCTCGCAATTCGACGGCCATCGGCAAGTGTAAGATTGCCTTCACCTACCAACGTACGTGCATTGGGTGCCACGAGATATTTCTCGTATAGTACCCCAAGATTTGCCTGTGCAAGGGCATAGCCTTGCATGGCGGCAAGTCGATACCACTTCGCAGCTTCCAGAGGATTTTGGTCGTGCCATGCTAAACCTAGCTGAAAGCAGCCGACAGTTTGACCTTCCCAAGCCTTTTTGAGTAGTTCATCGGTAACACCCGGAGGTGTTTCAGTAGTATGATCTTTTTTGTATGGGTCGGCACGTGTTGTAAAGAGTGCCGATGCAATATTTTTAGCGCTGGCAGAAAATTGCATCGGCGGGGCGGGGCTGCTGGGCACAGGAGAAGAATCCCCACCCAAAACGTCATGGGGAATGACGCTTAGATTCAAAAGCAACCAAGACATGATGACATGCCATTTATTGTATCGCATTTTTTTCATGCGTAATACGACCGGACACTGTGCCCAGCCAGTATACATTCAACTTCTCGGTAGGCATGCAGCAAGTACCGGGCCAAATCTTGAAGTGCTCTTTTTTCGGTAAAAACGAAGTCGATCTGAAGGGAAAAGAGTCAATTTATTCCATGGCGATGAAAGTGGTGTCGGGAAAAATATACCTCTTCCATTATCGTGGAATTGTGATTTTTTCCGAAAAAACATGAATAATCAGGAATGGCACGCGGGTTGCTGCACGCGGTGCATGATTGATGGGCTATTTGCCAGTGCTAACTATCAAGGTCTGAAACAGATGCTTGATGCATCCGTGCTACGGCAGGAGGCGATTTCTAGCAATATCGCGAATGTCGAGACGCCCCATTATAAGCGAGTTGACGTCAACCCAGGATTTGCTTCCGAATTAAAGCGTGCGATTGGGACGCAAAATGTGGGTTCGGTTGGTCAGGTAAAACCCCAAATCAGCGTTGACCAAACTGCTGTGGCTCAGAATCGCGATGGGAACACCGTGCAGTTAGAGAAGGAGTTGGTACTCCTACAAAAGAACATGATCGCACATCAATTGCAGACGCAGATGATAAGCGGGCGTTTTAGCAAGCTGCGTCAAGCCATATCGACAAGAGGTTAAATAGCTACAAATGATTAAAATAATGCCAGGTGTGGACAGTGCAGCTTCGGCCTTGCAGGCTGAAAAAGTGCGCATGGAGGTGATTTCACAGAATATCGCCAATGCGAACACCACCCGCACGATGGATGGCGGTCCTTACCAGCGGCAGGTGGTCAACTTCGAGACTTTTATGGACAAGAAGCTAGGAGTAAATCCTTCTTCATCTACGCAGATGGTCCGGGTTGCACAAATCGTGACCGATGGTAGTTCGCCTAGAGAAATTTATCAACCGGGTCATCCAGATGCGGATGCAGATGGTATTGTGAAGTATCCGAATGTCCAGGTTCACCAGGAGATGGCAGACTTGATTGCTTCATCCCGTGCTATGGAGGCAAATTTAGCAATAGTCCGTACGGCGCGCATGATGGCTTTGCAAACCCTTAATATTGGTAAGAGTTAATAGAATTTAAATCAATCTGCCATGACCCCAATTCAGTTCAATCCCGCACAGATGATGAATCTGGCGGATATGTACCGTCAGCAGCAGGCTCAGATGGAGCAATCCCGTCAGGCTCAACAATCTGCGGTGAACTTAGGAGGTATTGACGCGCTGCAGCAAACGGGTTCCGTGTCTGGAGTGAATGCGCCCACAGGGCCATTCGGTCAGATGCTTACGGAATTTGTTGGCGAGGTAAATGCCAAACAGGCGCACTCTACACAGATGGTTACTGGTTTGTTGAGTGGTGAAGACATTCCGTTGCACCGTGCGGTAATCGCTATGGAGGAAGCTGGTGTTGCATTTCAGATGATGGTGGAGGTTCGTAATCGGTTGTTGGAAGGATATCAGGAACTGATGCGTATGCAGGTGTAATGAACTGATTTTTAAATTTAAATAAACAAAGCATGGAAGCACTAAGAGCATTAGGACAGCAACTGTTGGCAATTTGGCAACAGTTGGGTGTTGGTCAAAAGGTAACAGTCACGTTATCCGGTCTTGTGCTGGTGATCGCGCTAGGCACGGTAGTATTTTATACGAGTCGGGGTGATTATGCGTTGCTATTTGGGCGATTGGGTTCAGAGGAGGCGGGTAAGGTAATTTCCGCTCTCGATGAACAATCTATCGATTATAAGGTGGGCGAAGGTGGTGGTGCGATATACGTGCCCCGCAGCGTGGTATACAAGACACGCATGACATTGGCATCACAGGGCGTCCCGAAAAGTGGTGGTGTGGGCTATGAGCTCTTTGATAAACCGACCTTTGGTCAGTCGGACATGGCACAGCGGATTAACCGGTTGCGTGCGTTGCAGGGTGAGATGGCTCGCTCTATCAATGAGATGGAGGGCGTTGAGAGTTCACGCGTAATGGTAGTTATGCAGGAGAATAGGTTAATCGTGGATCCTAGCAAGAAGCCAACGGCATCGGTGTTCCTTAAACTTTCGACTGCTGGGATTCTTGACCAACAGGGGGTAAATGCAGTGCGTTTTCTCGTGGCCAATGCTGTGCCTGGGTTGAAGTATCATAATGTGGCCGTAGTGGATAATTTCAATAATACGCTTGCTGGCAACGAGGATGATGGCTCCTTTACCGCCGTAAGCGGGACGCGATTGGCAGCCCAGCGGAATACAGAGAAATATCTAACAGGAAAAGTTAAAAAACTGCTGGATGCTACGCTTGGGCCAGGCCAAGCATGGGTGGCCGTAAATGCTGATTTGGACCACGATTCAATAATCACTGAGGATTTGAAGCTACAGCCCACTGGGAAGGTGGAGCGCAGTTCTACTATAAAGAGTGAAAAAACCGAAACGACAGGCGCACGTGCAGGTGGCGTTCCCGGTACGGCCTTGAATATTAACACTAGCACAAACGCGGCAGGCCCAGGGATAGCGGGAAATATTCTGGAAAACAATGAGACTACCACACAATGGGCTAACGGCCATACGCGGACGAATCGGACAATCATGCCAGGGGCGATTCGTCGGATCACTGCGTCAGTGCTGGTGAACCAGCGGGTTGTGGATGGGCAACCGGTGGCACGTCAAGCTCCGGAATTAACGATGTTGACCAATATTGTCAGTCAGGCTCTCGGCCTGAAAACTGATGCCAGTGGTGTCGGCGATCAGATTGTGGTTTCAGAGTTGGCGTTTAACACGACGGCTTCAGATGCTATGAACGAAAAATTTGAGTCCGATCAGTCACGCACATTCATGTGGGATCTTGCTCGAACGGGATTGTATGTGTTGTTGGGTATTGCAGCACTGTTCGCTTTCTGGAAACTTGTGCAACGTAGTGCAGAGGAGGTCATTCCAACGGGTATTCCGGTTGGTCAGCTAGTTATGGGTGCAGCCCCGGCCATGGCAGGAGCCGCACCTATGGTAGCAGCGCCTGCAGGGATGGCAGCCCCGGCAGGGGTGGCAGCACCTGGTGCTTCGGCAGCAGATACGGCGTCACAAATTGATGCGGCAGGAATGGATATTGAACAAATTGAAGAGCAACTTAAAGATCCGTCCAAGCTTTCCGTGGCTGAGATTCAGGCATTGAGAGCTAAACGAGAAGAAGAGAAGGAGCGTATACGTTTGCTTAAGGAGATGGCCGCTGAAGATGAAGAAGAAGAGGAAGAAGATGTCGAGGTCATTCAGCAGGAGAAGCAGAAGTTGATTATGGACTTCGGACTTGGCAAGAGGCGGCCAGAACGCGTGAATATTGAGGTCTTACGTGAAATGATCACGGACAGTCCTGAGCAGATGAGTGTTGCTGCCCGCCGCTGGCTCACACAGGCACAGGAAGAAACACAAGGTGATAAATCTGGAGATATGGGATCTGCATCTGATTCAACGAACGGATAAGGGAGTCAAGCACCACAAAACGTAAGCAGTCATGGCACAACAAAAGAAACCACAGGCCGACGAGCTTTCGCCAACTCAGAAATTGGCGGCCCTAATGATCCTGCTCGGAGAGGATACCTCTGCAGAAATGCTTAAGTCATTTGATGACAACGAGCGCGAGCTGGTGTGTGCGGAGATGGCGAACTTGCCATTGCTGGATCAGGATCAGCAGGCGACTGTGCTTCAGGAGTTCACCGAGATGGCCATTGCGGCCAGTTCTGGTGTGAGTGGCTCAGTGGATTTCACCAGGCGTGTGTTGGAAAAATCGGTGGGATTGTTCAAAGCGGCGGAGATCATCGGCCGTGTGGGTACCGCGCGCACGTCGGTTTCCACCATGCAACAAATTATCGATCTCGATGCCGTGGCTATCTGTAACCTTATCAAGGACGAGGATCCGCAAGCTATCTCATTGATAGTCAGTTACTTGTCTGCTCAAAAAGGCTCAGAGGTTCTAATTTTGCTGCCTGAAAAGACGCGAGAAATGGTCATCGAAAAACTTGCCACCTTGGAGTCGACACCCATCGAAGTGGTGGAGACGTTGGGAGAGGTACTTTCTGGCAAGGTTGGTGAACGTGTCAGTCGCGCATTGAACCAAACCGGCGGTGAGAAATCAGCAGCGGCAGTCCTAAACGCGATGGGTAAGGATTATCGCCTAAGCATTTTGAACAATATCGACGAGAGGAACCCGGACTTGGTGCGGTCTATTCGAATGAAGATGTTCACCTTCGACGATCTTGCAACGTTGGATACCAAAACATTGCAGAAGATTATGCGCGAGGTGGATGCCAGCAAGCTGGCAGTAGCACTCTCGGCAGCAACCGATCAGTTGCGGACTGCCATGCTTGGAGCACTTTCCAAGCGTGCGGCTGAGACAGTGAACGATGAGATTGAAAATCTGCCAAAAGTCAGCCTTCGAGAAATTGAGTCCAACCAGAACGCCATTATCGACATTGTACGTCAGCTAGAGTCCGACGGTGAAGTCTCACTTGAATCCGAATAAGCCATGGTAAAACCCATTGATAGCATCACAACTCCTGAGCCAATGCGTGACGTGCGTTTGGTCAATGGCAACGAGGCACTAGCCGAATGCGAACAGGCCGGATATGAGCGCGGTCGGCAAGAGGCTGCGGCGGAATATGAGGAACGTCTCAATGGAATGCGTTTAGAACTGGACAACACTCGTCGCAACGGCGTCACCAACCTGTTGGCAAACATGGAAGAGGCAGTGCAATCACAGCTTAGTCGCCGATTAAGAGATCTTGAGAGCGAACTGATAGAATTTTCCACCGAAGCAGCGATCTGTTTGGTCAATGCTGTTCCCATTACAACCGAAATAATAGAAGCCGCCATCCGTGATGCAGTGGCCAATGCCGAACAGAATACCGAGGTGTCAGTTTATGTAAACCCCGATGATATAAAGATGCTGAAAGCGGATGAGTCGGATTTACTCGACCAGTCGCCGCATGAACGCAAAATGAAGTTTGTTGTTGATCCCAAAATTTCGCGTGGAGGATGTGTCGTAGATACCAACTGTGGCCTCATTGATGGTCAGCGTGAGACGCGAATTGAACTTTTAAAACAAACCTTGAACCCTTAAATGGATTTTACGGAGACATCTAAGCCAGGTGCAGTGAGTGAGCTACGCTCACGTCTATCGTCTGCGCGTCTCGTGCAAAACTGTGGTCGAGTTACCCAGATGATTGGGTTGGTGATCGAATCCGATGGCCCGATGGCAGCGGTCGGCGAAATGTGTAGCATTCGGCAGCCTGGTCGTGGAGGAGATCTTTTGGCTGAAGTTGTTGGGTTTCGTGACAAGAAGCTGCTTTTAATGCCGCTTGGCGAAGTGCAGGGCATATGCCCTGGAAGCGAGGTGGTGGCGACCGGCCATTCATTGCGCGTGCCAGTGGGGGACGAATTGATGGGACGTGTAATCGACGGGATGGGTCACGCATTAGATGATGGAGGCGAAATTCCCAAGTTGCCACTGGCCGAACTAGATCTTTCAGCACCACATCCTTTGAAACGCGCACGTATTGAGCACCCATTTGAATCTGGGATAAAGGCCATTGATACCTTCATGCCGATCGGGCGCGGGCAGCGTCTGGGGATTTTCTCTGGAAGTGGGGTGGGCAAATCCACGTTAATGGGCATGATGGCGAGTAAGGCTGAAGCGGATGTGAACGTAATCGCGCTTATTGGTGAACGAGGACGCGAAGTGCGTGAATTTTTGGAAACGGATTTGGACGAGGCCGGTCGTGCTAAATCGGTGGTAGTTGTTGCTACTTCGAATCAGCCAGCGTTAATGCGGCTTAAAGGGACTTTTCTGGCGATGACCATTGCAGAGTATTTTCGATCCCAAGGCCGAAACGTGCTTCTAATGATGGACTCTGTAACACGATTTGCCATGGCTCAACGCGAAATTGGTCTGGCAATCGGGGAGCCTCCCTCCTCTCGGGGCTATCCGCCTTCCGTTTTTTCATTGCTGCCACAGTTGCTTGAACGTGCGGGAAATAGTGATCGTGGCTCGATAACGGGTTTGTTCAATGTACTTGTCGAAGCTGATGACATGAACGATCCCATTGCCGATGCCACGCGCTCCGTTCTTGATGGGCACTTGGTTCTCTCGCGTGAACTTGCCGCCCACAATCATTATCCAGCCATAGATGTGCTGCATAGTGTTAGCCGGCTTGCGCAGGATTTGCTTGACGAAAAACAGATGGAAATTACGGGCAGTGCTCGTGACATGCTTGCGACTTATCGGAAGAATCAAGACCTTGTGTCCATTGGTGCATACGAAGCTGGAACGAACAGGGATATCGATCGAGCTATTCGTTTACATGATCCGTTAAATGCGTTTTTGAAGCAGGATTGTCAGGCGTCATTTACGCGCGAACAAAGTTGGAACATGTTGCAGGAGACGATGAGTCAGGTTCGGGAAGATGAGCAGCCATCAGTCCAGTCTGAAACGCCTCCTGTCCAATCGGCTGTTCAGTCACCAATGGAGATGCCACAGGCGCCCCAAATGATGTCCTTGATGCGTGCTGCAATATGACGAACTAAATAATTTATGAAACCATTTCGTTTCCCATTAAAGCGAGTGCTCGACATTCGATCTGACGAGGAAGGTCAGGCACAGGAGCTGTATGCGCGCGCGGTACGGTTGATGGAGCAATTCAATGAGCGTCGGCGGCAGGTGGAAAATTCTCTTGAAGCCAATTTGGAAGAGTGCCGGAGTGAATGCAGTGGTCCGACGAAATCGGGCCGCGTCGTGCAACTGCGGACGATGCTGGAGGTGTTGCGAGAAAAACTGAAAGCGATGGAGCCAGAGGCAGCAGAGTTGAAGGTGGTTCTGGATGAGAAATGGCAGGAATTAGTGATGGCCCGCCAAAAACGTGAGGCAATGGACAAGCTGCAGGATCGCAAGAAAGAGGCACATGAACGTGAGGTAGCACGAGAAGAACAGTTGGGGTTGGATGAAATGATTTCGCTACGCGAATCGCGTGGCTCAACGAAAATGATGTAGAATGAGGCACTAGGCATGATGCGTTTACTCAAATCTCCATGGTTCGCTGCAGGGATGGGTATGGTGGCCTTTATGGTTACGATGTTGCTCGTATTCAAGCCGGCGATTGATTCAGATTTACTGCAGAAATTAGCAGAGGCTGCATCACGTGGTGACGCTAATGCGAC
>CAYUXV010000066.1:0-12321 GCA_964448875.1 uncultured Verrucomicrobiota bacterium
CGATCAACTGCTCACGCTGCTCAACCGCCGCCACGCCGCCGAACGCTCGGGCAATTCCGAGCTAGAGGCTCGCATCAAGGCCTACGAGATGGCAGCCTAGCTGCAACTCAGCGCGCCTGAGGCCACGGAAATCACCGGCGAAAGTGTCGCCACGCAAAAGCTATACGAGCTTGAGGACGAAGATATCGGTCCCTTTGGCCGTCAATGCCTGCTCGCCCGCCGATTGGTTGAGCGCGGCGTACGGTTTGTGCAAATTTTTTGCGGGGCCGAAAACACCACCGCTCGCAAGATCAGGCCCAACTGGGACAGCCACGAGGATCTCCCGCGTGATCACGCTTACTGGGGGCCTGTCCTTGACGGTGGCGCGACCGCATTGCTGAAGGACCTGAAAGCATGTGGGCTACTGGATGAAACGCTTGTGATCTGCACCACCGAGTTCGGTCGCCAACCTGCCGCCCAAGGCAAAACCGGCAAGGGCCGGGACCACAATGCCGGCGCATTCACCGCCTGGATGGCCGGCGGCGGCATCTCAGGTGGCACGAGCTACGGTGCCACCGATGAACTGGGCTGGAAGACGGCGGTGAATCCTACCTACTCATATGATTTTCATGCGACCGCGCTGCACCTGCTCGGCATCGATCATGAACGGTTAACATTTTACCACAACGGAATCGAACGCCGCCTCACCGACGTCCATGGCCACGTGATAAGGGATTTATTATCCTAAAGTCCCTTTTAGAGCTTTGACGTTGGCAGAGTGTTTTCCTAGTCTAGCATACATAAAAATGAATTTAAGCATCCACATTCTACGTGCACAACTTGCCCTCAACCTGACCCTTGGCAGTGCAGCAAACGTGTGGAGTGTAGAAACAATTTCTGCGGCTGATCGGGCGTTTTTCGAAAATAAAATACGGCCTGTGTTGGTGAAGGAGTGCTTTGAATGCCACTCTGCCAGTTCGAAGAAATCAAAGACCAAGCTAACGCTCGACGCGCCCGTGACCGATGCAGGCCTCATCACCAAGACTTTGCGCTCAGCCAGCAAAATGACACCACACCACAAGCCATTGCCCGAGCAGGTCATTCGCGATTTTGAACATTGGTTAAAATTGGGCGCACCATTTCCATCTATCGCCAAAGTGTCGACCGATGAATCGCTCTGGGCTTTCCAGCCCATCACTAACCCCAACACGCCCAAGGTGAAACAGGCAAACTGGCCGCGTGATGATATTGATCACTTTGTACTCGCACGAATGGAGAAAGAGAAACTGCAACCGGCTGATGATGCCGATACAAAAGTTTTGATCCGTCGGTTGTATTACGACTTGATTGGACTGCCTCCCACAATCGAACAAGTCGAGAGGTTTGCGAAGGAGCACCATCGCAACGGCCAAAAGGCAATTCAAGAACTGGTTGATGAACTTTTGGCTTCACCCCAATTCGGGGTGCGCTGGGGCCGCCACTGGCTGGACGTGGCACGCTATGGCGAATCCAATGGGGATGATGGCCTTGGTCGCAATGCATCCTTCCCGCACGCGTGGCGTTATCGCGATTACGTGATTGATGCTTTTAATCGTGATACCCCCTACGACCGTTTTCTTACTGAACAAATCGCTGGTGACCTCCTACCTATTAAAAATGATGCAGAGCGTGACCGACAGTTGGTAGCCACTGGTTTTCTCGCTATTGGCGCCAAACCCGCCAAGGCCATGAACAATAATTTCGACATGGACGTGGTGGCTGATCAGATCAACGTGGTTAGTACCGCTATCATGGGCCTGAGTGTCGCCTGCGCGCGTTGCCACGATCACAAGCACGATCCCATTCCCACACGCGATTACTACGCTCTAGCCGGCATCTTCACCAGCACCCAAACGCTCTGGGGTAAAGCCGCCAATGAAAAGCTCACCGCCCCGGCCACGCCGTTGCACGAACTCAAGACCATGAAACGGAAGGACGCAAAACCTGACCCCACGCTGGCGATGACTGCGGGTGTACCAAAATTTGAAAAGAACTATGATAATGCCATCGCAGCATTGAAACCCGAACTGCACCTAAAACTTGATTCACAGCCCAAAGGATTCACCACCAAAAAAGCCGTCAAGTTCACGAAAGAAAATACCGGTGCCTTTAATGGCGGTTGGCTGGAAGGTGCCTTGAAGGGAAATGTCGCCTCTTACACGGTGTCCTTCTGGTTTCGCAACGACATAGAGAACCAGGCGCGCGCGGTTACAGGCTACCTTTTTTCGCGCGGGCCCAAGGGTGCTAAGGGCGCGCCCGGTGACCAAATCGGTATTGGCGGCAATCACAAGGGCAACCCGAATTACGGAAAACTATTTGTCTTCAATGGCAATGAGGGTGGAGTATCGATTTCCGGCAAGACGCTCATCGCCCCGCGCACTTGGAACCATCTGGTCTTTATTCGTGAAAACAAACGCGCCCGGTTACATCTTAATGGAAATCCTGAGCCCGAATTTGATGCCGAGGTGCCCGTCACGTCCAAGGGCGCGCGCGATATCTTCATTGGTGGCCGCAACGACTTTTTCCAGATGACCCATACTGGTAACATGACGCAGTTCGCGCTCTTCCCGCGCGCATTGAGCCCCAAGGAAGCGTTGGAACTACACAGCGCCTCGGGCCGGCCCAAGGGCAGCGGCAAGGTTATGCCTCCACAGAAGGCACCCAAGGCTGCCCCAATAAATCTTGCCATGGGGGTGCGCGAAGGCAAGAAGCCTGCAGACACAAAAATTAACAAGAACGGGAACTCTAAGAAACTCGGTGCGGCGGTGCCACGCGGATTTCTCACCGCCACCAAGATGGCGAACATAGTAAAGGTAAACCCGACACAAAGTGGTCGGTTGGAACTGGCCCAATGGCTTACGCACCCAACCCATCCATTGACCGCACGAGTGATGGTTAACCGCGTTTGGCTGCATCTTTTCGGTCAACCGATTGTCGATACCCCTGATGACTTCGGCGTGTACGGCGCGCGGCCCACCCATCCCGAATTACTTGATCACTTGGCCCGCCGATTCATGACTGAGAAGTGGTCGGTTAAAAAACTTATCCGTGCCATTGTGTTAAGCCGCACCTATCAACTG
Organism: uncultured Verrucomicrobiota bacterium; assembly: GCA_964448875.1. Lineage (GTDB taxonomy): Bacteria > Verrucomicrobiota > Verrucomicrobiia > Limisphaerales > UBA1100 > UBA6614. Next base: position 3,099 of record CAYUXV010000066.1, read on the forward strand.
GGGAGTCAAGCCACGGCAGTGCAGACGCAGTCCGACCCGGAGAACCAGTGGCTCGCGCGCCACAACCGACGCCGACTCGATGCTGAGAGCGTGCGCGACAGCATCCTGCAAGCCAGCGGTCAGCTCAACCTGGCACCACGCCACAACTCGGATGTCAGCCAACTGGACGCCCTCATCAACTGGCCTCCGGGCGAGTCGGCCATCATTCACCGACCCAACAATCACCGCAGTATCTACCTCTGCCTGCTACGCCACGCGCCGCCCTTGGAACTCTCGGCCTTTGACCTGCCTGCCGGAGTAAGGGTAATGGGAAGACGACACATTACCACCCAACCGGCCCACGGCCTGTATTTGTTGAACAACCCCATGGTGGTGAATCAGGCTAATTTGTTCGCCGTCAAACTCCTCGGGGAAACCAGCGGTGATACCGCAACCCGGGTAAACTGGGTTTACCGGCGCGCATTACAGCGCGATGCCACCCAAGAAGAACTAAACCGGGCCATTGAACTTGTGAAGAGGACGCAAAAGGGGCTAGACTCCAGAATGCTGAAAGCGGACAGAGAAACTAGGTCATGGGCTGCATTATGCCAGGGACTTCTGGCTTCGAATGAATTTCGCTACATTGATTAGATGGATTTAAACGGCAACATCCTTTCACGCCGCGACATGCTCCAGACCGCCTCGTGCGGTTTCGGATATCTCGCCTTGTCGGCGTTGCTTTCCAAGTCAGCGCGCGCGAATGGCACGAACGAACTCGCTCTAAAAACACCCCCCCTGCCCGCGCGGGCCAAGCGCGTGATCTTTCTCTGCATGGCCGGCGGCCCGGCACACCTGGACACCTTTGATTACAAACCACAGCTGACCAACGCCGCGCACCCGGGTTCAGTATTTGATTTCAAACGTCATGGTGATAGCGGTTTATGGATTTCCGAACTACTACCTGAGACTGCTAAGCATGCCAATAAGCTTTGCGTCATCAATGGCATGCATGCAGACACCGGCAACCATGCCCAGTCTTTCAACCAACTACACACCGGAGAACTCCTTCGACGACGTCCTAGTATGGGTGCATGGATCACCTACGGGCTGGGCACCGAGAACCAGAACCTGCCAGGCTTGATTAGCCTGAACACCTCCAAGCCGGCAACCTACTCAAGTGCCTTCCTGCCCCCCGCCTACGAGGGCACCCCCATCGGCATTAACGGCGAGGACATGTCAAAAGCCAGTATCCCGAATATTGGGAGCAAACATCTTTCGCACGCGCTCAAGCGCAGACAACTTGACCTAGTGCAGGACATGAACCGCGAACATCGCGCGGTGCGCCCCTACGATGCCAAATTGGAATCGGTCATTGAATCCATGGAAATGGGTTTTCGCATGCAGTCTATTGCTCCTGAACTTTTGGATGTAAGCACTGAACCCAAGGAAATCCTCGAACGCTATCAGGTTGGCTTTAAGAAAACCGTGGGCACCTGCCGTGCATCCGACTTCGGCCGCCAATGTCTGCTCGCCCGCCGCTTTGCAGAGGCTGGTGTACGCTTCATTGAGGTCAATCACGGCAGCTGGGATCAGCACAAATGGCACCGGCGTGATTTGCGCGCCAACTGCGAAACCACTGACGCCCCCATTGCCGCTCTCTTGGGGGATCTTGAAGCGCGTGGTTTACTCGATGAAACTCTCGTTGTTTGGGGTGGCGAATTTGGTCGCCCCGGATTAACTCCAGGCAACGGCAAGGCCGAAACCGGCCATAACGCCCGCGGCTTCACCTTCTGGCTGGCCGGAGGCGGCACCAAGCGCGGCTATGTCCATGGCAGCACCAACGACACCGGAGCAGCGGCTGTCGAAGGGAAAGTCCATTTCCACGACCTGCATGCCACCATCCTGCACCTGATGGGACTAAAACACGACCAGCTGACCTTCCGCCACGGCGGGCGTGACCACCGTCTGACCGGCCCCAATAAAGCCAAGATCGCCACCGGCCTCATCGCCTGACTTCACACTCTTGCCAGCTGCAGAGGCGCGTGATTCACTTCTGTCTCCATGAAACTCGCCGAACTCAAGTGGCCTGATGTCGAATCACTCTGCAAGGACACTCCCGTTGTCATCCCCATCGCTGCACACGAACAACACGGGCACCACATGCCACTTCACACCGACAGCCTGTTGCTGGGCGAGATTGTCCGGCGCGCAGAGGAACAGTTGGGCGATGACGTACTCTTCGCGCCGTTGATGTGGCTTGGCAATTCTCATCACCACATGGATTTCCCCGGCACCCTTTCAGCAGAACCACGCGTGTACCTCGATTTGCTTAATGAATTACTGGAGAATTTTTTGCACCACGGCTTCAAGCGCCTTGTGCTGCTCAATGGCCACGGTGGGAACATGGTGCCTGGAGCACAGGCCGTCTTCGAGATCCGCCAGCGCTATCGCGACCGCAAGGACCTGCTTCTCCTTTCCGCCACATACTGGGACCAAGCGAAGATTGGCAAGGCACGCGATGACTTTGCGCAGGATGCCATGGGGCATGCCGGTGAGCTGGAGACTTCCATGATGATGGTCATCCGCCCCGACCTCGTCGGCGACCACCAGCGCGATGAAGTACCCAAAGGTACGGCATTTGATACCACAACTCGCGGTTGGACCACCAAAGACCTTAGTGAACCCGGTCACATCGGCGTCCCCGCAGCCGCCAGCGCGGAAAAAGGTGAGACGCTCTTTAAGATTTTTACCGATGGTACTGTAAAACTCATCCAAGAGGTTGGAGATTGGGATGGCCAAAGCTGGCATTAATCGGGCTTGAACAAGCCTCCCATGTAATTAAACTTGCTCCATGGACATGCGTTTTAAACGCCTTCTTGCTTTAGCTTCACTATTGCTCGGCTGCAACATTCTCGCCATTGACGTTGAAGAACTTCCACCACCAGCCAAACGCGAGGTTAATTTTAAAAATGATATTTGGCCTGTGTTTCAAAAGCACTGTGTGAAGTGCCACGGGCCAAAGAAGCAGAAGAGTGGGTTCCGGATCGATGTGCGGGAATTGGCACTGGAGGGTGGCGATATGGGACAAAATATAATCCCCGGAAAAAGCGCCGATAGCCCGCTGGTACATTTTATTTCGGGGCTTGATGAGGAGACAATAATGCCGCCGAAAAATGAGTTGCTCGGCGACAAGGTGGTGGGGCTCATTCGTGCTTGGATCGATCAAGGCGCTGATTGGCCAGATGATATAGGAGCAAAGGTGGAGGATCGAATGGATCACTGGGCATTCCGAAAAATTCAAGAACCCGATTTACCAAAAGCCAATTTGGAGATTGACGATTTCATTCAACAAAAACTGGAAACCAAAGGCCTGAAACTTAATCCGCGCGCAGACAAGCGAACATTGGTCCGCCGGATCTATCTTGTGATGCATGGCCTGCCTCCAACTCCGAAACAAATCGATGCATTCTTAGAAGATAAACATCAAGATGGATTTGAGCGACTGGCGGACAGAGTGCTTGCCAGCCCACGTTATGGTGAGCGCTGGGCGACACATTGGCTGGATCTTGTTCGTTTTGGCGAATCGCACGGCTTCGAAACCAACCGTGAACGCAACCACGCCTGGCCTTATCGCGACTGGGTGATTCGCGCGCTTAATGAAGATAAGCCGTACAACCAGTTTGTGCGCGAGCAACTCGCGGGTGATGCACTGGGCGAACCCATTGGAACGGGATTTCTCGTCGCCGGCCCGCACGACATCGTGAAGGGACAGGATCCACGGCTCACCCGCATGCAACGCGCCAATGAATTGGATGACATGATCAACACCACCGGCACTGTATTCCTTGGCCTCACCACCGGCTGCGCGCGTTGTCACAATCACAAGTTCGATCCCATTTCGCAAAAAGATTACTACGCATTGAAGGGGATCTTTGAAGGCGTCAAACATGCCGATCGTAATTTACCACTGACCGCTGCTAACCAAGCCAAGATTACCGCGCTGCAAAAACGAATCGACAAACTCAAGTCGCAATTGGGCAAGTTCATCGCCAAGCCTGCTCAAGAAAAACGCTCGGCGGTGACAGCCAAACACAACATCGAAACATTCCCCGCTGTCGAGGCGCGGTTTGTGCGCTTCACCATCACGCGTAGCAGCACCAGCCACCCGTGCATTGATGAATTGGAGATTTTCGCGGGCACGGAAAACCTCGCGCGCGCCAATAAAGGCTCTAAAGCCAGCTCAGGCGGCGACTTCAAGCATCCACTGCACAAACTCGCGCACATCAACGACGGTCAATATGGCAACGCAAAAAGTTGGATCGCTGCCAACAATACTGGTTGGGTCCAGATTGAGCTACCCAAGGCCGCGCGCATCGACCGAATCGAGTGGGCACGCGACCGTCAGGGAAAATATAATGATAGAGTACCTATCGGCTACCGCATTGAGACGGGCTTGAAGGAAGGCGAATGGAAGACGGTCGCCAGCTCGGAGGATCGCCAGCCGTTCAAGGGCGGCCAACCGGCCAAGCCGGTTTATGCGTTCGACAAACTGCCGAAAACCGAGGTCGCGCGTGGAAAAAAGCTATTGGCTGAACTGGAACAAATCGAGCAGCAGCTCAAGAATTTACAGAACAGCACCAAGGCGTACGTGGGCACGTTTGCCCAACCGGAGCCAACTCGGTTATTTTACCGTGGCGACCCAGAATCGCCACGGGAAGAAGTAGCACCAGGGGCGTTAACCAAATTTGTTTCACTAAAAATTGATGCTAAGACGCCAGAGCAAAAGCGGCGACTGGCACTGGCTGACTGGATTGTAAGTGATACCAACCCGCTGGCAAGCCGTGTAATTGTCAATCGAATCTGGCAGCATCACTTTGGAGCAGGACTGGTGGATACACCCAATGACTTCGGCCACAACGGAGTTGCCCCTACCCATCCGGATTTACTCGAATGGCTTGCCTCAGAACTAGCTACTGAGGGATGGTCACTTAAGGAACTGCACCGACGCATCCTACTCTCGCGCGTGTGGCAGCAAAGCAGCCACCCCAACTCCACGGCGGTGAAGGTCGACGCCGGCTGCCGACTACTTTGGCGTTTCCCCACTCGCCGACTCGAAGCCGAGGCTATACGCGACTCAATACTGCAGGCCAGCGGAGTGCTCGATTTGAGGATGGGGGGGCAGGGCTTCAGTGGCTTTGAGGTTCAGATGGAAAATGTCCGACATTTTTTCCCGAAGAAAAACTATGGACCTACCGATTGGCGTCGGATGATTTACATGACCAAGGTAAGGCAGGAACAGGAAAGCGTATTCGGTGCCTTTGACTGTCCTGACGCCAGCCAAGGTGTCCCCAAGCGCAGTCGATCGACCACTCCTCTGCAGGCTCTTAACCTACTCAACAGCACCTTCGTGATGCAACAATCAGACCTACTCGCCAAGCGGCTAGAAAAAGAAGCCGGCAAAGCGCCCACCGCCCAAGCCGCCCGCGCCTTTAGACTCTGCTTTAATCGCTCTGCCACCGACTCCGAGACCAAGGATGCCGCCGCCTTTATTAAAGCGGAAGGCCTGCAGCAATTCGCACGGGCGATGCTGAATGCAAACGAGTTTGTATTTATACCATGAACCCCCTTTTAAACCGCCGTCGTTTCCTGCAACACACCAGCCAAGGACTGGGCGGCATTGCCCTAACCAGCTTGCTGACGCGTGAAGGGTTGTTGGCAAAGGATGAGCCGATTCCCCCGGAGATTAATCCAGCCAAACCTTTTGCCGCTAGAGATGGGCATTCACCAGCGAGGGCAAACAAAGTACTCGTCATCTTCTGTTCCGGCGCATGCAGTCAATTGGACACTTTTGACTATAAACCCGAGCTACTGAAACTACACGGCCAACCGATGCCGGGCGGTGAAAAACTCAAAACCTTTCAGGGCGATCAAGGCAACCTCACCAAAAGCCCGTGGGAGTTCAAACCACGCGGCCAATCCGGCAAGATGGTTTCTGAACTGGTGCCGCACTTGGGAAATTTAGCCGATGAAATATGTTTCATCCATTCGCTCACTGGCAAAACCAATACCCATGGACCAGGTGAAAATTTCATGTCGACCGGTTACACTCTGGACGGATTCCCCAGCATGGGTGCGTGGGTGACATGGGCACTCGGCTCAGAAAATGAAGAACTGCCCGCCTACGTTGCCATTCCTGATCCACGTGGCACACCGCAGAGCAGCATCAACAACTGGGGCCCTGGCTTCCTGCCTGCAGCTTTTCAAGGTACGGATTTTAATGCCAGCAAACCGTTACGCAACCTGAGCCGACCGAAAGGGCTTAGTGCAAAACAGGATTCGGCCACACGCGGTTTTCTTCAACGCCTCAATAAGCGCCATTTGGAAAAATTTCCTGGCGACACCGAGCTGGCTGCGCGCATCTCCAGCTATGAATTGGCTGCGCGCATGCAGCTGAGTGTACCGGAGGTCAGCGATCTATCGACCGAAAAGGCTTCTACCTTGAAAATGTATGGTGCCGATGATGCCAGCAACCCCATAAAGGCCAGCTTCGCCAAAAACTGCATTCTTGCTCGCCGCCTGCTTGAGAAAGGTGTGCGCTTCGTACAACTTTTCAACGGCGCCTACCAAACCGGCGGTGAAGGTGTCAGCAATTGGGACGGACACAAAACACTTCAAAAGCAGTACTCAAAGCACGGCCCCGTGCTCGACCAACCAGCCGCCGCCCTCTTGAAAGATTTAAAGCAACGCGGTCTATTAAAGGATACTCTAGTGGTGTGGTGCACTGAATTTGGCCGTATGCCCACCTTTCAGAAAGGTGCCAGTGGACGTGATCACAATCCCGATGGCTTCACTGGCTGGCTCGCCGGTGCAGGAGTAAAACGGGGCCACACCTACGGGGCCACCGATGCTTTTGGCTGGAAGGCTGAACAGAACATCGCCACAGTTTACGACTTCCACGCCACCATTCTGCATCTACTTGGTTTGGACCATAAACGCCTTAGCTTTTATCACAATGGATTCGAACGCCGTCTGACAGACGTGCATGGACACATTATCCAAGACGTGCTGGCTTAATGGGCCACCATGAATCCCCACAGAGATTGGCCGGGTTTTTTATCTGCAAACCGGTGCACATCCAGTTTGATTTCCAGATCTCCAACCTTTTTGTAGGTGAAAGTGGTGAGAAAAGTCTTTTGTTTCTGGGCAAAAGTGGAACCGGAGCTGAGAAATAGTAAACAAAGGGTAAGTCCCAGAATAGACGCAGCGTTCTGCATGGGAAGAATCGTAGGACTGCCAGCCGTTCAGGCATCGGCCCGACACTTTCAAGAAACACTGTCAGACTTTGTCTTCTTCCGAACCGTGGAACCAGCGCCACACGCCGCCCAGTGGGTCGTAGTGCTTGTCAACGACGCGTTCTTTCAAAGGGATGATGGCATTGTCAGTTATGGTGATGTGCTCGGGGCAGACATTGGTACAACACTTGGTGATGTTGCAGTAGCCAATGCCGTGGGCGTTCTTCAGCTCGGTGGTACGGTCCTCGGTGTCAAGCGGGTGCATCTCCAGGGCAGCGGCATACACTAGAAAGCGCGGACCGATAACCTCGTCGTGTAGACTGTGCTCGCGCAGCACGTGGCAGACGTCCTGGCAGAGGAAACACTCAATGCACTTACGAAATTCCTGCACACGGTCAACGTCCTCCTGCGCCATGCGCCAAGTGCCGTCCTCGGCATCGGGCTTTCGCGGCTTGAAGGGCTTGATCCTCTTTTTAACCTCAAAGTTCCACGAGACGTCGGTGACCAGATCTTTCACCACCTTAAAAGCCTTGATGGGCTGGATGGTGACAGCCTTACCCTCGGGTGTTTCCTTTAAGACCTCATCCATGCGCATCATGCACATGAGTCGAGGGTGGCCGTTAACCTCGGCGCTGCAGGATCCGCATTTGCCGGCTTTGCAGTTCCAGCGGCAGGCGAGGTCGTTGGCACTCTCGGCCTGAATTTGATGCACTGAATCGAGCACCACCATACCCTCGGTGACGTCAGTGGAGAAATCCTGATATTCCCCACCATCGGCATCGCCACGCCAAATTTTAAAGTTCACCTGCGCCATTACTGGTTGTCCTCAATGATTTTTTTCTGCTCGTCGGTCTGTGAAACCACCGGCACTTTCTCAACCTCCATTTCGCCATCCTTGCCTTTTCTCAACAACAAGTTGTGCTTTCCCCAGTTATCGGGGTCCTTGTCGGGGTAATCATTGCGAGTTTGCGCGCCGCGGCTTTCCTGACGATCAAGCGCGGCACGGGCGGAAGCCTCGCTGACGATCAAAAGGCATTTTAAATCGAGCGCGGTATGCCAACCAGGATTGTATTCGCGGTTGCCCGGCGCAGCGACATTGGCCGCGCGTTCAGCAAACTGGGCAATTCCGTCTATGGCTTCCTTCATGAGGCCCTCTTCACGTATGATGCCCACCTTATCCTGCATCATTTCCTGCAGTTCACGCTGAATTTCATAAGGATTTTCACCATCGCCATCACGTTCCAGCGGCTCCAGCGCGGCTTTCGCTAGGGCGTCTACCTCGGTGTCGTCGATCTTTCCGTCACCGTTCTCCTGTGCAAATTTCGCCGCGTACTCACCAGCACGCTTGCCGAAAACCAGCAGGTCGCTCAGCGAGTTGCCGCCGAGCCGATTTGCGCCGTGCAAACCCGCGGCCACTTCACCTGCAGCATACAGTCCAGGCACGGTTGACATCTGCGTTTCCGCATCCACACGCACACCGCCCATTACGTAATGCGTCGTGGGACCAACTTCCATGGGTTCCTTGGTAATGTCCAGATTTGCCAGCTGCTTGAACTGGTGATACATGCTCGGCAGCTTCTTTTTAATGTGTTCCTCGCTATTGGCAAACTTCTCCTTGATCCACGCGATGTCAAGAAATGCCCCACCGTGCGGACTGCCACGACCTTCGGCAACCTCTTTCAAAATACACCGCGCCACGTGGTCACGTGTAAGCAATTCCGGAGGCCGTCGCGCCTCCTTGTCGCCGGTCACATAGCGCCAACCCTCCTCAGGGGTGTCGGCGGTGGAGCCCTTGTACAGCTCTGGAATGTCATCGAACATGAAACGCTTCCTCTCACTGTTCGTTAAAATACCACCCTCACCTCTCACACCCTCAGTAACCAGAATGCCACGCACGCTCGGCGGCCAAACCATTCCGGTGGGATGAAACTGGATGAACTCCATGTCCAGTA
>CAYUXV010000067.1:0-4585 GCA_964448875.1 uncultured Verrucomicrobiota bacterium
GGCTCACAGAGCTTAATGATGTTTGTGCTCCGTTTGCAGCCATGCGATGCAGGGATGCACTACTTTGATTAACCCTCAAGATGTACGCATTTCCCGTGTGTTGTTCCTGTTTCTCAGCGAACAAGTGTACTGCAACTTGAAAATACCCGCGCCAAGCAAGGTCAAACTCAACACTTACACGATCAGGATATTTTATCTTTCTGCCGATTTGCGCGCTACTACTTGCTGTATAAAATGAATTACCCCAATACCTCCACCCGCCGGTACCGTCATTCTTGAGAGGAACTCTTTGTTTGAAATTCATACCATCGAGGTTTTTCATTCCAGAGCCAGCCCAACCTTTAATTCCATTAGGACCCTCATATATTGCAGTAGTCGCTGACTTGGTTGAAGATATAGATACAATTTCATCCCTTGGTATTGTCAACTCTCCTGCATAATTGGAGCTAAGGCGCAGCAACTTACTGGTTAGCACATTTATCTCGCCCGAAACTTCATCGCCATTCAAAAGGCGAATGACAGAAATCTTTCTATTAGGCAACACAGGCGGCTCATAGTTCAGCCTAATTCGAGCAACTCCAGACGGACGAAAACCTATACTTTCAAGTGCTGCTGGATGTATCCAACGAATGCCGGTTTCCTCGCTGAATGATTTCATCTCCCCGGTAAGTTTGTCGCCGTTAAGCAACTCAATGAGCTGACTCTTTCCCTTGGCAACCCTGATATTTACAGGTCCTACATTACCCGACTGTCCATCCGATTTAATCTTCTCCCCCTTCTTGACGATTACACCCTGGCCATTGGCAGGTTGAACGACAGCTATAACAAAAATCAAACCGAACAACGTGATGTAATTATTGTATTTCATTTCTTGAATCTCAACCTGCATATCACGGAAAAAACGGATCATCGTTTTCACCAGACATTCTGGCCTTACCAATATTGAAATCGATGACATTGAATGCTGACGGCGATATTGTCGCCTTTCCAAACGCCGGACTGATAACATCCACGCCATTTTCCGACCATTTTTTTAAGGTCAATGTGAGTCTTCCAATGTCACTCAATGTCGCCCGACTGGAGGCTGCGTCAAAGGTCGTCGACCTTTGTTTCATGTCAATTCTGCTGACCCGTGCCATAGGCACGTCAAGTTTCCCAAAGGAGGCTTTCAACTGAAGCTTGCCGTCTTTTATGGCCAGCAATTGCCCGGAGATACTGTCTTCATTTCCAAATAAAACAAAATCCTCCTTACCGGTTCCGTTTGTCACATTGTTCCCCTCAGGAAGTCGTCCGTCCCAAACACTAATTCGAATATTCCGAATACGCATAGGTTGAGTATTTCTTGTATAAAATACCAAGCCCTTACCATTACCGACAAAAGCCCGTGATGCTGCCTCCTTCCACTGACCAATTTTTTTACCATTAATAAAGAGAATTATAAGCTTTGCGTCCTTGTCCACTCGCAGGGAAATGTTTGCACGTGTTTGCGGATTCTGTAGCCCACTACGAACCTGCCCCATCTTAGTGGAACCACCATTGGACATGCGGTACATATACGCCGTACTGGAATCAATTCTTAAGCTGTATCCATTGCCTGCGTACTGACTAAATTTGTCCGCATAAAAGTTCATGCCCATACTGAAGTAGCCTTGCCAGGACATTTCAAACTCGATATTAGCCTTTTTGGGCAATTCAAAGTTCCGCCCTATGAGGGCACCACTTCCACGGCTGTAGAATGCATTAATCGAATACCTCCACCGAGTCGCTCCGGCAGTAAGCTTCATGCGTCCAGCAATTGCCAATGCCCGATCCCCCGGATCATTCTGCCCGGGGGCAATACCTCCAGGTATATTAGGCCTTCCACGGAACTGCTGCGGCGCTCCTCGCTGTGGAATAGCCAGATTCATACCTGCCGCCTGTGCCGCTGCCCGATTACCTGTTGACCATCCTTCAGCCGATTCAGGACCTTCAAATATTACAGTACTCCCGCCTGTACCTGGTGATATAGTCTTCAATACATTAAATGGAATCCGAATGCGACCAGCGTACCAAGTGTCCAGCACCAATGCCCCTGGCTCCTTTTCGGTTCCTGAATCGAGTGTCACAAGATCCCCCAACAATTCATCTCCATTAACCAAAGCCACGATACATGCATGCCTCTTCACATCCTCTGGCATATCTTGGCTCTTGATAGTTATCCGATCCAAGCTTGCAGTATCAAATATCAGTGGCGTCTTTACCGCAGGATGGCGCCAAATTAATCCTTTCCCATCTTCGAAACCGACAAATTGGCCAGTCATCTTATCGGCATTCAGCAGAACAAGCTTGTCACCCATCAAGCCACCTTTAATGGCGTCTCCCGAAGGAAGAGGGCGCCGGAGTAGGCGTGAAGGCGTCAAGTCCTTGATCGGGCCAAGGTTTAATTTCTCCTGTGGCGCATTTCCAATCACCTGCTTCACAACCGGTAAAGCAGGAACGACAACTGCCGGTTTTGGCAGAATCCGCTTCTGATCTGCGAACACCAAAAATGGAACCACCAGGAAAAGAAAAGTTAATTTCTGAAAGCTAGTTACCATCATCGTCCTTTTCATAAATCGGTAAATATCGATAATTTAGTGCCATGGATAGCAGGGATGACGCAGTCGCAAATGTGGGACCAAAATTACTGTTCCAGCTACCGTCTTCCTGCACCTGATCTTTTAGTGTCTGTACATTGCGAGCATTCCACCGGCGCCAATTTTGTTGGTCGCCATGAAAATAAGCCTGTGACGCGTAGTATAGATAGTAGTGATAATAGTGCGAAGATCCGGCGTTGTTCTCGTGCGTATACAGATAATTCATTGCAGCCTTGAATGGCGGCTTATCCTTTTTCTTTCCCAAGGCAAACATCAATGCCCCAATTGCCGTTCGTGGGCCATTGGAACCAGTTGCCGTTGTGTATCCAATACCACCATCTGAAGGAGATTGGCATTCTTCAATATAATCAAGTGCATCCTTTATTGATTGCTTGGGCACCGCGATACCAGCATTAACAGCGGCTAAAAGCGCGACAAATTGAGCACCACTTACAGTTGTATCAGAGTCAGTACTCTCCGGGGAGTATCGCCATCCCCCCTGTTGTTTGCTATTTTTCCGTACTTTTTGCGCACGGAGTATCAACTGGACAGCGTTAGTAAGCCCACGTCCAATCTTCTTTTCAGGGTCGAGCACAGTGCCATATGCCTCGGCAAGGGCAAGAGACGCGAAACCATGATTATACATCGAGCTCCCTATGTATCCTGTACGGCTGTTTTGTTGACTCAAAATAAATTTGAGCCCGCTCTTTATATTCTTTGCGTAGGGACCAAAATTTGGATCGTCACCATGAGCAAGCATAGCTACTACAGCCAAACCCACGACTCCCGGCTGACTGGCATAGGTATCCCTACCGCCACCCGAGAATGTGCCGTTCGGCTGCTGAGCACGCTTAAGCCATTTTAAGCCCCCCTTATATAGTCGTTCGACTTCAACAAGGGTGCTGGCATGATTCTTTTCCTTCGGTTCCTGGGAATGAGCTGACAAACAAAACCCTGACAACATGACGCCGACACCAATGATGAAAACTCGTTTAAACATTATTTCTTTTGAGTTGAGCGAAGAGCTCTCAAATAAGCTTCTATCGCATCACGATACTCCTCGGGGCGACCGGCAGCCGAACCTGCCGCCTGACCGCTCCCCTCGTTGGGATCGATGCGTTTAAAAGGGTCCTTGCTGGTATCCGTAGGATCTGTGCGATCCGTATTTCCCCCAGAATTACTCATGCCCGGGCTATTGCCCTGCCCGCTTCCCGGGGATGGTTGGCTTCCGGATCCCGACCCTGGCTGTGCCCCCGGCATTTGACCTGGCATTAGGCCTTGAGCTTGTAACTGTTGCATCATTTCCATCAGAAGCTTGAGCTGCTTCTCATCAAGCTGCTGCTCATCCTCGCTTTCCTCACTGCTTTCACCTTGACCACTCCCCATCTGGATCATGTCCTGAACCTCACGTTCAATTTTCAATATGGAGTCACTCTGAGCTTCATCTGTCTTTTGCCCAGTCGGAGGCAGGACTGGCTTTTCATTCGATGCCTTTAGTTTTCTGTGTTCATCCAGGTTCTCTAATGCCTGACCTGCCTTCTTTTGAACTTCATTAAGTGCTTCGCGTGCGTCTGCTAGCAATTCATCCGTATCTGCTTCAGCTTCTTTTGATGCCTTTGCAATAATGTCTAAACTCTTTTGCAATTCGCCTGCCTGTTCCAACAATTCAGTTGTACGGGCATGAATTTTTTCTGTTTCACCTTGCTCAATTTCAGGTTCTTCATTGCGGGCTGCACGAGCCATTTCCCTAGCCTTATCATCAGCTTCATCTGATAGCTTTAAAACCTTTTCTGCAGATTTTTTTACCTCCGGCTTCTTTGCCACCCCTGCCGCATCATCTGCCTTTTCATTAACCTCAGCAAACGCCTTTGATGCCTTATCGAGCTGCTCAGCCAAGGCATCCAACTGTTGCTGTGCGATATCACCCAATTCAGTTTGATCCAACAGGTTACGGGATTCCGCCATATCAC
>CAYUXV010000068.1:0-13571 GCA_964448875.1 uncultured Verrucomicrobiota bacterium
CAAACAAGTCCATAGCTCGCCGCATTGTCCGGAAATTCTTCCACGAGCATCAAGTCCACCTGATCATTCACATCCCCTCTATCTGGATCGCAGGGGGAGAGCAATGTTCTCGATGTCCCTAACATGGTACGAATGGTACCCATACCATATAGGGAATCAGTACGATAAGACCGCTCTCCGGCAATGCCTTGAGCCTTCTTGTCAACATCCACAATCATCCAGGGAAACTTGACCTCATTTTCTGCAGCATAAGTGATAAAGGTGACATTAATCTGCCGAATGTTGTTAACGCACTTCATTCGCAGAGCCCGGTTTCTAGCCTGTGCCAACACGGGCAAGAGCATGGACATGAGAATCGCCAAAACAGCCATGGAAATGATAACCTCTAAGATGGTATATCCCTTGCGCTGTTGCCGTTTCAGCTTCATTGCTCTTCCCCATAACCATTGTCCACCTTGCCGATGAACTGTGTCAATTACATTACCGACCACAAAAAAAGGTTAAAAAAAAGGCGCCCGTAAGGGCGCCTTGAATTATATCGATCGACTTAGTCGTTCGGGGTGTCCAACACCGGTGAGGGGACTCCCTTGTAGTTGCCGCCCTTGGCGTTGTTATGCGCCTGTGCTTTGTTGCTCAGGTCAGCATTGTTTGACTGTGATCCGCTTCCGTCCGCACCCGAAGTTTGACCTTGGTTTGTGTTCAAACCAGCCATCACTCGAGGATCCGCGGAGTGTGCAGCATCATCCGCACCCAACCATGTTCCAGCTTGGCCAACTGCGCCAGTAGCCGGGTTACCGACCGGGGCGTTGCTCAACGCTTCGTCATTGATGTTGCGGGTCACCATAAGAACCGTAGTTGGCTTCAGCACGTCCGCGCCCTTATCTTCAGGAGTGCGGGCCAGATCTGCAGCCGCCGTAGCACCAGGAGCAGGATCGCCACCAACCCAGCCACCACCGGTCACAACGCCATAGCTATGTGCGTCGTTCGGGATCGGGTTAGTTGCATGGTGTGATACAGAAAGATCTACCAAGTCATTTTTGCCTTGGTTATCCGGATCGCAAGGCGATACCAGAATCTTCTGCGAGCCACCGAATCCAGACTTCACACCCGCTTGCGCGAATAGAGTGCCGGTCTCGTAGAATGAACGAGCATTTGCCGTGCTCGCGCCACCTTGCTCAGCAACCTGGTCTTTCCAAGTCAGCAACCATGGGTAGCGGTTCTTGTTGTCATCCGCAAAAGCATTCAGCGCACCGCCAACTTGCTTCACGTTATTGACACACTTAATGCGATTGGCCCGGTTCTTGGCTTTTGCCAAGGCCGGCAGCAACATGCTGGCCAAAATGCCGATGATGGCGATCACGACCAACAGTTCGATCAGGGTGAATCCCTTTTGTGTCTTTGCTTTCATCACTGTCTCTCCGTTTTTTGGTTGTGCGCCGCTGATCCATCATGAATTCCCATGTTAACCTGCCAGCGCGGTTAATTATCTGTGAGGATATAAGCAAACGGCGTGCCAAGGTGGAATATGTCTTTTATCCCTGTTTTCAGACATTTTTTTAGCTGTTTTTTTTTAATTTGCGTAAAAATTTCACGCGAGCGTTGTAATTTACACGCATTACCCCTTTCTGGTGATTTTCCCGAGCAAAGTGTTCATTCTCAATATATTGCAAATTTTTAATTAATAATTGGAAATTCTTGTTTTTTATCATTATTGGTGTGTTTTTTCTGGAATTTGCTGTTGAATGCATATTCCAGATAGACTATTAGGTGGCGGGTAATTGTTTATTATTGTTGTTAATTAGCGGTTTATTATGGGAAAGCAATTTTTCTGGACTGGGGCGGGTGTAGTGGTTTTGGCGTTGGCTGGATGCCAGAAAATCCCGGAGCCCAAGAAAGAGGTGGATTTTCACCCAATGGAGCTGAAGGCCAAGGCCATCATTGAGAATGTAGCCGGCGAGATAAGTGAACGGGACAATAAAGGACGAATTACCATGGTTGTCTTGAATGGGCCAGATGTAACAGATGCTACATTAAAACAACTGGAAGTCCTGGAGAATCTGGCCATTTTGGAACTCCGTGACACAAAGATTACCAAAAAAGGCTATGATTTGTTCAGGAAGACTCGCCCAAAATGTGAAATCCTATTCGGACCAGGAGACGCCGCCCCAAAAAAAGATAAGCAGAAATAGTTGCCTAAAGGTTTCTAATGCCGCGGTCGCGCAGTATTAAAGTTCTGCACCTTTAATAAACCAGTCTGAGCTAAGCCGTGATCTTTCACCGCTTCCTTCAAGAAAGCATCGTCTGCCAAGCGCGCTGAGCCATCACAAAAAGCGATCTGACCTTCGTTGGCATTCAATCCAACGACAAATTGCCTTGGATTGTCAGTTTTTACCGTTGGTTCCATCCATTTATCAGTCTTTCGCAAATCCACCATGGAACCACGACGACTACGCCGCCCCCCGTATTTAAGGTTTACCCCACTGGGATACTTGTAATTATAACCAGTCCCATTTTTGCCGCCATGGTTGCGTGTAAGTAAAATAATACCCTTCGCGCCTTTCTCCATGTATGCACCAAAGCAGACCGAGTAGCTCTGCGCATCTTCGGCAATTTCCTTGCGCTTGAAACCATGGTTGGCTTTGCCTTCAGGACTGTTTTTATCCATTTCACCTTCCCAACCCCAACCCCCACGTTCAGCCGAAGCTTCAATTTGGTTGCGCTTGAGTGCACCAGGATCGCAGGGCGACATAAGAATCTTACAGGTGGGTATCTCCATGTTGAAGGTCTGCGTCTGGTGCAACCGGCGAATATCCAGCAAACTGTCCCACTCGAATTTCCAGGCACCACCTCCACCTGGACTGAACCAAGCTGCCACGGCGTTTCCATCTTTCGCTGTCATGTGCCACGGGTACCGCTGCTTATTGTCGTTGTTAAATGCCTGATATGCATCGACCTGCTTTTTCATATTATTCAGGTCACGGTTGCGATTGGCAGATCGACGAGATGAAGCGAGCACCGGCATAAGAATAGCCGCCAAGATACCGATGATCGCAATGACCACCAGTAATTCCACCATGGTAAAACCCCGCCGACGAGTGCCGGCATTACGCTGCCTCTCTGTGCGCCGATTTTTCATGCCCCTATCCACTAAAAGTCCCCGACGCGCTCGGCCGGTGACATGCCTCCTTTCTTCAAGCACATCGTGTGCCAAAGAGGGAGGACGGTTTTTGCCCAATTTTCAGCAGGTCAATTTGGCTGGTTGGGCCGCCTGAACAAATATTTCACACATTTAGCGGAATTTCCACACTTATTTTGCCATCACGCCACAACGTTTGTTTTCTCACAGATAAAAAAAAGCGCCCCGTTCGGGGCGCTTGTTGTGTGTTGTTAATTCGTATCCGTATACCGCATTACGGCTGCAAATCCCTAGTGGGGTTGTTAGTATGCTGGATCGGATGAACATGGTTGCCGTTCAAGGCACCAGACTCATGGATGCGCTCAGCAAACGTCTTATCGTTCGCCATGGATGCACCACCAGCAGCGGTTACAACCTGTCCTTGGTTAGCGTCCAAGCCAGTCATCACACCGCTGGAGAGAACCCTGTTCCTGCGGTTGTGACGATAGTAGGTTGCTTGACCGTCCACATCGGAACCAATGAAGCCATTGGCCTTGATGTCGCCCGGATCATACGCGCCATTCTTGTTCTTGTCGAAATGGAACTTATCGTTGTTACCGCGGCAAGCAAGCCTCTGCCAACCGCCCAAGTCAACTTCACGAGGAACACTGTTGTAGTAACGGTTGCGGTTACCATTCCGGTAGTGAGGTTCGGCCATGCGAACCATGCGACCCCAGTTGCTTTGGCGTTTCTCTGGATCATAGGTGCCGTCACCGTTACGATCGAAGGGATACGGAGCTTTGAGTGCTTCGCGATCGGCTACGTTTGCGCCAATCCAGTTCTTGGTAGAACCGATGAGGGCATTTGGGGATGCCGTGCTGGCGCCCATATGCACTGCGTAGCTTTGTGAGTAATTCTCCACGAGTCCGTCACCCGCAAATATACCGTAGCCATTATCTTTCCGTGAGCTGATCTCATTGGCGTACTCGTTCTGGTTACCCTGCCTTGAGCCGGGATCGCAGGGTGAAAGCAACGTCTTGATGCTGCCCAAGTCACTGTAGATCGGGCTCCAGCCCACCTCGATGTCACGGTTGAACCACCAGCGACCCGTTCCCCACGTTTGACCACCAGAAGCCCTGGTGCCACGTGGCTGATTGTCATAGATCGGGTTCAGCGTGCGTTGTGTCAGCATCCAAGGATAATCCTGTGTTGCCTCATCAGCCGCAAAGCCGTTCCATGCCTTGGCGATTTGGCCAAGATTGTTTGAACATTTTGCCCGATTACCCTTTTTTCTGGCTGATGCCAACGCAGGCAGCAGCATACTGGCCAAAATGCCGATAATGGCCACAACCACCAATAATTCTATCAGTGTGAACCCTCGTTTTTGTTGTTCATTTGCATTCATAAACAGTCCCAGGTTGTGCGTGGCTCAAGGACAATTACTGATCATACCCAACGCCAGCGCCGTTAAATTACGGTATTGTAAGCATTGTACATGCCAAGCAGGAATACCTTAAAAACGGCGTTTAATTCCTTCGAAAACCAATAAACCGTCAATTTTCACGCATTTGGCCGCAATTTTCACGCATTCGATGCGTTTAATTTACGCAATTAACAAAAAACACCCCCCCATTTGGGGAGGCGCTGTAATTCATTAGTTGGATATTGTCAGCTTACGGCTCTAAGTCGCGTGTGGCTCCTGCAACGTGCTGGATCGGGTGAATATGATTACCCTTTAGGGCACCGGATTCATGGATCTTCTCCTGAAATGTCTTGTCGTTTGCCATGCTTGCTCCACCACCAGCGGTTACAACCTGTCCTTGGTTAGCGTCCAAGCCAGTCATCACCAAGCTGGAAAGAATCCTGTTCCTGCGATTGAAGCGGGCGTAAGTTGCCTGACCGTCTATATCGGAGCCAATGAAGCCATTGCACTTGGCATCGCCTGGCTCATATACGCCATTCTTATTTGCATCAAAGTACAACTTATCGTTGTTACCGCGGCAAGCCATCCTATGCCAAGCATCAAGATCTATCTCACGAGGAATACTGGTATAGTAGTAATGACTGTTGCCGTGACGATACAGGTCGTTTCCCATGCGGGCCATAATACCCCAGTTACTGGTCCTTCTCGCTGAGTCGTATGTGCCATCGCCATTTTTGTCGTAAGCACTCACAGATTTGACCTTGGTATGCCTCTGACTGCCACCATAACCAGCTCTGTCTGTCGTGTCGTTACCCATCCAGTTCTTGGTAGATCCCAGAATCGCATTCGGCGAGGCCGTGCTTGCACCAAGGTGGAAGTTGTAGCTCTGTGCATAGTTCTCTACGAGGTTTCTGCCGGAAAAAACACCGGTATCGTCGCTTTTTCTGGAGCTGATCTCGTTTGCGTACCAGTTCTGGTTGCCCTGCTTTGAGCCAGGATCACAAGGTGAAAGCAATGTCTTAACACTTCCCAAATCACCGCCCACAGGGTAATGCATCACCTCAATATTACGACAATGATGCCATTTTCCAGTTCCCCAAGTTTTTCCGTTACTGCCCCAAGGCGCATTATCATAAATTGGGTTCAATGTGCGCTGCGTCAACATCCACGCGTAATCTTGAGTGGCCTCATCAGATGCAAAGCCGTTCCATGCCTTAGCGATTTGGCCAAGATTGTTCGAACATTTTGCTCGATTGCCCTTTTTGCGTGCATTTGCAAGGGCCGGAAGCAGCATGCTGGCCAAAATGCCAATAATGGCAACGACCACCAAGAGTTCAATGAGTGTGAACCCTTTTCTTGGTTTTTCAGTTTTTTTCATTTTTATGTTTATATCAGGTTGTGTGACACAGGTTGGGTACAGGCTACAAAACCTACGCCAGCGCTTTTAATTATCTGAAGTTTAGAAGCAATACGCATGCCAAGCATAAAAAATCAAAAAAACGCTCTTTTTAACAAAAAAAATCAAAAATACACGTTTTTCTATTTCATTAAAAAATGATCCGTAAAAAAATCATTACCTTTGCGTGAAGCTCACTCAATCAGCATTTTCACAAAAAAACGCCCCCTTCTAGGGAGGCGCTGTAATTTGTTGAATTTTTTATTAACCCAGCTTTACGGCTGAAGATCTCGCGTAGGTTGCGCCACGTGCTGGATCGGGTGAATGTGATTGCCTTTCAGGCCACCGGATTCATGAATCTTCTCCTGAAATGTTTTGTCGTTTGCCATGGATGCGCCACCACCAGCGGTCACAACCTGTCCTTGGTTAGCATCCAAGCCGGCCATCACTAGGCTGGAAAGGACCCTGTTACTACGGTTATTCCGGGCATAAGTCGCTTGGCCATCAACCCCTGAGCCAATGAAGCCGTTTGCCTTGATGTCACCCTCTTCATATGCGCCATTCTTGTTCTTGTCGAAGTACAACTTATCGTTGTTACCGCGGCAAAGAGTTCTTTGCCAGCCATCAAGGTCCAAGTTGCGCGGTATGCTTGTGTAGAGAACGGTGTCATTATTGGTGCGATGATAAATATCACTACCCATCCGGTTCATACGACCCCAGTTGCTGTCCTTTTTCATTGGATCATAGGTGCCATCACCGTTCGTGTCATACGCGCTCACAGCCTGAACGTTTCTGCTGCCACCTCTACCACGAGTTTTTATGTCGGTCCCCGTCCAGTTCTTGGTGGAGGCCAGAATCGAGTTTGGCGAGGCTGAGCTTGCACCCATGTGGTGTGCGTAGCTCTGTGCATAGTTTTCAACGAGGTTTCTTCCGGAGAAAACACCGGTATCGTCGCTTTTTCTGGAGCTGATCTCGTTGGCGTACCAGTTCTGGTTGCCCTGCCTTGAGCCCGGATCACAGGGTGAAAGCAATGTCTTAACACTACCCAAATCACTGCTCACAGGAATATGCATCAGCTCAATGTGACGACAACGATGCCATTGACCTGTTCCCCAGGTTCTACCGTTACTACCCCGAGGTGCATTGTCATATATCGGATTCAGCGTACGTTGCGTTAACATCCACGCGTAATCTTGAGTTGCCTCATCTGCCGCAAAACCGTTCCATGCCTTGGCGATTTGTCCAAGATTGTTCGAACATTTTGCTCGATTACCTTTTTTACGTGCATTCGCAAGGGCCGGAAGCAGCATGCTGGCCAAAATGCCAATAATGGCAACGACCACCAAGAGCTCAATAAGGGTGAAACCCATGCTTGGTTTTTCAGTTTTTTTCATTTTTTGTGTTTATTCCAGGTTGCACGCGTCGGTGAGAGAATCCATCGTTTGCCCTCTCTGCCAGCACGTTTAAGTCGAATCCTGTCAGAAAATAAGCATCAATTATGCCAATTGCTGTATATCACTTTTTATTGATGAAATCTCGATACAAACTGAAACATTTTCACTAAAAAAAAAAATTTGGAGAAAAACAGCAATATTAAGTTAAAAAAATTTTGATTTTTGCGTGAAGCTCACTCATAAAAACAACGGTTTTAATGGTTTTTTTAAAAAAGTGGCGATTACTTATTTGTCATAAATTAATCCCTTACCTATTGCATCCAAGGGAAGTGTACCGGTGCGTGTTTTGAGTAGTACACCCACTTGGTTGGTGAGCCATGTGCGTACTTGGGGAGATGGCAAATAGCGCGCAACCGATGCTCAAGCGGTCCAAATTTGACTTGGATGGACTAAAGTTGCCAGTGACAAGGATTGGGGGGATGCCAAAAGTCATGCTGAGACGGCCTGAAGAATACTTGTTTCAAGGGAATACAACCTGCACGAAGCTTGCGTTCATCACGGGGATCGATCTTGTCCGGGTTGTGTGACTGCCTCAACGACGGATTTAAATATGCCTCCACGTTCCTTATGATGATTCTCTACCGACTCACGAAACACAATATCACCTCCCTGCTCCACTTTCCCATTAGCATAGAGTATCTGGCCCTGTTTCACAGACAGACCGGACATAACAAGATCTCTATAAATCTGATGCGGCTTGTCGCCACGCAAGAAAGTTTTATCCGGAGCAATGTCCATTTCCGGGCCGAGAAAGCCAATTGTCGGAATGTCCGACAGATAGAACGCCGGGTTACCAAGCTTTACCAAGTCGTTTTTGCACAGGTAACGAATGCGTGGCGAGTATTGGTAACTGTTTTCGGCCGGGCCGTGATAATTAATGTAGCCTTGACTGTCCACCGCCAATGCCGAGGTACGCTTATTGAAAGCCGGCGAGCCCCAGGCCACCGGGGTGGTTCCCTCATAGGTTTTGGCAGGGTGCGGCCCGCTGATATGGCTGTCAGAACCCACAAAATTTCTAGTTAATGCCAGTATGCTGGTAGGTCGCTTGAAATCGCTACCCAGATGCACAGCATAACTCTGTGCCTCAGCCTTTATGAAATTCAAGCCAAACAATTCCTCGCTAACTTCAATGTCGTTCGGTGTTTTTGATTCTGGATCACAGGGTGAAAGCAGGGTGCTTGGATCACCTAGATCACTGACCAAAGGTCCCCACAACCGCTCAATATCCAATCCCCAGTCCCAATCCGCATTATCACCAGGGTCATCCCCCCATTTTGCACCGGTTTTACTCTTAAGGAGAATGGGATGGGAGGAATGGCCATATACTGTGCGACCCGTAGCCGCTGGCAATGCATGAGGATAGCGCCCGTCATTGTCACTACTGAACCCATTGAACGCCACGCCTATGGTCTTAAGGTTGTTGGCGCATTTCATGCGCATGGATTTCATTTTCGTCTTGGCCAAGGCAGGCAGAAGGAGTGCCATAAGAATTCCGAGCACGACGATAGCCA
This sequence comes from uncultured Verrucomicrobiota bacterium, assembly GCA_964448875.1. Classification (GTDB taxonomy): domain Bacteria; phylum Verrucomicrobiota; class Verrucomicrobiia; order Limisphaerales; family UBA1100; genus UBA6614. The sequence continues at coordinate 8,900 of CAYUXV010000068.1, forward strand.
GCAGAATTTCGACAAGCGTAAATCCGCCGCGCGATTTGGATATGAAAAACTGTACCTTCACGGTGAATTTCGTTCCTTAAATGGGACGAATGAAGCTCACCGCATGCCGCCTAGCTGGCAAGTGAAAAAATTACTTGGGCTGAAATTCGAGATATTTGTTGATGGCTGGATTGCTCTTACTGGAAATAGTGCCATCGGGCCAGCGTACCTCAACCGATTCCACTGCCTTCGCTGTACCGAGACCAAAATGTTTCTGGTTGGAATGTTGGGCACGCCACGAGTCACCGGTAACAACCTGACGTACACTCGTTCCTTGACTATATCGTACAGTAATTTGCGCGCCAACCGGGGAACGCCCTGGTCCATGTTCATGAAGCTGCACACCTATCCAGTTGTTTCCGGTTTGTAATTGGTTTTTGAGAACATGCACGTAATGCGGCTTTTCCCCATAAACTTTCTCCCAACCAATTTGGCTTACCAGCAAATCAGGCCGGCCATCGCCATCGAGATCTTCACCCAAGACACAGCGTGAATCGTACTCGTGTGAAAGGTTCAATAGCCAAGCCACATTCACAAAAGCACCGGCTCGACGGCCATGCTCATTCATAAACAGTACGTTGTGCTCGAAACCATTCCAGGATATTGTCTCCATCTGGCCCTTACATTCGTTCAGCACATGTTCCAGAACCGTATTCTCCTTAGAACTTCCAGTGTAGATGTCGTGCCGCCAAAACGTTGTACAGTAATCCTTTGAGGTCAGTCGACTCATATGGCCATTGGCAATGTAAATATCCTCGTCGCCATCGTTATCAAAATCAAACGCAGTACACCCCCAACTCCAGCCACTACGCGCGACAGCATGGTTCCAGTCCGGTTGACGCATTGTCCCCTCATTTGTGCCCAGATAAAGTCGGTTACCATAGCCCAATTTCATGCGCTTGAGCTGGTGCTTCGGAAATTCCTCACGCCCCAGCTGCATATGCTCAAGACGCCGTGCCGTGGTTGAACCCATGCCGGTCATGAAAAGGTCAATTTTACGGTCCCGGTTGAAATCTGCCAACGCATGGCTCATGCCAAAGCTATGTCGATTTTCACCAAGTTTATCGGTAACATCCGTAAACCGCCCGTGTCCATCGTTATGGTACACATCCAACCCGGCAAAATCGTTTATAACCACCAAATCGAGATGATGATCGTCATTCAGGTCTACAAATGAAGTGCTATAAGTGCGGCGGTGACGCTTGGCCGCCAACCCAGCCTTCACCGTCTCGTCAGCAAAGTTTCCCTCACCGTCATTCATTAGCAAATATGCCGGCCAACCATCATTGGAATCAAAATATGGCGTAGGCATCTGGCCCTCAACATATGGAAGACGGTACTGCGTAAGCCATATGTCAAGATGCCCATCGCCATTAATATCACCTGCCGTGCATGCGAGAGCATTCTTCATTCTGGATGCTGGTGCTGCTGACACCGTACGAGGCGCCTTGTCAAACGTACCCTCAGCCCCGCCTTCGTACAGAACCGGCGACCTACCGTCGGACGTGGCAAAAAGATCCGCAATGCCATCGCCAGTGAAATCCGCAATCAATGCCGTATCAATGTGCAGTAGGGGTTCCTTGCACAACCAACCGCGTTCCCATTTGTCTCCACGATTCCAGTAGACCAAGTTCGCGCCGGCCACAATGATCTCCAGCCGCCCGTCGCGATCGAGGTCATAAGATAAAATTGGATGTGTTGCCGGCGCACGCTTGCGTTCAGGATGTTCCTTCGCCGAGTCAATCAGCTTTACTTCATCAAAGGCCAATTGCCCAGTCCTTTGAAGGATATTAAGCGAGGATACATCGATGGATCTCGGGATGAACAGGCCTTGAGGATTCTTGGTGGCCGACCATTCCACCAAAAGTTTGCCACGAACAATGTAGCGCGTTTCCGCTCGCGATGCGTGAATGACAAACCCAAAGCGGGAACTTGGTCCATCCGGTTCAAATGCAGTCTGATGCCATTCTGTCTCCGTAATCTTGACGCCGGCCTTACGGAAGCCATCCACAAATGCCGGCCATTCCGCCGACGCTACTTCACGAACATCGGAAGGGTTTTTTTCGATATCAAAACCACTTGCCAGTATATTCCAGTCATGCCCAGGGGCTTCCTTCAACTTTCCAAGCTTCAAAACACCAATCGGGAATTCCCCCAGAACCGCCAATGGATCTTTCGCAGCACGCAAGTCATCCCACAGGCGCACAAAAGTATCCTCGTATATCTGCGCCATTTCCTCGCCACGCCAGACTGTCTTGTCTAATTGCTGTCGCTCTTCAAAAATCGCTTCTGCCTTTCGCGCCTGTTCGCCCCGTAGATTCGCGCCAAGATTGCCACTTTCCCAAAACTGTCGCATCACGAGACGCCCATCCGGTCCCCACTGGCGGGAAATGCCATGATCCAATCCGGCTCGGAAATTTCGCTCGAGCTCTTTTTTTCCATTGGGAAAATAATTAATCGTCGTTCCAGTGTAAGGCTCATCCTCGCCTATTTTGTACATTAATCCATCTGCACGCTCCTCAAGATCCTGCAACGTTACACCATTGGACTTCACTGGTACCTGCACTGGTTTTCTGGTCTGAGATGGCTTGCCACAGCCAATAGCAGCTAAGGCAAGGAGACAAAGCCACAAAAATGAATTTTGGAGAATTTTCATTCTGGCCGAAGCTCATGATACCGACCAACAGCAGGCTTATCCCGCCGAGAAACCTGGCCGTTTGGCCATCGAACCTCAATAGACTCCACAGCTTCAGTTTTTCCTAGACCAAACACACGGTTGCCTGAATGTTGCGCACAAAACGAATCACCCGTGACAAGCGGCAACGTCTCACTACCAGCTGAAGTACGTACCGTGATCGTTGCACCGATGGGTGAATATCCGTTTCCATGCGAACGCAAGCGCACGCCCACCCAATTGTTGCCTCCTGGCCACTGGTTGCGCAGTACATGCACTTTTTGCAGTGATCCTTCACCCCCTTTGCCAAGCATTTGTTCAACCACCAGTAAATCCGGACGACCGTCTCCATCAAGGTCCTCGTTTACAGCACCACGTGAATCATATTCGTCCGACACACCCATCAGAAAAGCAACATTCTCAAATCCCTCTTTACCACGATTTAAAAATAGCACGTTGTGCTCAAAACCATTCCACGAAATCTTCCCGATATCCGTACCTTTCAGACATTGGCCATAAAAAGCATCAAGTATCGTGTTGCCCTTTGAATTACTCTCGTAAATGTCATGCCGCCAAAAAGTGGTGCAATAATCTTTTGCTGATTCACCACTCACGTTGCCATTGGTGACAAAAAGGTCACGATCCCCATCGTTGTCTACATCGAACGCTGTACAACCCCAACTCCAGCCGGTACGCGCCACTTGATCATTATTTTCCGCCAATTTTAATTGGCCACCATTGTTCAACATCATCCGATTGCCATAACCCAGCTTCATTCGCTTGGCCTGATGCAGTGGAAATTCCTTCCGTCCCGCACCCATCGCCTCCAGTCGACGTGCCGTGGTTGAACCCATGCCGGTCATGTACAAGTCCACTTGGCCATCACGGTTGAAATCCGCCAGCGCATGGCTCATGCCAAAGCTATGGCGGTCTTCGCCAAGCTGCGATGTCACATCCTTGAATTTTCCCGTCCCATCATTATGGTAAACATCCAGTCCGGCAAAATCATTGATGACCAAGAGATCCAAATCGTGATCTTTGTCCAAATCCACAAACGAACTGGCCCATGTTCGACGATACCGTTTGTCGGCCAATCCCGCTTCTTTTGTCCCTTCCTGAAAGTTTCCCCACCCATCGTTTATCAGGAGATATGAGGGCCACCCATCGTTTGAATCGAAGTACGGCTGTGGAAAATTGCCCTTGAGATATGGCGGCTTGTACTGTGTCACCCACACATCGAGGTCGCCATCACCATCAATGTCGCCAGCGGTGCAAGCGATGGATGAATCCAACGGAGAAACAGACACCTTCACTCGACGTGGCGAACCAGAAAAAAGCCCCGTCTCATCAGCCAAAAATAAAGCCGGCCCTTTACCGTCCTGTATCACCATCAAGTCGACACGCGTATCGCCATTGAAATCAGCTAAGACTGCGCTCCCCACCAACGGCAGGGGCTTTGCACACAGTTTGTCTTTCCGAAAATTTCCGCGGCCTTCATTCCAGTAAATGAGGTTTCCACCAACAAGCATAACCTCCGAGAGGCCGTCATTGTTTAGATCATAAACCAACAGCGGTTCAGCTAAGATTTGAGGGGACTTCAGTGTTGAATCGATGTTTGGATCCAGAACACGCACCGACTTGAAGGCAGTCGGTCCTTTACGCTTCATAATACGCAGGTCACGCACCTCAATAATGGCAGGACGATGCAGCCCTTTGTGATTCTTGGTGCTTGCCCAGTCTATATGCAATCGACCTCGGACGGTATAGCGAGTAGCCGGTTTCAACTGCTGTGCATGTATGAGGAACCGGAAAACTGACCGAGCATTCTTGCCCCCCCCAGAATCAAACTTTTCCTGATGCCACTCCGTCTCAATTACCTCAATTCCTTGCTTCTTAAAATTTGAGAGAAAGGCTGGCCAGTCTGCCGACAAAACTTCGGAGCCGTCACCTTCAAACCTA
>CAYUXV010000069.1:0-2566 GCA_964448875.1 uncultured Verrucomicrobiota bacterium
GTCACTTCAGAAAACCAATCCCCTCCAGCATCGTAAGAAGCTACTACATGAAAACGATACCGCCCTGCAATCGGTGCCCCTTCCCAGGCTTTTACACGCGGCCCACTCTCGTGTGGAGTGATTTCGCCTGATGGCACCACGACATATGTTCCCTTGTTTCCGTTCCCTCGGGAATAAAGAGAAAGATAATCCTTCGAAAGCATCTTCCATGCGTGCCGAGTCATGGCAGTTTGCTTGTAATGCGGATCTGGAGGCCTGGCGGCAAACCGGATAACCTTGGGGCGATCCTCAAACCGAATGGTACGACCAATTATTTTGGTAGCCGCAGTTAATTTTTTTTGGAGCAGAAAATCGGACGTGACCAGTGTTTCGCCGATATTGTTGAAACCATGATCAGTTTCATCCTCAGGAAACTCCTCTGTTGGATCCCACAAGGAGACGTCCAAGTTCATTAGATCGCCAACGGTATTTCGATACTCCATACGGTTTAACCGTCGTAAAACCGTTTGCGATTTCTGGCTGGATTTAAGGTGAGGAATGAGTGAAGCAAGTAACAAACTTAATGCTTTCTCACGTTCAACCCTGCTTGGCTGGGACTTTTTCTTGGGCGGCATATCCGCACGTTCAATTTGGTCAAAAACCCTCCGCCAATCGGAATAGCTGTTTGCGGTAATATTCTGATCCAAAGCTTCGAGGTTTAAACCTGCCTTCTTGGATTGTGCATCATGGCAATCCAAACAGTATTTGGTAAAAAATGGTTCGAGCGCTTTAGTCAAGGGCTGGGCCCAGACCTGAGACACCATCCCCATCAATATGGCAACCGCCAGTCTCATTAGGAAAAATTGGTTAATGAACCCGTGCTCGTATTAAAACGGTCAGTTTCAACTCCGAATCTATGCAGAAGATTCAGGTAGAGATTATTTAAAGGCACACGTTTACCGAGCTGCTCCGAATACTTTTTATGTGTGCCGTGTTTAAACCCACCACCGGCTACCAGAATTGGCATGTCCCGCGTGGAATGCGAACTCCCATTAGCCAACCCGCTACCAACCAACACCGTTGTGTGGTCCAGCAAGCTTCCACCATTAAGATCATCTTCAGCAGACTTAAGTCGATCCAGAAACACCGACAAACATTCCATTTGGTGGCGTTCAATTTTCAGCAACCCTTCGACTAATTCCGGCAATCTTCCGTGATGCGAATATTTGTGATAACTTGGAAAAGACAGGCCAAAATCCTCGAGTAAATTGCCGCCATTGGCCCAAGCTGTTGCCACTCGAGTGGAATCAGTCTGAAGCGCTAAGGCAATCAATTCATAATAAAGAGGCAAATTTTCTTTTTGCCCTTCACCTTTCTCGGGCCGCTTCGCATTTATTTTTGGCTTGGGCCGATCGATCCATTGGGCATTCATGCGTAATTTTCGCTCCAATTCGCGAACGGCGGTAAAATACTGATCGAGTTTTTGCCGGTCCCTTGCCCCCAGTTTCCTGGAAAAACCTTTTGCCTGCTCCCGAACCGCGTCAAGCACACTTCCATCAAGCCCCATTCGCAGACGCCAAGCCTTTCTGGTATCCACACTGTCATCCAGAAACATTGCATCAAACACGCGTTTAGGATCCGCTTCACTGCGAACCTGAATACCGTTACGGGTCCAGCTCTGGTTCGCTCCATTACCCAGATGCAATGAAGGGAATCGGGTTCGTGCTCCAACCCAATCAGCCATCTTTTGATCCAAAGAGATATTCCCTTCAGGATGATACTTTCCCTCACCAACCTTGATCCCACTCAAAAAGCAATGGCAGGCGTTGTGCCCTCCGGAAAGGTCGTGATCGAGATGGGAGAAAACCGTGAAACGCTTCCGATGCCTTGCCAAAGGCTTCAGTAAAGAAGGCAACTGATAATTCTCTCCGGTTTGTTCCGGAAAAAATGCGTCCGGAAAAAACCCAAAAGGATTTCCCACGGCCACGAACCTCCGAACCGATTGCACCTTTTGGGAAGCAGTTCCAAATGCCTCAAGCGCAGGTAACGCCAGGCAAACACCTGCACCATGCAAAAAATTCCGTCGATTAACCTGCAACTTGCTCACAACCTGACTCTACCATTTTATGATAAGATGTTCGAGAAGAAGCAACCTTTGGGATATATCAACATTGACTGTGTTTGTTTGATAATTATCAAAACGCACTTGTTAATAGCAATTGATCCGGTTAAGCCGATGTCATGCCGTTATTGAAAATTCAGACCAACACCATCGTACCGTCGGACAAGGCAAACACGCTTTTGTCGCAGGGCACCGACCTGATCGTCAATGAAATGAACAAGCCGCGCGAATACGTGCAGGTGGTGGTGGAGCCGGAAGTAGCCATTGCCTTTGCCGGGACACGGGAGGCAGCGGCGTTTGTGGAGTTGCGCAGCCTCGGCCTTCCGGAGGACGCGGCTCGGTTGCGCAGCGAAAAAATATGCGGCCTCCTTGAGGCTCAATTGGCCATTCCCTCGGCGCGAGTGTTCATTAACTTTTTTGATTTCCCGCGCCCGATGTGGGGGTGGGACGGGAAAACGTTTGCAT
>CAYUXV010000070.1:0-4359 GCA_964448875.1 uncultured Verrucomicrobiota bacterium
CACCATCTGGATGACGACAATCACCAACAGCATGATCACCGCATAGGCAATGCGGCAGCGGTCGTCATAACGTTTACCGAGGTATTCGCTGAGTGTGTAGACGTTCAGCTTGCGATAGACGGGGAGAAAGAGGTAGCAGAGCATCAGTAACCCGGCTATGGCAGAGATTTCAAAGTGCCTCTGCGCGAAGCCGAACGCAAAACCACCTCCCATCATTCCCACGAGATGATTAGCAGAAACGTTGCTGCCAAAGATGGATCCCGCCACGCCCCACCCGCGCGCATCGCGACCGGCGAGGAAGTAGTCGCTGCTCGACTCCTCGCGCCGCCCCGCCCATAGGCCGACCGCCATGATGAGCACCAGCGAGCCAAAGAAAATGAAGTAATCAACTGGACCAAGCAAATCCGCCATCGCGTGGAAACGACACGCGACCCTACGCTCCTTGGCAAGCAGAAAGCACATATATAAAATTTCTCGCAGGGATCAAATGGCAGTCTATAATCCGTCTAATGAAACTATTTTTCTCGATCATTACCGCATTTTCCGTGGGTTTATTTATTGGCTGCGAGCAGCACCATCACCATCATGACGGTGATGGACACGATCACGACGAAGACAATAAATCCGATACTAAGCGGTGACCGAGGCGGAAATTAAGTCAGATGCCACGCGCATTATATATAATCCTGACATGTTTTGCACTGCTGGCAAAAGGCGTAGAGCCTCTCCACCAGCAAATTGACAGACTCATCACTGCGAAGGCCGGCGGGCCGGTAGCGGGTCGTAGTGACGATTCAGAGTTTTTTCGGCGTGTTCGACTGGATCTTTCGGGGGACATCCCCACTCCAGCGGAAGTACAGGCGTTTTTGAAGAACAAAGATTCAGGGAAGCGGCAAAAACTCATCGATCAACTTCTGGCCAGGGATTCCTTTGCGATGCATTGGACAGATCGGCTTACGGTGATGTTGCTGGAGCGGCAGAAACTCGGGAAAGTTACTGATGAAGAATGGCAGAAGTTTTTGGTAAAGATGTTGAAGGGCAAGCCACGCTGGGATGTGATGGCTCGTGAGATGGTCGCGGCAACGGGCAAGGGTGAGGAGCGTCCGGCGATGAAGTTCCTTGGGACGGCAGATCATCACGCGATGACGGAGGATATTGCACGTCTGTTCCTCGGGATGGATTTGAAATGTGCGAAGTGCCATGATCATCCGTCGGTGGATGAGTGGAAGCAGGCGCATTACTGGGGATTGTACGCGTATGTAAACCAGACAAAGAACGCGACAAACTCGAAAGACAAACAGACCTATCTCGTGGAAGGAGTGGCGACGAAGAAGGTGGATTTCCAGTCGGTCTTTAAAACAGAGAAGGAGATCACGGGCCCAAGATTGCCGGGTGGGAAAGAGGTAGCGATTCCAGTCTTTGAAAAGGGTCAGGAATTTGAAAAGCCTGCAGCAGATGGGTTGCCGGGGCTTCCAAAGTTTCGTCCGCGCGAGTTACTGGCGCGGGATTTAACTTCAAAAAACAACACGTACTTCGTGCGCAACGGGGTAAATCGGATTTGGTATTTGATGATGGGACGCGGGCTGGCTCACCCGCTGGACGAAGTACATGGGCAGAACCCGCCATCGCACCCGAAACTTATGGAGCTGCTGATACGCGAGTTTGTGACACGTGAATTTGATGTGAAATGGCTCGTGCGAGAGATTGCATTGAGCGAAAGCTATCAGCGCAGCAGCCGGTTTACGAAGGGGTTCACGGAGGTGAAACCCGAAAGTTGGCGCACGGCGCATCCGAAGGGGATGACACCAGAGCAAATGCTGAAAGCTGTGATAAAAGCAACGGGCAACGAGGGCTGGGTCACAAAATTGAAGGCCCCCAAGAATGCGGAGAAGTTTGACCGACGCGGTTACTTCACTGGCACCAACCTGAAAATGCCACCTTCATTTGAGGAAATTCACGCGCTGTTTATGCTGACGTACGCGGAGCCGGCTGGGACTCCGGAGGTGGATTTCATCCCAGGGCTAAACAAGGCGCTGTTTCTGATGAATGACCGGTTAATTCAAGATTGGTTGAAGCCGCAAAAGGGCAACCTAGTCGAACGGTTGACTAAATTGAAAACGCCCCAAGCTATTGCAGAGGAAATGTATCTGTCCATGTTGGCGCGATTGCCGGAAAAAGATGAGACCGCCACCGTGGCAGATTATTTGAAGCAAAATGAGAAACGACGAGCGGCCGCGTTAGGCGATTTGGCTTGGGCATTGTTGACCTCAACAGAGTTTCGTTTAAACCACTGATGAAAATCAAACCGCACAACCACGCCTGTGGCAGCGCTGAGCATGGGATGTCTCGTCGACAGATGCTGGGCACGCTCGGTGGTGCGGTTGGGTTTGGAAGCCTGTTGCAGCCTGCGATCGCGGAGCAAATCAAGAAGCAACAAAAGCAGGTTTGCCTGATTTGGCTGGACGGTGGCATTAGTCAGTACGAGAGCTGGCATCCGCTGCCGGAGAGCAAGTTCGCGGGACCGTTTCGCAGCATCAAGACGAGTATCCCCGGGGTGCACTTCAGTGAGTTGGTGCCAGAGACGGCGAAGATTGCGCATAAAATATCCGTCATCCGCTCGATGGAAACGAAGGATCCGAATCACTCTAGTGGGGTGCCACGCATCCAGCGAGGTGATCCCATTGACCGTGGAGTGACGTATCCCTACCTCGGCTCGGCCATCGCCAAGCTGCTGGGACCGGCGAATCCGGAACTGCCTCCGTATCTCTGGATCAAGCCGGGCAACGGCGGTTTTCTCGCGAAGGAGGCAGGGTTTCTCGGCGCGCAATACGGCACGCTGGCGCTGGGCGATGGCAAACCGCCAGTTCACATTCACCGACCCGATGGTGTTTCGGCCGAAGTAGATGCCGCGCGCAATGCGTTACGATTAAAAGCCAACGAACGTTTCAAAGCCTACCGCGGCGCGTCGGAGATTGACGCATACGAGACGAGTTATGCGATGGCGCGACAGTTGATGGCGCGAAAGGACATCTTTGATGACAGTAAGCTGGACGCGAATGACAAGGAACGCTATGGCACGCATCCGCTTGGCCGCCACATTCTGCAGGCGCGACGGCTCCTGGAGGCGGGCGTACGCTTCATTAAGGTGAACAGCTACCACTGGGACACGCATGGCGATAATTTCAACATGTCGCAACGGCTCATCCCACAGGTGGACCGTCCGTTCGCGGCGCTCATCAATGACCTTGAAGATCGCGGCATGCTTGACCACACGCTTGTGATTGTGATGAGCGAGTTCGGCCGAACTCCGATCATCAACTCACGCCTCGGCCGAGACCATTGGCCGGACTGCTGGAGCATTGCGCTGGCCGGTTGCGGCATCAAGCGGGGGGCGATCGTCGGCGAGACAACCAAAGACGGCGCGTTCGTTAATGGCGAGGGCTACGACATCGGCCACCTTTTCCACACCATTTTCACTTTGCTCGGCATCAACTCCCGCAAAACACGCTACCGTTACAAAGGCCAGAAACTTGCCATTGCACACGACGACTGTGAACCCATTAAGGAGGTGATGCTGTGAACGCCCCGGCGCTGGATATTAAAAAAGCGTGGCCCTCACATGAGTTGAAGCATGACCGGCAACTATTTCGTGCGCAGTTCAGTCCTGATGGAAAATTCATTGCGGCTGGCGGGCAGGACAAGCTGGTACACGTATGGGAACTTGAGGGCGACAAGAAAAAGACTCTTAACGCACACAAAACCTGGGTGTCATCACTCGTTTTCCACCCAAAGACAAAACGCCTGTTCACTGCCGATTACCTTGGGGTTATCCACTGCTGGAATTACGAGGCCGGCGGAGGCCCGCAATGGACCATCCCCAACGCCGACCGGGACAACGTCCGCGCTCTTGTTGCCACACCCGACGGCAAACACCTCATAAGCGCAGGCGACGATGCCGTGATTAAGGTGTGGAACACCGCTAACGGCAAGCCGATCACCAGGCTTGAAGGTCACAAGGAATGCATCTTCAGCCTTGCCCTCTCGCCTGATGGCAAACACCTGGTCAGTGGTGACCTTTACGGCAGCGTACGGCAATGGAGCATCGGAGGCTGGAAACAGACCCGCGAACTCGACGCTAAGATCCTGCACACCCGTTTGGACAACTTCATTGCCGACGTCGGTGGTGTACGCAGCCTGGCCTTCAACAAGGACGGCCAAACCCTGGCTGTCGGGGGCATGAAGGAGGCCAAGAGCAACGCCTTTTGTCCCGGTAAGCCCACCGTGCTGATATTCGATTGGGCCAGTGGGAAAGTGAAAAACGAGCTCGGCATCAAGGGGAAGAGCGACGGTCCCTTCAAT
>CAYUXV010000071.1:0-10904 GCA_964448875.1 uncultured Verrucomicrobiota bacterium
GAACGGTGTACACGGTGGATTTTGATCCGAATCACAATGAAGTTATCCTGATCGATCAACGCCGATTACCGCATCGATTTCAATTTGTTCGAACAAAGACGTATCACCAGACAGCAATCGCAATACAAAATATGACAGTACGCGGTGCTGGAGCAATCGGTGCCACTGCTGCATTCGGACTAGCTCAGGGCATTTTAGCTTTTCGAGGCAAAAAAATGACCACTTTTACCGCGCATATTGAAAAAGTTTTCAACAAACTTGCAGCTGCCAGACCAACAGCCATCGATCCACTAATAGCCATGAGAAAAATTCTTTCGAGAATGAATGGCAATGTGAAAGATCAACAAAAAATTGCCTTGAAGGCGGCATGGGAGTTTTCCACTGAGGACGTAGCTGAATGCCGAGCGATTGGCCGGCATGGAGCAAAATTACTACGATCGGGAATGAATATCCTCACACACTGTAACGCAGGAGCACTGGCTTTTGTTGATGTGGGAACTGCGACTGCACCGTTCTACACAACGAAAAAACGAATTAATGTATACTGTACAGAAACTCGACCACGCTGCCAAGGAGCAGCATTGACGGCTTGGGAATTGGCCCAACAGGGCGTACCCCATTGCCTAATTGCAGATACTGCGGCAGGACACTTAATGCAAAATGATGAGATCGATATGGTGATAACTGGTAGTGACCGAGTGCTAGGCCAGTCTGGAGAAGTCGTAAACAAGATTGGAACCTACCAACTCGCTGTTCTGGCCCAGAGACACAGGATTCCATTTTATGTAGCCATTCCACGATCCACATTAGATTGGGAAACGTTATGCAGCTCGGACATCCCCATAGAAGAACGCACCCCGGATGAAGTACTGGGCGCTGTAACTGCAAATGGCTGGCGTCGTATAGCCAATCAAGGGAGCACAGCTCAAAACCCCGCATTCGACATTACCCCTGCCAATTTAATTACTGGGTTGATTACACCAATTGGCATTGTTAAACCAAGTGCATTACGGAGGTACCGCACAAAACTTCAGATGGCTTGAACCTCCGCCGTTGACGAGCCGCGCATACGCTTGTACAAACTGGCCCCGAATGACACGAGCTGAAAAAGCAAAACCAAAATACAAACGGGTTCTGTTAAAACTTTCAGGTGAAGCATTGGGAGGCAAGACCGGTCACGGCATATGCCCAGAGGTTGTACGTGATGTGGCCCGACAAATAAGTGAGATACGATCACTTGGTGTGCAGATGGTCATCGTGATTGGAGGCGGAAATATTTTCCGAGGATTACAGGGCAGTGAAGAAGGCATCGACCGTGCCACAGGAGATTATATGGGCATGCTTGCCACGATCATCAATTCTTTGGCACTACAAGATGCGCTTGAGAAACAAAAAGTGGAAACTCGCGTGCAAACGGCCATAGAGATGAGCGAAGTTGCCGAACGATTTATCCGGCGCCGAGCGGTGCGGCACTTGGAAAGAGGCCGAGTAGTGATATTTGGCGGAGGCACCGGCAATCCATATTTTTCCACCGACACAGCTGCGGCACTACGGGCGAACGAAATTCATGCAGACATCATACTCAAAGCGACCAAAGTAGACGGCATTTATGACAGTGATCCCGAAAAAAACCCGAAAGCAAAGCGGTTCCGGAAAATTACGTATATGAATGCTCTGCGTAAACAACTACGCGTTATGGATGCTACAGCTTTTTCCCTGTGTATGGATAATCTGATGCCAATCGTTGTTTTTGATTTATTCAAGCCACACAATATCCGTAATGTGGTGATGGGCAAATCGATTGGAACACTGGTTCATGAGTAACCTATTCATTTGACGGTTCAAATTTATTCTTTTGCTGCACCATTTCTGGGCCTAGACTTTTGACATGCCACTTGATGAAGCATTGCTCGAGGCAGAAGAAAAAATGCAAAAGAGCGAGGAAGTCGTACAACGTGAGTTCGCAGGTGTCCGCACAGGAAAAGCCTCACCAACCTTGGTAGAAAATTTACAAGTTGAGTGCTATGGCACACAAATGCGACTGAAAGAACTAGCAAACATCTCGGCACCTGAGCCAAGATTGCTGGTTGTGCAACCTTTTGATGCGTCCAACACACAAGCTATCGATAAAGCAATTCAGAAGGCAAACCTAGGACTGAACCCGGCCGTGGACGGAAAGATCATTCGCCTCATACTCCCAGAACTCAGCGAAGACCGCCGGCAGGAATATGTGAAAATGATAAAGAAAATGGCCGAAGATGGTCGCGTGGCAATTCGCCATGTCCGGAGAGATGCCTTGAACCAGCTAAAGACAGAATCTAAAAGCGGTGATATCACCGAAGATGATCTTGCTAAAGGTGAAAAGGATGTACAAAAGTTGACCGATGATTACATAAAAAAAATTGACGATCATCTTGAGCAGAAAGAAAAGGAGATCATGACCGTTTAGCAACGGAATCTGAACCCAGCAATAAGTTTTTACTATGGAAAGTTCTATCAAACTTAGAGCCATCGCAGAGCAAACCGATGTCCTTTGTGAGACTATCGTTAGTCAATCTGGCTTCAAAAAACTTCACAGCAAAATCGAGGCATTCATGAACGATGAAAAGCTCAAGTACGAATATGGTTTACTGAATGAACGTGGAGGCCTGTTACAGCAAAAACAGGAATACGGTGTAGAAATCAAGCCGGAGGAATTTGAGGAATTCGAAAAGATGCGTGAGGAGTTCATGACCAACCCTGTAGCCACAGCCTTTCTTGAGGCACAAGAAGAAGTGCAGGATATACAAAACCGAATCCACCAACATCTAGCAAAGTCATTTGAACTTGGGCGCAAACCTGATCAAGGCGACTTTGACTTCTGTAGCGATGGCTTCGGTAACTGCGGCTGCGAAGAATAGGCAGCGTTGCCATGAGCGACCACGCCGACAATATATCCTCAAAACAGATAACTTCCAGGGTGAGTCATTACAGACGCGGGCTCCTCATAGTATTGAGCGTTTTAGCGCTGATACGCTTGGGAATATTGATTACATCAAGACAAGCGCCTCTGCCGTCTCCAATGCCGGCGGCTCGACTCCCCGAAATTTCATACCAGCAAAAACAAGATGAAACTGCCGTTAGGTTGAAACAATCTCTGGAGATACTCGGAGTGTTACTTTCCCAGGAAAATGAGGCAAATGGTACGGGTATATTTTACACAAACAAATATGCCACCATGGATACCGAGGTTCTTCGGTTTCGCCTCAAGAAATTGCGCCCATTGGCTCGAGGAGGAAATCTGACAGCTCAAAGAGAATTAGCCAGAGCCCTTTTATATATGGAAATTGGCACTGGAAATATGGATGAAGCGGATCACTGGGCGCGGCAGGCAGCAGTACAACTTACTCCGTCTCTAGTGAAGGAAGAGAATTTCAAAAGAGCCTTGGAAACATCCCGGAAACACCTCTTGAATAGGGGTCAAACACTCTCCAAGCAAATCTGTACATCCTGCCATCAATACCCTGATCCCAGCGTACATAATCGAGCTGACTGGATATTTAACGTCCTTCCATGGATGGAGTTCATGTTGGCAATCCGAGAACGGGTCTATGAAACACCTTTTGGAGGTAGAATCGAAATCGAAACTGGTCATTTCCCTCCCAAACCACTGTTGTCACTGACTGATTGGACGGCAATACAGTATTTTTATGTTAGCAAAGCACCTTCAAAACTTGCCACCCTTCCAAAACGTGACCCCATAAAACCCTCAACGAGCCGTTTTGAAGTTATCACAACCAAAACACCCCTTGAGCCATCAGTCTGCCTAGTAAAAATTGACTCCAAAAACAAATGCTTTTACGCCAGTGACTTCGGCACGAAGAAACTATATCGAATGAATGCTGAAGGCAAAGTCCTGGACACTTTGGACATTAAAGACACCGTCACAAACCTAACCTCCAGCGAATCCGGACCACTGGTTATTCTTGCAGGCAATGTATACAATTCTGATGCATTAAAAGGAAAGCTATTGCGTTTGAACAAACCACAATTAGATAACGTCAAGACCACCACCCTGCTAACAAAGCTGCGGCGCCCATCGGAATTAGCAGCAGCCGACCTGAACAATGATGGACTCGAGGACTTGGTTATTTGCGAGTTTGGTCTTTATGCAGGTCGGGTTTGCTGGTGGGAGCAGAAGAAGGACGGCGGATATTCACCGCACGTTTTACTGAACAAACCCGGCGGAATAAATGTACGGATACGAGATTTCAATAAAGATGGACTGCCTGATATCGCACTGATTATCGCCCAATCACAAGAAGGGATTCATTTGTTTTTGAACAAAGGGAATGGTCAATTTGAACAGATGGATATTCGAAGGCGACATCCGGCATGGGGCTATTCGCACATGGAGGCAGTCGATTTTGACCAAGATGGCGATCTGGATCTTTTGGTAACAAATGGTGACAATGGAGATATTAAGGCTGCTCCAATGCGACCATACCACGGTGTTAGACTTCTACTCAATGACGGTCAAAATAATTTTGAGGAAAAATTTTTCTGGCCTCAGAACGGTGCTTTTGGAGCACTGCCGGAAGACTTTGATGGAGATGGGGATATTGACATCATTGCCATCTCATATTTTCCAAACTATGCAAATACACCCTCGGAATGCCTAGTGTATCTGGAAAATCAAGGTGATCTAAAATTTGCAGCTTCCACTTTCTCAAATAATACCAGTGGACGATGGCTTGTACTAGATAAGGGAGATATAGATGGCGACGGGGATATAGATGTGGTATTGGGAGCATTTAACGAGTTCCAAGGGCAACGGCCACAAAAGATTCAAAAGATTTGGGAAAACGAAGGCACCTCCATCATGATTCTCAAAAATACGACAAACTAAACTAGAGACACACGCTACGACCTCAGTTTGAATTACCCTTCCGAATGTGGTTTTCTTTTTTGATTAACTCGTTTATTCAGATGATATGCAAATTATTTCCAGACGTCATTTTATCCATGCGTCCACGGCAGCAACAACTAGCGCAGTAATTGGGGCTCCATTTAAACGGCTCGGAAAATCTGTGCTTCGCATCGGTCTGGCAGCGTATTCATTTCGTAACTATTTTAGATTTATGCGGGAAAAACCCCGCGAAGTAACAAAGCAGCCGATGAACATGATTAAGTTTATCGATTATTGCGCCGACCATGGATGTGACGGAGCAGAGTTGACGAGCTATTTTTTCCCACCAGCAGTAACACACAACTACCTTATTAAACTGAGGAGACATGCCTTTCTGCGAGGCTTGGATATTAGCGGCTCAGCGGTAGGTAATAATTTTTCGATACCCAAAGGAGAAGAGCGAGATGCGCAGATAGCATATGTAAAAAAATGGATAGACCACTGTGCCATCCTTGGGGCTCCACACATACGTGTATTTGCTGGACGCGAATCAAAAGGTATAACACGAGAAGAAGCTGATAAATTAGCGATTGAAGCACTACGCGAATGCTGTGACTACGCGGCTAAACGCGGAATTTTTCTCGGAATTGAAAATCACGATAGTATTGGCGACGCAAAGAGTCTGATCGCTTTCGTAAAAGCGGTCGATCATGAATGGTTCGGAGTAAACTTAGATACTGGCAATTTTCGAACAACTAATCCATATATAGATATAGCAGCATCGGCTCCCTACGCAGTAAACGTGCAGTTGAAAGTGGAATTAAAGATGAACAACAAACCACAGCCAACTGACTTCGAGCGTGTAGCAGATATTCTCCGCCGATCAAACTACCAAGGCTATGTAGCGTTGGAGTATGAAGCCAAGGAAAATCCTTATACAAACACGCCTTCTTTACTGAAGAAAATGAAAACGTTGATGGGATGATGAATCAATATCCCTAATATCAGGCGAAGACTCAATCCCCTCCTTCACTTTTTTCACCGTCTTACCCACTCTGATTTAGCCTTTCCAATTCAACATTATCCGTGGCGAGTGGTTGTTAGGCTGTTTTGTCTAAAGTTGTCGTGACTCTGTCCGATATAGGCATTGGTCGCATGGACGCGGCTTCTATCAGATAGACAAAGGATTGTCTTATGATTAACAGCAATTTTATAGCTACCGGGTTGTATCTATTCGACACTGCCTTGATTACAAACGTCGTCTTTCAGATTCTACATTTTTTTGTGACGACCTAAGGGGTCTCACGAGAGAGAGGAACTGGCTCGACGGGTTTGGGAGTTTCACCCGCTGGTTTCCAGCCTTTTACATGATCGTCAAACCAACGCACCATCTCATAAAATACGTGCTCGATGGATTCGCGCGTTCGGTACGTGTGCGACTCGTGCGGCAGTTCAACTAGCCGTGCCTTACCACCTGTAGCCTTGATAGCCTGAAATAGACGCCTGCTCTGCTCAGGTGTAGTCGCAGCATTGCTGTCCTTGATGCCGTGAATAAGTAGAAGCGGTGCCTTAATCTTTGGCACATCGAAGATGGGCGACATTTTCCGATATGTGCCGAATGCCTCCCACATTGTGCGCCGTTCGTTTTGGAACCCATCCGGCGTTAGTGTACGATTGTACGCTCCACTTTGGGCTACTCCTGCAAGAAAGTGGTTTGAGTGTGCCATCAGCATTACAGCAGCGGATGCACCATAGCTATGACCGGCAACGCCAATTCGGTTTGAATCACTATAACCTTGTACTATCACCTGATCAATAGCAGCAGAAGCAGAGTCAACAAGTTGCTCAATAAAGGTATCGTTGGCTGTTTGTTGATCACCCACAATTGGCGGCACTAGATCGAGAACAGCATAACCTTCCAAGGCGAGCAACCGAGAATCTGCTCCCTGGAATCTGTTGAATCGTCGTGGATCTCCTGCAAGAAAAGCCGCTCCTCGACTCTGAGTAAACTTCAGTGGATATACCCAAAGAATGGTCGGCAGAGGCTTCTGGTTTTTCATGTCATAACTAGGAGGCAGATAAAGCATGCAATCAAATGCATCCTCTCCACGACGGTAAGTAATACGCTTTTTTTGAATTTTCTGCAGTTGCGGAGCACGATCCTTGAATTTGGTCAGTTGATCATAACTTGTATCACCGGCTTTACGTATATAGTAATTAGGATAAAGATCGGGCCGCTCGTAACGTGTGATGAATTTGCTGGCATTGTTATCCAATATGCCAACAACGTATTCCAACCCCTCTTCACCACATTCAAAAAGCCGATTACGTCGGTGTGTATCTAGCTGAAATCGGTCGAGAAATGGAAAATCTCCGTTTGGCTTCACTCCCAAGCCATTTAAAAAAATGGCACCATCGTTCACGCGCATTGCACGCTTGCCATTAGGTAGTTGCCGAATCATGGGATGACCACGTTGAAGCAGAGAGACTTGTTCCGAATCATCCGATTCGAACAACGGTTGCTTAACCTCGGAGCTATTTGGGTCTATTCTCCAGAGATGATGCCTACTCTTGCTACTCTGATACTCACTAACCAACACAACTCTAGGATCCTCCCCCCAATAAATACCTGAATAGCGATGCTCTAGACGCACCATCTCGGTTGCATTTGTCTCACCGCTCATGGTCATCGTCATCACTCGGTCTCGCCATTTTGCTTCTGCTGATGGATTGCCTCCGTCAAGCGCTTCCACCCATGCCAGCGTATCCGGTGAAGTTGGACGCCAATGGTGAAGACGAGGGTGCCTGGCGACACCTCCAATCTGAGTAGTATCCGAAGAAGGCAGTAGCGAAAAGTTTTTCAGGTCGCCCTTCAAATCCCAAACTTCTACACTGCGCGCGAAATCTGACGCTGGCGTATGGAGGCGAAATGGCGGATGCACTCTTTCCACCAAAATATACTTGCCTTCCGGAGATACATCGAAGTCGATGAACAGACTCGGCTTGCGCTGACCGCCCTGCCGACGCAGTAACTTACGTTGATTGTTATCTACGTTTACCAACGCCAAGTCAGCCTGACAATAATAGACAAACAACTTCTGATCATGCTCATCTTTCAAGGCATCAGTTGTGGGGCGGTGTGGTGTGGGATCAGGTTTGGTGTCATCAATCACCGGGCCAGATGCCATAACTACCCGCTGTGGCTCTTTGCCTCTAGCGACAGGAACGGTCTGACAGAGGATCGTCCGGCTATCGGGCATCCACTGAAAAGCTCGGGTGCCAAAGGCCGCATTAACTTTTATATTCTTCACTTGCTGCAACTGACGGCGTTCGGCACTTCCAACCCATATTTCTACGGCACGACTCCGATAACGTAAGAACGCAAACCGCTGTCCATCTGGAGACCATCTCGGCAAACTAAACCGTTGAGGCCCCTCCGGCATTTGTAATTTATCCTCTCTCTGGTCGAACATGCGCATCAGGCCAAATTCAGTGTAATAAACTGGGTTGGCCGGACCATTTGTTTTCGGGTTGATGCGTACTCCGGCCAACCCCAAGTACGGTCGCGATAAATCCTCAATGTGTTGAAACCGCACACCCTGCATTATCAACATATACTTGCTGTCAGGGCTCAGTGAAACACGCGGCACTGGCTTGGCATCAATAAATGGTTTAAGCGAATTCGGCGCGGACCTGTAGGTCCGAGGCTGACCATCCAACACAAAAGTCAGAGCGGCCATACATAGCATGTATAACAGAATTCTCATTCTTTTAGGCTCAAACCAATGTTCTCGCAGAAAATTGATGAACGAGCAAGAGGAAGAAAAACCTTTGAGCTAACCGGCCCACCCACCTATCGTCGGGCATGCGCCAACTTATACTCACAGCACTTTGCCTTCTGACAAGCTGTATACGTTGGCAAGACGCTCCCCTGTCTCCCACCACAAAAACTGCCATTTATGATTTAAACAAGCTACATGAAATCACTATTGCCATCAACGAAGCTCGAACAGCAGGGCATCTTCCCGGCGGAGTACTCTGGATAGAACACGATGGTGTGCCTTACACCAGAACCCATGGCAACATGAGCGAAAAGCCAAGAAACGCTCCTTCCAAGCTCAACACCATTTACGACGTCGCCTCACTCACAAAGGCTTTTGCAACCACGCCTGCCGTGCTGCGACTCTGGGAGAGAGGCAAGCTCGGGCTCGATGATAAGGTCTCAAAACATTACCCAAAATTCAGCGGCAATGGCCGAGACGCCATCACCATTCGCCAACTGCTAACCCATACCAGCGGCCTTCGCCCGGATATATCGCTTAATGGGTGGAACGGTCACGCCGCGTGCATCGCCAAGTGCTGCGCCGAGACGCCGCGCCATCCGCCCGGCGAGGTGTTTGTTTACAGCGATATTAATTTTCAGCTGCTCGATGAAATCATCCGACGCCTCAGCGGTCAGCGATTGGACACCTTCTGCCAAAAGGAAATCTTTGGCCCTTTGAAAATGACTGACACTGGATACAATCCTCCTGCCTCGAAGCACGAACGCGTCGCGCCCACCACTTTCGAGGGGAACCGATGGCTCCGGGGAACTGTCCACGATCCCCGTGCACGCAAAACCGATGGTGTGGCCGGCCATGCCGGGCTCTTCACCACCGCACCTGACCTTGCCCGATTCTGCCGAATGCTGCTTAATGACGGTGAATTAGATGGTGTGCATGTTTTTAAAAAAGAAACCATCGCCGAATGGACGCGTATCCAGTCGCCAGACATGAAAGATGCCAAGGGCCGCTCCGCGCTCCGCGCGCTCGGCTGGGACGTAGACACTGTGTACAGCAGCCCGCGTGGCGAACATTTTCCCATCGGCTCCTTTGGCCACACAGGCTTCACAGGCCCATCAACTTGGATCATCCCCGGCTCAAAAACTTTTGTAATTTTTCTCTGCAATCGCCTCCACCCAGACGGTGCCGGCAGTGTCGTGCCTCTCCGTCGCAGAATCGGAACCATCACCGCCGAAGCACTCAAGATCCTGCGCTTTCCGGTTCCGGAATCGGTTTCCTACGAGTAAAGTAAAGAAACAGGATAAACATAACCGGAAACAGTGCCACAAACATAAGTACCCACTGAATATCTCGTCTTGATGGCACCGGTTTCGTGCCAGGCGATCTCCCTGAAAACTTGTTCGTTCTCGACAAACGGAGCAGTGCTGCCTCCGTCCATAGGTGCTCTTCGCGGTTTACAACAAGTGTTCGTGACGATAACTCGATTTCGTGCCTGTTTGTTTTTCCGTCCACCACATCCGCGAATAACTCCAGCGTAATCACACCCGGCATATACATCAGGTCGTGATAAATCCACCGTCCAAAAGGCACCGGTGCACCATTCGTATCCGGTCGATCAAACTGGCGGGTTACCGGTTTAAACCCTTCCGAAACACGTTCTCCTGCAAACTCAATCACCATGTTGGAAACGACCAGTCCGGTTTGCCCAATGCGCAATACCGGCTCGCCTACCGTATTTGTCGCAAACTGAACCTCCCAAGCTCCTTGGCGATGTCGCGTAGCATCGTCCAACATGTACAGCATCACATATCCAGCTAATGCCACCGCAAACATCGCACCAGCAAATTTCAATACTTGCGACCGATCTGAATTCACCCGGCCACTTTCACTCTTCAACCCGCAACGCTCAATCCAAATCACTCATGATGAATGCGCCGCCACTTTTTCCAGCTGCTGTTCCCAGTCCGTTTTGCACGCCATCGGGTTACGGTCATCACCCCATAAATTCTTTGCCATCTCACGCGCGGGAATGAAGGGGCATTTCACTTTCGGGTTCTGGTGAGTCGTGTCCAACCGCCGTAATGCCAATTGCGCGCCCGTCATGATCGTGTCCTTCCCATACGCACCCTCCAACCGTTCCATCGCCTCATCCACAGCCCCCCAGTGCTCGGCATCCGTGCCCCCCCACAGCGTTGGTTGCGTATCCAGTTGTTTGAGATTCCGCAGGCATAACC
>CAYUXV010000072.1:0-6108 GCA_964448875.1 uncultured Verrucomicrobiota bacterium
CAATGTTGATTTGGTGCAGGTTTACCCCATCCAGATAAATGCCCACGCCCGTGTTAAAATAAATGTGACAATGACTGATCAGCACATTGCGATTGCGTTGGATGAGATGGATGCCATGTCGACAGCGCGTGACCATCACGCCCTCAAAGACCGACTGCATGGTCTCGATTAATTCAAAGCCATCTGCTTCTGCATGGGCCCCTTCCACTTCGATATTGCGGATTGTGGGTAAGCGCTGATGCGTGGCCACGTTGCCCTTGCGGCTGCCTGGATCACCCGTGCCGCCATGTGTGCCGATTAATCGAAAGGCCGGCCCCTTGCCCGTCATCACGATTTTTGCGGTTCCGCCCGTGCCATCAATCCCCAACGGCCCGTGCTCAGCCAGCTTAATCTCGATGGGCTTCGTAATGCGATACATCCCCGGTGGAAAATGAAGCACTCCATCACCATCGGCCAAAGTGTGTTGGATGGCTTCGGTGTCGTCAGTTTTGCCATCTCCAGTAGCTCCGAATCGGGTAACGTTACTCATGACAAAGATTTGGACCTCTAAATCAATACTGTCAACGCCATCAGTTGTTTTTGGGTTCGATTCCCAAAACACATCCCACTCCTTTCTGTTCTCCCCCGATTAGAATCTGAAAATTAGTCGTGGATGCAACTGTATACAGCTGCACCCACGACTTGATCTGTTCCAGAATCAAAATCCTCTAATCCATTGTTTAGAGCTCTTTAATGATCATGGTCTTCATCCAGCCACGGGCGCTGAGCAAAAGGTGCAGTAAACCTTGTATTCCCACCTCTACTCTTCATCATGGCATTTAAGCTTTCCGATAAATGCGAGTCATTGGATTGAGTAGCCGAGCCATCGACAAAGGCAATTTGCCCCTGATTTTTTTGCAGCATGGCCATTGTTATTCCAGACAAACCTGGTCCCTCTTCATCATGATGCTCCTCCTCCTCTTCATCATGATGCTCCTCCTCCTCCTCATGTGCATTTTCATCTACTCCGCGAAACCCACCAGCTTCAACCGCGTTGTCTTCCCACAAGGTAACACCATACTCTTCATTTGGAGTAGCATTACCCCAATTCCATTTCCACGGAGACACCTCGCTATGAGCATCAAAATTTCTTGAGCATGCAATTATGTTAGTGGGGCGGCTTGTGGATGCACCCAGGAATACGGCATAACTTTGCATCGCAGCTTCAGTTTCAGCCCAGTCAAAACCCTCAACTTCTACTACCGCCTGTTGGTGTCGGTGAACTTCTGGATCACAGGGTGACATCAATACTGCTGGCGAGGTCAAGTCTTTGCCAAAGGGCTTCCATAATGTTTGAATATCCAAACAATGAGACTGTTTCCCGGCACCATAGGCTGAGCCGAGATCTCCCGGTGTCATGTTCCATGGCAAGCGGTCCTGCATGTTGGCGGCCTGGCCAATTGTCTTGAGGTTGTTCACGCACTTCATACGCATTGCTCTAACTTTTGCCTTAGCCAAAGCCGGCAAAAGCATTGCGGCGAGGATGCCGATGATGGCAATTACCACTAACAGTTCAATGAGAGTAAAGGCTGCTTTCTGTTTAAAATACATTTTCATATCTAATATCAATCCAAATAGGTTAAATTATAACTTTAAAACTAAAAGTGCTCGAAAACCGGGCACAAAATCAGTGATGGAATCCACCACTATAATAGAATTACGTGTCTGAAGTTAAGCCGTGGATTTAGGCGGCTTTTTTGAAGGAAAGGGAGAGGGGGGGTGATTAAGATAGGCGGGGTCAAGGATTTGAGCGAGATACAAGTTTTTGACACCAAGGGCTCGAGCACCACGATCCGAAACGCCTTCTATTTTCAAGAGTTCTGGTGTGCTGTTCGACTGCGAACCATCATCTTTCTGATGTTGCTCAGCCAGAATATTGCAAGCCTGACAATCTTTGTGGTTTTCTATTAATCCGGAGAAGGATTCGGGCAAGGATGTGTTAGGACTTTGTGTCAGAGCTGAAACGCTAAGTGCTACTACATGCAAGAGAACCCACTGCATTCCAAAAGCAACAGCCAAAATGCTCGCAACGGCTTTCGCCGGCCATGTTTTGTGTGTTTGCTCTCTCAAGGGGGGGAGTTATTTACTAAATTTCAAGCCAGTTCAATAAAATTATTGTTACAATTATCAAACGAATATTTTACTGCTTAGAGAATCCTGCCCCCTACCAAAGAATCCGAACTTCCGTCAATTAGAAATGTCATGTTCAAGGAGACTCAATACCTGCTGTCGGATAAGTACGTTATGTATTTGCCAGTCGTAAACCAGTTATCTTTACCAATTGCCAATGACATAATCTTGTCAACTCCCACAGCCATCTGCATTTTCGATGTGGCCCGATGCGATTCCTAATGCTCAATTGGCGTGATCCGAACAATCCATTGTCGGGTGGCGCTGAGCGTGTTTCGGAGAAGTACATGCGTGGATTGATAGAGCGGGGACATGAGGTTGCGTGGTTTGCAAATGCGTTTGATGGTGCGGTGGAGGAGGAGGATCTGAAAGGTTTGCTGGTTGCTCGCGGTGGAGGAAAATTTACCAGTTGGTTGGCGGCGCGTCGTTGGGTGCGACGACAAAAGCCGTTTGACCTGATAATCGATCAACACCACGGGATTCCCTGGTATGCTCCTTGGTGGGGTAAAACGCGTTGTGTGGCCTATATTCACGAGGTGCTTGGTCCAATATGGAACAGTTTCTACATGTGGCCAGTCAGTGCGATTGGGCGGTGTCAGGAACGCTGGACCCACTGGTTTTACCGTAATACACGATTTTGGACTGCTAGTAGTTTTACGTGTGACCAGCTCAAAAGGCATGGTGTGAGGAATGTGATCACCATACCGTATGGTATTGACACCCACCCACTGAATCAACTGGACGACAAACCGCTGACTGAGACTCTGCGTCTTGTGGTTGTGAGTAGGCTTGCGCCTAATAAACGCATTGACCATGCCATTCAAGTCATGCACGAACTGCGTGAGCAGAATATCGATGCTCGAATCGTTATTGTTGGTAGTGGTACTGAGCAGGGAAATTTGAAGGAGCTTGTCCAGAAGTTGGGGTTGGTAGATTTTGTAAAATTCATGGGCACTGTAACGGAAGAGGAAAAGAACCGTCATCTCCGCGAGGCGCATTACCTGGTACACACCTCGGTGCGAGAAGGCTGGGGATTGAATGTTATTGAGGCAAATGCAATGGGCACACCGGCAGCGGTATATCCCGTGCCCGGGTTGGACGAATCGACACTGCATGATCGCACTGGGTTGATCGCCGAGGCAGAAACACCCCACTCATTAGCCCGTACACTTCATAAGGCCCTGAAAAATCCGGAAAATTATCAGCGACATCGTCAAGAAGCACTTGATCGCGCAAGGAACATGCAATGGGAACATATACTTCCAAAAGCGTGTGACCAACTGGAGGCTTGGGCACGAGAGTGAATTTTGTGGAAGAATTACTTGTCCATCTGAATATGGGCTGATTGGTTGCCAAGGCGAATATGGGCGATCATCTATATAGTGGATTTGGCTCCAGGGTGCGGTGGTTTGTGAAGCGCTTTGGTATGGGCGAGTTATTTATGTTGCCACTGCGAATTCTGTGTTCACGACTGGTCACACCCTTTCTCCTAGCTCGGCAATTTGTTTTCCATAACATTAAGCTCGATTATTTTTATGCGCATTACAACGTAACCTGGTGCAATGAGCGTTGTGTGGAGGTGCCTATTGGTCGGTGGTATTTAAAGCAAGCCGGAGAGGGTGAGGTATTGGAAATAGGTCATGTGCTAGGGTATTATGATGATTGCGAACATTCGGTGCTGGATAAGTTTGAAACGGCTGGAGGCATCATCAACGAGGATATCACCACTTGGCAAACTGATCGGCGCTTCGATTTTATCCTGTCAATCTCAACATTTGAGCACATCGGCTTTGACGATGATGCCGCTGGTGACTCCGGCCAAAAAATTCTTGATGCCATTGCAGCTTGCCGAGAGCTGCTGCTTCCAGGTGGTAAGCTAGCGCTGACAGTGCCCCTTGGTTATAACCCCGACCTTGACCGGCTCCTTGATGAAGATGGGTTAGGACAGGATCGGGGATGGTTTCTGTTGCGGCGTGGTGCACGCGATTGGCATGAAGTCGATCGGAGAAAGGCTCTGGGTACCGCCTATGGCCGACCGTATCCCTTTGCCAATGCACTGTTCATTGCAGAATTTGATGCTCCCAAGTAAAAATGCGTATCCTCCTAATCCACAATACGCTTAATGATTCCACCTCTATTTCCGGTGTGTTACGCGAATATGTGAATCACGCGCGCGTTTGGCGCGAGGCTGGGCATGAAGTGGATTTCTTGGTGGCTCGCGCTGCGTTTAAGCAACTGCGCGAATTAGCTCCTGACTGTGCTTGTATAAGCAGTGATAATATTTTTGATGCCACCGGGCGACTTGGCCAGTCATGGCGATACTTTCCTGCTTATGCGTGGCGATGTCTGATGGCGCATATGATTCGTTTTAAAAATAAACCCGATGTTGTGTACGCTACGTGCCCCTTTGTGGTGGAAACATATTGTGCAAGAGTTGTGGCGCGGCGGTTGGGAGTGCCTTGGGTAATGAAAATCCAGCATGTGCTCGGTGTTCAGGCAAAAAGGGTAGGTTTTATAAACCGTATGTTGCTCTGGGGTGAACGCAAAAGCGCGAAGTGGATTAATCGCGAAGCGGCACATGTGTTTTGCTTGAGTCCTTCTGTGGCCAAGGATTACGAGGTATTGGAAAAATCGTTGGGCCTGAAACCGGTAAAGCCAATGGTTGTGGGCTCAAGCATAGATCTCAAGCAATTCGATATTCTGGATGAAGATGATAAAACCCATGACGTCGTGTTTCTGGGGCGCATACATGAATTAAAAGGAGTGTACGACTTGTCGCGAGTATGGGGTTTGGTTCGAGAAAAACGACCAGAAGCACGTTTGGTCGTTATTGGCGAGGGACCGCATCGGGCTGCGGTTCAGAAGCAATTTGTCAATATCGGTTTGAAGGATGGAGTTGAGTTCACTGGTAGCATTCCTGATAAGCAGAAAAATTTGTTGCTTGCTCAGGCGCGCGTGGGCCTAAGTCTCTCCAGCGAGGAGGGCTGGGGATTGGCTGTGAATGAATATCTCGCCTGTGGACTGCCTGTGGTGGCTTATGATCTGCCTGTGTTCCAAGAGGTGTTCCCCAATTGCCTAGAAAACGTACCGCTCGGTGATTGGAAAAAAGCAGCCGATCAAATTTTGGAGCTTTTGAATAATCCTGTTCTTCGCCAGAATCGTGGTCACGCTGGCCGCGGATTCATCCAGCGCTACGACTACCGAGAAATGGCTCGGGAGGAACTAGCCACACTGGAGTCAGTTTGTGGCTACGGCGACTGATTCAGCCTTTTCCTTCGATGGTGACTGCTCGATGTCCGCCCAACGAATCTCGTGCATTGCGCGTTGGAGTGACCAGCAGCCGGTGGAAAGCAGGAGGGTTGCCAGCAGGCCGAAAGAGAAGATGGCTTTCATGCAGGCAGGCTATCCTCGGATGCGCCTCACGTCAATCCCGCGGGGGCATATCTGGTTCGAGGTCAACACCTAAACTTTCGGCGATCCGGTTGATGTAGTTGAAGTAGCCGACCACCTGAGCTGCATCACTGACCGCCTCCTCGGAAAAACCCACTGCACGCAGCCTTTCTACGTCCGTCTGAACAGCCGCGGTCGGCGTGAGTGTTACCTTCTCTGCCCACGCGCAAAGGGTATGGTCGGCCTGTGTCAGTTCAGCCTGCCGCCAGTCATTCTTCAGGTGATTTGCCATCATCTTGTTATTGGACTCCGCCCGGAAGTCCTTCCCATGGGCCTCCGTTCAGTAATAACAGTGGTTTTTCGCTGATACTACCACGGCCAGCATCTCACGCTGCGCCCGTGATAAGTCCGAAGGCCCGAACATCACTGCCAAATACATATCCATTGAGGTTTTTAACATCCGCGGGCTGCGGCTCATTATCTTCAAGATATTATATACGCGTCCCGCTCGGCGTTCAGCTTGATCATAAATTTTCTTCAAATCACCTG
>CAYUXV010000073.1:0-5855 GCA_964448875.1 uncultured Verrucomicrobiota bacterium
CGTTTGGGGCTGGGCTGATGTTGGCGAGAAGGTTTCGGTTTCTTTTGCCGGTCAAACCAAAATGGCTAAGGCTGGCAATGATGGTAAGTGGATGGTGAAGCTCGATCCTCTCAAGGCCAGCAATAAGTCAACCAGCTTAACGATAACTGGAAACAACAAGATCTCTCTCGACAATGTGTTGGTTGGTGAGGTCTGGATCTGCTCGGGGCAGTCAAATATGGAATGGGCCATCCGTTCCTCCATGAACGCCAAGGAGGAGATAGCGGCCTCGGATCACCCCAATATCCGCCTTTTTAATGTGCCTGGACACACCACCAGTCCGGTGCCAAATGAAAAAGCCGCTCGACCCGGTAGTTGGCAGGTTTGTAGCCCAAAAACCTCTAGCGGGTTCAGCGCCGTAGGGTATTACTTCGGGCGCCGCCTGCAAAAGGAACTCGAAGTTCCGGTCGGCTTGATCGGCTCAAACTGGGGCGGAACCCGCATTGAGCCATGGACCACACTGGCAGGATTTGAATCGATTCCTCAGTTGTCTAAGATCGCCAACCAGGTAAAGAATTACAAGGCTGATACACGAGTTGGTGGCGGTTCACCCGCGGCTATCTACAACTCAATGGTTCATCCACTTACTCCTTTCGCGATGCGCGGAGGCATTTGGTATCAGGGAGAATCCAACGGCAACGAAGGAATCACCTACTATCACAAGAAGCACGCCTTGGTAAACGGTTGGCGCAAGGCTTTTCAAAACAAGGACCTCGGGTTCTACTGGGTGCAATTGGCAAACTTCCGGCAACCGAACAAGAACCCTGCTGGTGGAGACGGCTGGGCCAAAATCCGCGAAGCACAAACCAAGGCGCTCGACATCCCACACACCGGGATGGCGGTTGCTATTGACTTGGCAGACGCCCACAATCCGAACGACATCCACCCACGCAACAAGCAGGATGTTGGAGGACGTCTTGCCCAATGGGCCTTGCATCAGACCTATGGTAAAAAGGATCTGGTTCCGACAGGGCCACTCTACAAGAGTCACAAGATCAAAGGAAATGCTATACACCTTTCATTCGACCATGTTGGCAAAGGCCTGATGGTTGGCAAAAAGACCAAGTTGGAGCCCACGGCGGAAGTGAAGGACGGCAAGCTGGAGCACTTTGCCATCGCTGGCGAAGACAAAAAATGGTTTTGGGGTGAGGCGACCATTGATGGAGATACTGTAGTCGTAAAGTCGTTCGATGTTCCAAAGCCGGTTGCAGTCCGCTATGGCTTTACTATGAACCCTGCGAAGGCCAACCTCTATAACAAGGATGGTATTCCGGCTAGCCCGTTCCGTACTGATTTGTGGTAAGGTTTCGAGCGAACTATGACCTGGAAGTTGTCGCGTATGCTGCAGCTTAAAGCTCGTATACGTTTATGCTTGTTACATTCGGAATTGGACTGAGTAAAAATTTGCAATCATTTCTTAGATTTGCGTTTTGAAGTTGTCTCCTTATTCTCGGATTTTGGAGTGTCAACAGCGGGAGTAGTTGTTTCCTTTACGAATTGAGACACAAGCATTGATGCAATCATGCCGGCAATTATTGCTGCAGCAAAGAGATACATTCCAGGTAACACATCGACGTGCACCTTGATGTTGGCGATATTGGAACTGCTGACAATGCTGGTATTGATCTTTATAAAGGTAACCATGAACGCGATAACGAAGACATCACCCATCGACCATTGACCCCAATTTTTCAGCCAGTTAAGAACCCGCTCCTTGCCTTTGCCTGCCGGAATCAGGATCCAGCTGAGGGCAATGTATTTGGAAACAGGGAAGAAAATTGTGAAGAGAAGGATGCAGGTGGCTAGGAAATAGTCCGGCGGAGTGTCTTTGTCCCCCCTGTAGAGGTCACGGATTGTCGTAAGTAGCTTGATGTTGCTTACCCTTGGCTCAGTTTCAAGCTCTGACACGTCAATGTCGATGCTCGGCATGATCAATTCCATCATTTGTGCACCGCGTTTTTTTACTTCCTTGTTTATGACCCTTGAGACATCCCCTATATTGATCTGGTCTGACACAATACTTGGCACTTCCGCTTTCATCTTGGAAACATATTCACGGATCAGATCGCCAATTTCATCGCCAATTTCATCAAATGGAATATTGTCTCCAAGGTCCATGTTCTTAACCATTTCATCTATGCCTTTCTTGTCGATTTCCACAGTGCCTGTTACGCGAGCCACATTCATGGTCAAACTGGTAACGTAGAGTGCAATCGAGACCGTTAGGAGGATGCAAGCAAACCAGTATTTCCAGTCATACTTGACAGGTGAAGCTGACTGGTTGGGATCTTTTGGCATAATCTTTCCCGGGTGTTATTTGGGCGCTGTGCCATTTCTGGAACGCCGTGAAGGCATCACCTTGAGGGTTCCAATATCAATTGTGCAGCCGGTTAGTTTCTTCCTTAAATTACGTATTTGGCCTAATGGCGTGGGATTGCCTTTGCCATATAATTCTGTGAGGCTTGATAATTCTTCCAGGTGCGAGAGGTTCTTGATCCTATTGCCTGCAATATACAGCTTTTGAAGCTTTAGCATTTGATTTAATGGTGATAGATCATCGACACGATTATTTTCCAGCTCAAGCCAGGTCATATTCTTCATTTCACTGAGAGAACTGAGATTGGATATTTGGTTCCCGCCGATGGCGAATGATTTCAAGGAGCGCAAATTTGCCAATGGCGTCATGTCCGATGAATTATCCAGGCGGTTGCGCTCAAGATAAAGATGCCTCAGTGACTTTAGGTTTTCCAATGATTCGAGGCCGGTAATTTGGTTGTGTCCAAGACCAAGCCAATTGAGGTTTTCCAATCCGGCAAGGGGTGTGATGTCGGCAATCCTGTTTCGCTCAAGATCAAGTGATTGAAGCGAGACCAAACTGGTCAAGGCAGTAACATTTGTGATAATGTTTTGCCTAAGATGGAGTATTCTGAGTTGTTTCAGGTGAGCCAAGGGTGTTAGGTCGGCGATTTGATTTTCACTGGCGTAAAGCAATTCAAGAGATGTTAGGCCTGAAAGGGGGGCAAGGCTTTCGATTCTGTTTCCGAAAAGCACGAGTTTCTTTACGTTTTTCAATGCAGATAATGGCGAAAGGTCGTTAACTCTCTTTTCAAATAAATCCAATGAATACACCTTTCCCATGTCTATTCTGGTAAGGTTGCCTTCAGGCTTTTTGAGTTCCTCTCGTATGGCTGCCTGAATGCTTTGGTGACTTGTGTTGTTCAGGTCAAAATTTGCAGGGTCGAAGACGGGAAAAGGAGTCTTTGAGATGTTCGCCTCTAGAATTTTAGTTGGTGGTGGCTGGTTGGTTGTCTTTTTATCTCCACATCCTCCACTTGAATCTACCATTTTAGCAGGCGGTGGCTGGCTGGCTGTCTTCACATCTCCGCACCCGCCGCTAAACAATGTCGTGAACGATATAACAATGGTTCCAAAAATGGAATTTGGTCTTGCTTGGAAAACCATGGTCATCATGTCACGGAATGTTCATGGGCGTTCCAAGGTTTATGCCTATTCTGGGCTGATAATCTTTGATGGATCATCAAAATACCTTCTGCCCCAGCCTATGACTTTGTTGTTCTGAATCGCAATCGGTGTAAGGTGTCTTTCGCCGACATGGTCCTCGAAGCTTGCTTTTGTTGTGAGATAGGAAAGCAGTTCTATTTTTGAATTCTTGACCTGATAAACTTCCGTTTTGTGAGGCATGCCCATTACACGTAGTGCCTCTTCTTTTGTCATTCCGAGTTTCAATTTTGTAAGATTCTGACTATTTAGTCTGGCTTTGCGAGCGAGTCTGGGTTTGTCAGTTAAAGCCAGATCAAGAACGCCCCCGGCTACCACACACCCTGTCTCAATGATTGCGATTGAGATTAATAAACAGCTAATCGGGAAGAATTTCATCACCACTCTTGTACACTCCGCACAGTCCCAAGCAACAATGAAAAGGATCTTCAACTCAAACTGATTTATATTTTTTGTGTCATAATGCAGTTCAATGACGTAGTTTTATATATAACAGTAAAGATCATGATGATGAAAACCAAAGTATTCCAGCTGCTCTTATTATTTGCCTTTGCGGTTACAGCACAATCGCAGGTTACTCTGGAAATAAAACATAAGGAAAAAGCTACAGTTGCCACCCGGAATGATATCAAGACGTCGCAAGTTCTCAAATTGGCGGGACAGGACTTAATTAGTAAAAACACGCAGGTCATTATCACCGAATATGACACAGGTCTGCGTGCTGCTGATGGAATTCTTCGAACCAAGGCAGTGATCAAAAAATGGACGGGCAAATGGGAATTTCCCGGTGGTATAATGATGGAATTTGATTCAGAGGTGCCGGATCGTAAAGCGCCCGCTGCGCAACTGGAGCCCGTACTTGACCTTGTTCGTGTCATGCTGAGGAATCCGGTTACCCATGTGTTCAACAAGGATGGCTCGGTAAAAGGTGTGGAGGTGCCTGACGATGCAGTGAACAGTTTGCCTAAAGAATTCAAAAACGAACTAAGCCCAAAAAAACTCGGAGAGGAACTTAAACAGCTTCATGAGATTCTGCCTAATAAAGCAATTACGAGGGGAGACACTTGGGTGCGTAATCAAACGGCTAATCTCGGGAGTGGTCAGATGATGGTGTTTCGAGTTGATTTTAAATATGATGGTATTGAGCGCAAGAATGGACGCGAACTGCATCATATTTCAGGGGTTGTCACTGATGTGGAGTATAGTATGGATGGCGAGAATCAAAGCCCTCTTAAATTAAGAGACAGCAAGCTAAAGGCAGTGAAATCGAGTATGGATGTATTATTTGATCGGGAAATTGGCCGTTTTGTTGCGGTAAAGTTTTTGGTTCAAATTAAGGGTGATATGACTTTTGTAGCGAACGATATGAATCTGCCGGCAAAGTTGGATTTAACGATGCAACAAAATACCGAATATTTGCCGGTGAGTAAAAAATAAGAATGCACCGGTGTATTTTGGCTGAAAGAATGCTTGGCTAGGTTTGCTCTCCAAAATCCATATCTGCGGGCGATTGGCGGAGCCAGTTCCACGCCTGCAGCTGCATTCTTGGCAAATGAAAAGGTCCTTTCCATAGATTGCCTTTTAAGTGAACCGATACACGTCCGTCACGGTGCAGATAGCCGTACCACTCTCCGTGTTTGTCATCTGGAAATTGCGAATAAGCCCAATCGTGGACCTGTTGGTGCATGGCTTCATAACGATCGTTGCCGGTTAGGAGATGCGCTATGAGTGTCGCGAGAATTGCCTCATTGTGTACCCACCAGAATTTCATGTCATGCCAGTACTCTTGAACCGGTTTATTGTTCAAATCGCGGAAATAAAAAATACCTCCATGCTCGTCATCCCATCCACGTGCCCACATCCAATCAAGCATTTGACAACCCATCTGAATCAAATCGGGATCATTGCCGCGATGTCGTGCTTCATTGAGCACGAACCACGCGCCCTCAATCGCATGCCCCGGATTTAGCAGTCGGCCATCAAAGTGATCAAGGACCTCGCCGTTAACTCCCACAGTCTCCATTACGCATTCGAGATCCGGCTTCATAAAGTCACTCTGAATTTCCTCAATACACGCGTCGATATCCCCATTAAATGAAATGTCATCCAGACAGGCTCGTAATTCTTGCGCGGCCACTAGAGACATTATTGGTCCACCCATGCTTTTCATAGGGCGGGTCTCTGTTAGCTTCGGTTGAATTAGACCTGGTGTCGTAAAATGTTTCCGTGCTAGGCCGTACAATCCTAGAGCCTTGTCAGCCATGCCCGAATCCCCCATAGCTTTTGCACAGGCTGCA
>CAYUXV010000074.1:0-6114 GCA_964448875.1 uncultured Verrucomicrobiota bacterium
ACGGAACCGTAGAACAGCGGATTAGAGACCGTTATATTTCTGTACGTGACATGACTATTCGTTACCAGACAACCAATGAGGTGTTGTTCAAAGATGTGTCGTTACACGCATTTCTACCCTCTACAAATGTGGTCTTATACACCACCAACAAGATTGGGCAGGTACAATTACTTCCTGTAAGGCAATTGCCGATGAGTTTTGTACAGTCGCGAGGACAACGTCCCTTCACTCAACAGGCGGGATTTACGAATCGATTACGTATCGAACCCTATCGATTTACGGTTCAGGTTACCCAGGCGGATGACAGAATCATCCATATATTTAAACATATTAAGCCTGATATATTCGGCCCCCGGTTTCTTGACCCACGTCGCGATCCTTACAGCCATCCAGAACGTATCATCATTAAGTACAACAGTGAGACTGTGATAAACAATAAGCGCTGGGTTGATATGGAGCTGCATCTTCACCCGGTCTACAACGTTCGTGAATACAAAGGGCGAAATCGATTGCCTGTATATGAGCTACGCCCAGGTGAGCCGCCTAACTCCAACTTAGGCTGGAATAATCCATATTATCAACGCATTCCAAGGTTTCAATATGTTGATTTGGTTTATGATACTCCAGGCAAGACGATCACGTTCACCGGTTGTCAGGTTGGTCGCAAACTGTATATCGAGGGCCAAGTATGGAGAGTCACCGATATTAAAGCGGACCATGTTAAACTCGAGATCGCCCCAGAACACGCCCCTATTGGCGCTAAGATGGAACGCTGGACAGTTTACCCTGTTGGGGCACGTCCCGCAGCGGCAACCTTAGGGCCGTGACTATTTACGCTGTGAACAAGTTGCAGCATCTATCCCTTGCTACACTGGTTTGCGAAGCTACAATCCGTGATAAGGAGGGTGCTAATGGAAAGTGGTAGGATTTATTTACGGGGCGTTTGTCTTTCGGTCCGCCGATTTACCAGCTTGGCAATATTTCTAGTTGCTCTGGCTGTGTCTGCGCAGGAGCCGCCGGCTTTGCCGATGGATGAGATTCAACGCTTGCTTGATGCCGAGCGAAAAAAGCGGGAGGAGGCTTTAAAGCCTGTTGATCCATACGAGCAGTTGGGGCCGGATTTGGCTCAAATCATTCACGATGCCATTGCGATGGCAGATAATTGGTATAAAACTGCCCAAACTCTAGAAAAGGCTGGAGACATTGATAAAGCTCTGGAGTTTTATGGGAAAATCTTTGACCGCCTTGAGTTTGCTCCTGACGCAGGGAACCCTGACCAACCAGAGGTGCAGGTCACTGGGTACATCGCAAAAGTAGATCCTAAGCTGATCTCTAAATACGCAGAAAGCCTTACTCGACTTAGATTGGAGAAAGCGGCGGAAGCACTGAAAAGAAAGGATTTTTCAAATGCAGAGCTGATGATTGAGGAATTACTTGCTGCATTGCCGGTGGAGAAAGATGTGCCAGATCCTGATAATCCCGCCTTGACCCTCATATTTGGGGTGGAGGAAATCGCCGCTTATCGTGCACAGGCTGAAAATGCGTTGGGTCAAGTTAAAGCAACCAAGATGGCGTTTGAAGATCTCTCTCCAGAACGAGATGTTACGAATCAATTGGCCGCAATTGCAGAAAAGAAAAAGCGCGTTAAAAAGCTGATCATCAATGGACGCATCATGTTTGAGGCACGCGAATTCGATCTTGCGGATCAATATTTTCGGGATGCCATTGAATTAGATCCCGGAAATGACATTGCCTATAACTACCTGAAAATTATGCAGCGGTACGACTTGGATTTGGCCGACAAACGTCGTAGGCAGTGGTTCCGTGATAAGGTGAAGGAGGTCAACAAAAAATGGGTTCCGCCTTTGCGGCAAAAAAATCTGCCTGTTCCAAATCCCTATTACCGCAATAAAGCTGGACTGCAACCCCAATCCGGCATCGGGCGCACCCGCATTCAGCAAAAATTACAGGAGATTCGTGTTCCCGAGATCAAGTCGCTTGACGGGCTTGCTCTTGGAGAAGTCATAGTGATGCTTGACGCAGCGATTAGAAGCGCCGATCCAGATCAAATCGGTGTGAATTTTCAGGTTGATCCGATTATTCCCAAAGGAAATGGCATGGTAGGACTGCCCGCCAGCCAACTTCAACCAATAGCATCTGCCCAACACCCACCCCGTGTGGATCCTGCCAGCGGTATGCCCATTCTGCAAAAAACCGATGGCATCCGGAATACTGCTTCACCGCCCTCTCGTTCCCGCTCGGAGAATAATCGGCCGGATATGATCGATGCCAATGAGGTTAAGATTCATTGGCTACTTACCCCCATGCGTGATTTGAACGTCCTTCAACTGTTAGATGTAATTTGCCGTTCATTTGACCATCCAATCAAGTATGACGTTACTGATTCTGGAGTGGTTTTTGGCCACAAGCCGCCTGAGCCAGTGAACTACGCCACATTCAAGTTTAATGTGAACCCCAATGCATTCAAGCAGGGATTGGTAATTACCCCTCCGCGAACTGGCTTGATGAGTGAAGACAGGCCGCGTTTTACACCGCAAGGTAACAATCCAGAGTCTAATTCCGGTGTAAATGCTGTATATAATCTGCCGAATGGTGGGATGCAGTACAAGGCTTCGGGAGACATGCTTACGAGTGTCGGCCAGGCAGTGGAAGAGAATGACAAGATTTATTACGGCATCAATCCAGGTGGCGGCGGTGCAACAGGTGGCGGCGGTGCAACAGGAGGGGGTGGTGGCTTGAACAATACCGCGGCTGCCCAAGCAATCCAGCAGTACCTACAGGGATTAGGTATTAATGTCACCCAAGTGATTTTTAATGATCGCCGCGGAATCCTTCTGGTTCGCGCCCCGCTGGCTGACTTGGCGTTAGTAGAACAAGCGATTGAAGTACTTAATGCCACCCCACCTCAGGTTCTGATTGAATCTAAATTCATGGAGATTGAGTTCGACGACAATAAGGCGCTCGGCTTCGACTGGTTTCTCGGCGACTCGCGCCTGATGGGGGAAAGAATTCTTTCTTCCATTGGTACAGCCCCTTCCTTTATTGGCCAGCCGACGGCCAACAATCCATCGGGCTTTTTCCCGTATCCGGGCACACTACAGAATGACCAATTTGTTCCGCCGCAGTGGACCATTAGGCCGAAGCCCACAGACGGCCATCTTACGGCCAATTTCAAACAGCATGGCAACCCGATGCTTACCCTCACTGGAATTCTTACCGATCCGCAGTTCCGGATGGTGTTAAATGCCATGGAGTCGCAAGAAGGAGCTGACGTGCTTTCTGCCCCGAAGATCATCACGGTTAGTGGTAGGCCCGCCAATATTGCTGTGCAGGATCAGCGCGATATTGTAGTTGGGGTTCGGCCTAACATCCAAATAGGTCCATTTGGTGGTGCGGCTGGTGGAACCATGACTCCTATTACGATGCCTATGCCATTTGGCCCCAGACTTGCGGTGGTGCCATATGTCGGAGCAGATGGCTTCACAATTGAAATGAACTTACAACCGCAATTCATGGAGTTCTTGGGTTATGAAGATTCCTCGTTCGAGGCCATGGCGTTTGCCGGCGGCAACGTGGTTTCACAGCCGATTGCTTCTCCTCGCATTCGTCAGCGTTCGCTTGATGTACAGTGTGTGGTTTGGGATCAGCAAACGCTCATGTTGGGCGGCTTAATTTCTGAGTCTGCGACTACCCTGAAGGATAAGGTCCCATTTCTTGGGGATATTCCCTTTTTAGGCGGATTGTTTCGGGGAGAAAGTGTTGCCCATAAGAAAAAGAACATGGCCATCTTTGTTACGCCAAAAATTATCGACCCCGCTGGCGGCTTAATAAACACACATGAAACATTGCCGTATATGCGCCAATTCTGGCCCCCGGATAGTGCTCCAGTACCACAAGGCTTGGTGCCTTAACTAAGCTTGCCAATTAGACCTTCATCGCTTAAGGCACGGTGTGTGCCTGCTACAGAAACAGTATCCTCTCATTGCCTCCTGTTGGTGGACGGGCATGCATATGCGTACCGTTCCTTTTATGCAATTCGTCATCTTAATGCGCCGGATGGAACGCCGACTAATGCCATCTTCGGTTTCATAAAGGCTATTAAAAAAATGCGTGAACGGTGTAGTCCGACACACATCGTTGTGGTATGGGATGGAGGTCTGGACGAAATGCGGATGGAGGAGTTGCCTGATTATAAGTCGGATCGTGATCCAATGCCTGACGATCTAGAAACGCAACTGGATCTGATCGTCGAGTGGCTTGAAGCGGCCGGTATTAAGTCTATTTGTGAAGAAGGTCGTGAGGCAGATGATGGCATCGCAACTCTAGTTCGGCGTGCGGAAAATACGGGATTACCGGTTGTTGTTGCCAGTGCTGATAAAGATTTCTTTCAACTCATTAAGCCCGGCATTGCCATGCTCAACCCCAATGACAAGACCGAGACACTCTGGACTGGGAGTGAGGTTCGTGCCAAGACTGGCGTGAATCCAGACCAGATCGTAGATTGGCTAAGCCTCGTGGGTGACGCAGTAGATGATATTCCCGGTGTGCCTGGTGTAGGAGCTAAGACCGCCGCGAACTTGCTTAATCAATTTGGTTCAATTGATTCCATGTACAGTCAGCTTGATGAGATTAAATCCGAACGGATCAAAAAACTGCTAGTTGGTATGCGTGATGACCTTGCACGTAATCAACGGCTGGTGAAATTACTTGAGGATTTACCGATTGATTGCTCAATCGATGACATGCTGATTTGTGAGGAAAACTACAATCTCCTCGGAGAGCTCTACACTCGCTGGAACTTTCGTACTCAACTTCAGGAACTGGAGTCAGCACGTCAGCAAAAATTAATTTAGTAACAAATTTGCATTGACGGTGGGTCGTTATTTTAGTGACATCTGCCGCTTCGCGGAGGGGGTAACTAATTAAGTGACTCCCTAATTTTTGAATAAAATCACTAAAATTAATTATGGCAGGTCAAAGACATCCAGATAAGAAACTAGTAGCGGCTTTTGTTCACTTCAAGACAAAGAAAAAATTCGAACGCCTCGCCAAGAAACGTGGCATAACCGTCTCTGATCTACTTAGGGAACTGATTGACAAGGCAGTCAGTTAAATCCAAATAAAATTTTTCCATAAAGCCGCCTTTATCTTCAAGTGATAATGGGCGGCTTTTTTGTGCACATAACAGAAGGACATCCCCTGCATGATATGAAGAATGTTCAATAATAGATGTGTGAGCACATTACTCCCATATTTAGTATGAACCAAAAATCACACTCACTACATATGCACATTTTGTCAAAAAATTGTTAATAATATGTTGACAATAAAAGTAGTATGTGCAAAAAGTTGACTTGCAAGGAGGGGGAGTGCCTAAAGCACTACAGGTTGTTGAAGGTTAAAAACAACTGCCATACATATTGTGGGTTTAGAATATATCTGTTTGGCACAGAATTTAACATCAACGCAAACTGACAAGGATAAGGGAAAAATCATGAAATCCACCAAGCAATTAATCTATAGCTTGATAATAACTGCCTGCGTAGTCGCGCCAACAGGATATGCGGCACTTAGCCCGCTTGGAAGCGAATTTCCGTTGTTGGGAAATATTCAAGGCCATCAGAAAAATCCGCATGTCGCTCTATCAAGTGGGGGAGGGTTTGTTGTGTGGCAGACCATGGCACCCAATGGGCAAATGGAGCAGATTATGGTTCAACGACTAAGTTCTGATATGACGGGTGTGGGTGTCCCTGTTCACGTTAGCCAAGCTAATAATAAGTGGAATGAGATGAATCCTCGTGTTGGGCTACTGTCAGGGGGGGGAGCCGTTATTGCTTGGGTAGGGGGCACGCGTGCGGCTACCGATGTTTATGTTCGGTTTATTAACTCTAACGGAAGTTTTATTTCTCCGGATCTCATGGCAAATATGACGCAGCCTGGTCACCAGCGTGATCCTGATGTGGCAGTTACTTCTGATGGTAATGTGGTGGTTGTTTGGTCCAGTACAGATCAGGATGGCGACGGTGAAGGCATTTTTGGACAGCAATTTACTACTGCTGGAGCAAAATTGGGTGGTGAGTTCAGGGTGAATAC
>CAYUXV010000075.1:0-4074 GCA_964448875.1 uncultured Verrucomicrobiota bacterium
CAATATTCCCATTCTGGTGTGCCGCAAGTGCCAAGTTCAAGTACGCCTGCTGATAACCCGGGTCCTCTGATACCGCTTTCTTGTAGCCCGCAATTGCCTCAGTCAAACGATTAATCCCGAGGGCATGTATAGCTTTTTTGAAATACTCGTTGGCCTTTTTGCGATCGCCATCCTGCAATCTCGATGGCCGAATATATTGATAACGCGCTATGTTAGGCAGATCAGGTAAATCTGAATTTATGTTTAAAGTCGGCGGCAGTGTAGAATTGGGGGCTATCGGGTTGGCTGGCTGCTCAACATTTTTTGCAACAGCTGTAGGCGAAGATGTAACGGGTTGAGATGGTTTGGAAGGTTCAGGTGCCACAGGTGACACGGGAACGGGCTCCTTGGGCTGTTGCTGCGGAACAACCGGTTTTGTAGTTTCAGACGTTAATGATGGGTCAGGCAGAGATACAGGTGGTGCAACAGTAGTTGGACGGAGCGGTCCTGTTGGCTCGGTTGGAGCAGTTGGCACAGCCGCATTTGTTCCTAAGCCTTTAATGGGTACACGCACAGTGAATGTCGATGGAGTCAAAGGTGGCAGTGGTTGTGATGGGTTCGAATTAACCGGTAAAAGAGACTCAGGCTGTGCTCCTACAACGGGATTGACCTGCGCCACTAGCGGCGGATTAAGTTTTAAGTTCAACTTATTCATCGCAACCTGTGCCACCTTCCAACTTTCCGAACCCTCCTCTGCCAAACTTAGATATAGCATGTAATATTGGAACGCCTGATTCAGCGATTTGTGAACGTCCTCATATGGAAAACTCTCATGCACAATAGCCAAATTCAAAATTGCAGGGGCAAAATGCTTATCCAATTCGTGTGCTCTCAAAAAGCTCGCCCGGGCATCAACAAATTTGTCGCGAACCATCTGAACCATGCCCAATCTGTTGAATGCCGGCACAGAATCAACATTCAACTCAATCGCACGACGAAGGCTAGTTTCAGCTCGCTCCAGTAACTCTGGCTGCTGCTCTTTATTGCCAGTCAAATATTCTGCTGTACCTCGCCAGAAAAAACCCTCGTAAGAATCCTCGGCTTGCATCGTATATGCGGCAAGCTTCTCTGCCGCCAAAGCAGGGTGCCCATGATCCAAATACAATCGGCCAAGATTGTAACGAACCACGTTAACTTGATTGACCAACTCCGGATTTTGATCGACCAATGCCAACGCCTTTTTGTACTGCGTTTTTGATTTTTTGTAATCGCCCTGACGCTGGTATGCCATCCCCAGATAATTGTAAGCGCGCCAATCGTGAGGAAGACTTTTAGTTGCTTGGGTTAAAACCTCTATTGCGGCAGGTATTTTATTCTCACGCAGTAATTTTTCCCCTTGAATCAGTGAATCCTCTCCTGACGCACCACAACCAACCAACACAAAGGCCAAAACAACGGCAGCCCATGCATCATAGCCACATTGATGTGTTTTTTTTATCGTCCGAGCATGTCTATGCTGTAACATTACCAGAGCTAATTTTCCATAATGTGGTCCCTCTTTGCAAAGCTGCGTTATTCGCCTTATTCACCGCTGTTGATAATGATATCAATCAGTTTCACAGACCTCTATGCGGCTGAAAAACCGCCCAAAGCTCGGGTGTTGATAGTAGCCCACACCGAAGCTGCTCGCGATGCCAGTGATCCCAAAAAATATTTCCAGCCTCAACAAGCAGAAATCAATCAGATGGTTTCTACTGGGATCAGGAACTGGACCGGCAAACAGAATGTAAAGGCCGCCTGGAAAAATATCGCTGCAAACGATGAAGTTATAGGGGTTAAGGTATCAGCTGCACCTGGTCCCGTAATCGGGACTCGCCCAGCGGTGGTTCGCGCCGTCATTCAGCAACTTTTGGAATCAGGTGTGCCAGGTCAAAACATTGTTGTCTGGGACAAGTACTTGAACAATTTACATGAAGCTGGGTTTATTCGGCTTGCTCACGATTTGGGTGTGCGTGCCGAGGGAGCAGTGGAGACTGGATATGAAAAGTTAATTAATCATGACGTAGCCCTCCATTACCCACTGGCCCGAGGTGATCTTGATTTCGGAAAAAAACGATACAGTCGTCACTCTCATCCATCGAAACTAATTACCCAGCAACTAGATAAAATTATTCAAATTAGCTCGTTACTGCACCATTCGGAAACTGGTGTGCAGGGAAATCTTTACGGATTATCCATGGAGGCATGTGACAACACACTTAGGTTTAAGCTAGCACGGGGTTTTATGAAAAATGCCGTTCCAGATTTGTTCAACATGGTAAACCGGAGAGGATTGACGCGAGAAAAAGGTTTCAAGGAAGCGATGGACTTGGCCATCAAGCGTGGCGGTGCTGGCATCAAGCAACTACTTCCACCCGGAGTAACCACGCAACACAAGTTCTTTTATCGTGCAGTAGATCCCCTGATGCCCATGCCCCCCCTGCAAGCATGGCGATTTGCCCTAAAGGATGCTTTGGAAGCGGATAATAAACTGGAGGCAACCGTGGAAATCATTCATCCGAACGGCGTGGATGCATCGTTGCAAACTTTTTACCCGGATGGACATGTGGAGTATTTTTCGCTCCTACCCAAAGCTAGTCTCCACATTACCGATGCTTTGTTGTGCCAGTACCTCGCAGGTGAAGTAAGACTTCAATACTCGTCAATTCTGAATGAATTAAGATTTAGTTCCGATCCGGTAGCGCTAGATGTATTGTCACTAATTGACATCGAACGACTGAGTCGCAAAAAACATATTAAGATTTCATTGCCAAGCCGTGAATTATACGAAAACGCGGCAGGAATCGACTTAGGCTTTGCCGACCCTGACCTAATCAAAATTGATCGCATCAATCTTCCTTCCGATCCGTCAGAAAGCCCCGAATAACGGAAAGCTCCTCCTCGCCCGCTATAGTGTGATCCTTGGCAAATTCATGAGACTCGATCTGCATACCGCCATCCTGTTTGAGTATGTTGAGTTGTCCCTTCACTTTTTCTGCCGGTATAATCGGGTCATATGTGCCGATTGTAAAAAGAATCTCCTGCGCATGAGCGGCAGGAGAAAGCTCCTTTAATGCCTGCTCTGGCTTGTGAACATAGCCGCTGATACCAATGCAGCCAGCGAGTTTTTGCGGATATCGCATTGCAACCTCCATGGTCATTAGACAGCCTTGGCTAAAACCGAATTGGAAAGTGCATTCCGTGGGATGACCATTTTCACGCTGCGCGTCGAGCAATTCAAAAAGAGCCTGTTGGCTACGTTTCACGCCCGGATCTGGATTGTCCATGAAGTCATACCAAGAATAGCCGCCGTGGTAAGAATCAGGCGCGTTTACGAGCAGGTAGTTAAGCCAAGGGAGATTC
Organism: uncultured Verrucomicrobiota bacterium; assembly: GCA_964448875.1. Taxonomy (GTDB): domain Bacteria; phylum Verrucomicrobiota; class Verrucomicrobiia; order Limisphaerales; family UBA1100; genus UBA6614. The sequence goes on from CAYUXV010000075.1 coordinate 3,382, forward strand.
AATGCATCAGGTAACCAGCGGAAGCCTTCCATACTGTCACCGAGTCCATGCAGAACGACCATCAGCCATTTGCTCTCCGGTTCGGCAGCGGGGATGTGCTCATGATCTAGCATTACATACGCGGAATAGTGATACCTTCTTGCTTCTGATATTTACCTCCACGATCAGCATAACTGGTTTCACATATTTCAGAGGCTTCGAAGAAAAGTACCTGTGCGAGGCCTTCGTTGGCATAAATTTTTGCCGGTAATGGTGTGGTGTTGGATATCTCCAGTGTCACATGACCTTCCCACTCAGGCTCAAAGGGAGTGACGTTGACGATTATGCCACAACGAGCATAAGTACTTTTGCCGAGGCAAACGGTGAGTACGTCGCGTGGAATACGAAAGTATTCGACACTACGCGAGAGAGCAAAGGAATTGGGTGGGATGATGCATTTATCGGTTTTCATATCTACAAATGACCGCTCATCAAAAGCCTTTGGATCAACAACAGTACTGTAGACATCAGTGAACACCTTGAACTCGTCGGACACTCGCAGGTCATATCCGTAACTGGAGACGCCGTAACTGATTACACTTCCACCACCCTCATTCTCACGCACTTGTTCGCCAGCAATCGGCTCTATCATCCCTTGCTCCAAAGCCATTCGACGTATCCATTGGTCAGAGTGAATACCCATGCGCAGAATTG
>CAYUXV010000076.1:0-19413 GCA_964448875.1 uncultured Verrucomicrobiota bacterium
GCGGCAGTCAGGCAAACTGGGTAGTTCACCTTGGGTGGATTTGCAAAGAGTGTAACCCGGAAACCTTCCGGCGCATTGACGTTCCCAAAGGCGTTGCCGGCATTGCTGCCTTTTTCGGCGGCCTTCATTGCCTTACGGGGCAGTTCGGGCAGGGATCCATTGTGGGCCTCAATTTCCCATATGCTTCCCCATACTCCGGTACTGGATCCCAGAAAGGTGAGTTTAAGATAACGTGTATCCTTGGCGTTGATTTTATGCGAGGCAACCTGCTGGACTTCCTTATTTTTGGAATGATCTACAAGCATTTGCCATTTCTCGGCATCGGCCGATCCTTCAACAGTGTACTTATAGGAAGCGTTGTTTTTTTCCCAAAGGATGCGGAGGTTTTGGAGGTTCTGTGCTTTGCCTAGATCGATTTGCAGCCATTCCCCTTTGCTACTGCCCGAAGCGCACCAACGTGTGCCGGGATTTCCGTCAATGGCGTGCTGGGCAAAATTGTTTTTGTTCTTCTCTTCAGAGCTAGCTCTGGCTCTACCACCGGTTACCGCGCTCTTTGGCACCTTGGAGACCTTGCCTTTGCCGCCCTTGTTCGACTGAGGCTTGGGTTTGGTGTTCAGATCAAATAACTCATTCTTGGGCATCGCCACTGGCCAATCCTCACGCTTGGTCGACCAAAGTATGCCGCGAGCCACAAAGTTCAGGTAACGCGGATCAGCTACGGTCACGTTGTTATGTCCCAGTGAGGTGCTAAAAACACGGGCCCCATGATACTCGCTGGTCCAGGCCACCACGGCCTTGCGTTGCCCTTGGGTGCCGCGCGCCACCACTTTCGTGCCCGGTAAGACCTGTATATTGTTGTAAAGCTCCTCGCGCTGGGTGGTCCAGTTCTTCAAGCCTTTGGTGATGAAGGGGACATTTTTTTCAAAGGCGATGTCAATTGGCTGCTGTGGACCGTGTCCGGTCGACTGCAGTCCGATGTACTCGAACCATTTTGCATTATCCGCATCCAGATTCACCTTTGCGCGAAAATTTCCGAATCGATAAGAATGCATCGCGCAGTGGAGGTTCACCCCAGGGATACCTTTCCTGTGGGGAGCAAGCACACCCGCGATGATCTTTGGATCGCTGATGCCTGCAGAGCATTCGTCGTGAATCACTAGGTCGTATCCTTTGGCGTAGTCAGGATTACCATAGATCGCCAAGGGTGGTTTAGTGCTTTTATCGGGTGAATGGGCATGGTCGATCTTGATATTGATCCGCCGTTCTAGGCCCTGCTTTAATATGTCTTTTTGCTTCGCGTAATCGTGACAGCAACCACCGGTAATCAGCAACGCACGTAGGGGCTTGGGTAAAGGCTTTTTAGCGGCATGAAGTTCTCCGGCGAAAAAGCCGGCCGACATGAGAATAATGGCAAATGTTCGCATAGTAGCGTGTTTGAAGGTTTCCGACACTACCATCGGCGCAGTCTCGAATCAATCTTTGAGGGCCACCTTCTCAAGCATTTCCATCAATACTTTCTGAATCTTCACCGAAGCGGTTATTTCCAGAGTGCATGTCCCCATCCATGTCTCATAACCACTCATTGCGTGCTGGCGAGGGGTGGGCAGGTAGCCGTTATGACCGTTTGCCAATTCGATGGTAAAAGTACTTTGAGGTAATGGACTATTGGCCTTGATCGTGAGGCCAATCTCGCAAAGGACCTCGCAGGGAATGGAAGTTATTCCAACTTCGCCAATACGCAGTGCTTGTAGCACAAGCTCCTCTTCACGTGGGCCACTTGCCAATCCCAGAGTTCGATGGGCATATGCCTCCGCCAAACGAGGTAGTGGATCGGGCGGATTATCCGAAAGGACTGACTTGGCATAGCCTACCTGTTTGGCTGTAGGTTGTCGGTTTTTTAGAGTCAAAAGTGTCTGCTCCATTGCCAAAGTAATATCCTTTTTGAAGGTCACCTTCTTATGGGCGGCAAGTACCCGATCGCTTACCAGTTTTGCTACTTCACTCATGCGCTGGTAACGCTCCATACGACCCCGCGACATACGAAAGCTGATATTATTGATATCACCGCTGGTCCCATTGGACATAATAGCGATATAACCTTTGTCTTTGCCCAATGATTTCTCGATGTGTCCGGCGAATATACCAAAATAATCTGCAGAAATAGTCGCAGCAGGAACTCCTCCCACATAGTGGAGTGAGTAGTTGGCCAGAAGGCCAATGGGTCGGCCATCAGTGCTCCGAAAAGAAATAAAATGAACCTCCGGGTCGATGGGGCCTGCAGGCCGTTCAATGAGGTTGCGAGGAGGATTCATGCGTACTGTGTCATTGGGATCCCCAAATGGGTTTACTGCGATTCCACCAGGCTTCATGTGCCAGCGCCGGTTAAATACCTCTTCAGGAACAAGAGCCACTCCATGTGCCATCTCCGCCTGCTCAAGATTTTTTTCAGCAGAAATGATGGCTTCGGCAATACCGTTTACCAACTGCTTGAAATACGCGCGGTGTGGCGCGTCATCACGATTAGTGCGGCGATCCTTGCCCGGAGGCGCACTGTGTGTATGGGTGGCAGAAACCAACATTCGATCCGCACGAATCTTTGTGCGTTTGGCGGCCAGCACCTTGGCACGGTCGATGAAATATCGACCGATGAGACAGTTGTCAACAATCACTATTGACAGACGCGATTTGCCATCATCACAAACAATGGCCCGAGCGTGTAATGGGTCATGCGCTTTATCAGCAAGACGCTCATTAAATGAACCAATCAATTGAACTGGCCATAATTTGGGTGTTATATCCACCTTGGCCGCTCCGGCACGGAACTCAGCCCAGACTTGGGTGGTGATGCAGACAAAAGTGAAAAGAAGTTTAAACTTCATCTAACGGCCCTCGCGTTTGTTGGGGTCAAACTTGTTGTTTTGGGCAGGCATCCGGGCACCTGTTTCTTTCCGCCATTTGGTAAGTTTGGTGCTGAGGGTTTTCACCTTGTCGGGATGTTTCTTGGAAAGGTCATTTTTTTCACTAATGTCCTCCTTTAGATTGAACAATTCCAGTTTGCCATCCTCGTACCATTCGATGAGCTTCCATTCACCTTCCCGTACTGCGGCGGTGGGAGCATTGCCCTGATTGCCATAGTGAGGATAATGCCAGTACATCGCTCCGCGATCGTGTTTTTTTCCATGTAATGCAGAAGTGAAGCTCACCCCATCGGTCGGTAATGGGAGTTTTGGCTTCACCCCGGCCATCTCAAGAATTGTTGGAAAGAAGTCAGTGCTGGTTACCGGCGCATCGTTCACGCTTCCCGGCTTGGTCACACCCGGCCACCGGACCATCATTGGTTCGCGAATGCCGCCCTCATACATCCACCCTTTGCCGCCACGCAGAGGTAGATTGCTGGTGGGATGTCCTTCACTTGTGGAAAGGCCTCCATTGTCACTCATGAAAAATACCACCGTGTTTTTCTCGAGGTTTAGGGTCTTCAAACCATCAAGAACCTTCCCCACCGCCATATCCATGGCCTCAATCATACCACCGTACACGGCATGTTCCTGTACCAATCGGACTTTACGGTTATGCTCCTGCCCCCATTTGGCAACAAGTTCACGCTTCTTTTTGCGTGCCTGATATTTCTTTTTCAAATCCTCCCGAGAGATCAGGGGTGTGTGGACAGAATAAAATGAAAGATAGGCAAAAAACGGTTTGTCTTTGTTCGCTGTCATGAATTTTACCGTTTCACTGGCTAGCCGATCGGGGAGATGTTCTTCATCTGGGCCATCCTTGAGTCGAGGATTGCCATAAGGTGAAAAATACTTTTTGCCTCCGTAGGGTCCACCTCGGTGATGCCCTCCCATATTTATATCGAAACCCTGATCCTCGGGCCAAAACCCTTGATTTCCCAAGTGCCATTTACCGGCGAAGAAGGTTGCGTAGCCATTTTCCTTTAACGCTTCGGCGATAGTAAACTCCTTCAACTCAAGCTGCCGCGTATAAACCGCAGGCAAGAGTCGTGTGTTGCGTCGCCATGCACGCCCGGCCGGGGCGCCAATGTAATCAGTTACACCCGTTCGTGTGGGATAGCGTCCAGTCATAATGCTGGCGCGAGTGGGACTGCATACCGGACAGGCGGCGTAAGCATCGGTGAATTTCATGCCCGTCGCTGCAAGACGATCGCAGTTGGGCGTGTCGTAAAATGAGCTGCCAAATGTTTTTAAATCGGTCCAACCAAGATCATCTACTAGGAAAAAAACAAAATTGAGCGGCTTGGCCTTTTGCTCCGCAAAAACGAGGATCGGAGATAACAACGCAAACAAACAAAGAATACGCAATGCTTTCATGGATGGGCGAAGTGTGCCCTGCAAGTTCGGTGGCGAAAAGTTAAAACAGTTCGGAAATCGGATTGCCATCCTCGGTGACAATGGGGACGGGGCGACCTTGCGGGTTGGTCCAGTGGGCGTTGAGGTCGATGTCTAGGTGTTGAAAAACGGTAGCAGCCAAGTCGCTGGGGCCAACGCGGCGGCTGGCGACGTCATAGCCTTTGCGGTCGGTGCTGCCGATGACGCGGCCGTGGTTGAGGCCACCGCCGGCCATCACCATGGACATCACACGTGCCCAGTGTCCGCGCCCGGCAGTTTTTGTCATTACGGGGGAACGTCCGAATTCGCCCATCATCAAAATCAACGTATCATCAAGCAGTCCGCGCTGTTCAAGATCTTTGACGATAGCATTCAATGTGCGATCGACACGGGGCATGAGTGGCTTAAGGCCTTTAACAATTCCGCCCCAGCGCACCTCGTCGCCGTGATGGTCAAAGTAACCCCACGCACCGCTTACCAGCACGAATGTGGAGCCAGCCTCCACTAACCTTCGGGCTAGAAGTGCCTTTTGTCCGATGCTATCGCGTCCGTAAAAATCATGCATCTTGTCTGTCTCTTCATCGAGATTAAACGCACGTTTTGCACGACCGGACAGGACAGTATCGAGTGCCTGATGAGTATAATGGTCAAGCTGTGCAACGGCTTTATTGTTGTCGAGTTCACGATGCAAATTATCAAGTTGACCACGCAGGGTGCTCCGGTCACGCAATCGGTTAGTGGCGAGGCCCTCGGGCATTGCGAGGCGTCCGGCTAGCTCCTTCCCCTTAACCGGCGCATAAGAATTCCCCATGTGGCCGGATTCCCAAACATCCGAAGTCCATGAGTTTGCAAGTCCGATAAACGCCGGCATTCCAGGCGCGTTGGGTCCGCGGAATTTTGCAGCAATGGAACCCATCGAAGGATAGCCTCCTCCATCCTTGCCGTCGTTCGTGCGTCGCGCCAACGGGTTTCCGGCCTGCATGGTAATGGGAGTGTGGTTGCTTGCGCTGCAATCTACACCCCGCAGAATGGTAAGCTTGTCCATCAGTTTGGCGGTCAATGGCAGATGTTCGCTCACGCGTACACCAGGCAGCTTGGTAGGGATGCTGTCGAACGGTCCGCGAATCTCGCTGGGTGCGTTCGGCTTTGGATCCCACATATCGATGTGGCTCGGACCGCCGGACAGCCAGAAAAGAATGACATTCTTTTTATCCTTCGGCTTGCCCGCCTTCGAGGCTTCCGCGCGTTGCTTCAAAAGTGCTGGCAACGTGAGTCCGGCCATGCCGGTGAGGCCGGTTTGCAAAAACCAACGGCGCGAATTGACACGTAACAGGTCGCTATCCGCTGGGCTGAAAAGAGGGGACACACTGCTGCTTGAGTGCTCGAAAGGATTGCAACTCGATCCCATACCCGCTTTGTAACTTTGTTATCTTATTTTCGCAATCTCAAACGAGGATGATGGCAATCATTTCGAAGTTTTGCATCTTATCATCAGAATTCGATAAAAATGAATTTTCATGTGTGCCTTTCCATGATGCAGAGTTTATTGTCCGACTGCTTCGTGGAAACATTCACCATCAATGAGCGTGCGTATCGATTGCCAAAACAACCGGTGGCGGTGATTTGTGTGGATGGATGTGAGGATGCCTATCTGGATGTGGCTCTAGCGCATGGGCGGATGCCGCATTTATCCCGGATTCTGGAAACTGGCTGGCGAGGTTCAGCACGTGGGGCATTGCCATCTTTTACTAACGTGAATAACGCTGCCATTGTCACAGGAATGCCACCGGCTGTTACGGGTCTCAGCGGCAATTTCTTTTTGAATCCGGATACGGGCAAAGAGGTGATGATGAACAGCGCAAAATTTCTACGCTGCGACACCATCCTTGCTGCTGCAGCTCAAGCTGGGCGTAAAGTGGCAATGGTAACCGCAAAGGAAAAGCTGCGTGATCTTCTATCTCCCGGGCTTTTCGATGAGGGAGTTACGGGTATAGCGTTTTCCTCAGAAAAAGCTGTCGAGGCACGCGAAGATACGCATGGCATCTCGGACGTGGAAGATTTGGCGGGCGACACGCCGGCCATTTACAGCGGTGAAGCAAGTGTGTATGTGCTGCGAGCAGGAGTGGCACTAATGGAGACAGATCGCTCGGATTTTTTGTACCTCTCACTCACCGATTATATTTAGCACAAATTTGCACCAGAGGAGGAAGGCGCCCTGGAGTTCTATGAAGCGCTGGATGAGCAACTCGGGCGACTGAAGGATCTTGGTTGTCTATTGGGTATTACGGCTGATCACGGTATGAACGCCAAGTGCCGTAATGACGGTACGCCGCGAGTGATTTATTTGGAGGACGCCTTACACGAACAGTTCGGCGATGGTAACAAAGTCATTTGTCCCATTACCGATCCATACGTTGTGCATCATGGAGCGCTGGGTTCCTATGTAACAGTGCATTTGGTCGAATCTCGGAAAGCGGCTGAAATCGCCGAGTGGGTGAGGGATTTGGACGGGGTGACGGAAGTGCTTGAAAAAGCCGAAGCGGCGGAATCACTTGAGCTGCCGGCTGATCGAATAGGAGACCTTGTTGTGATGAGTGCGGCTGATACGGTGCTAGGGAGAAGCCCGGAGCATCACGAGCTCTCGCAGTTGGATCGCCCATTGCGTTCACATGGGGGGCGGTTTGAAACGCAGGTACCCTTCATTTTTTCCGAACGCCTCAATAATGAATATGCGTTGAAAGCCAAGGAGGACCCTCGAAATTTTGATGTGTTTGATTATGTGTGCAACGGAATCGAATTATGAGTAGAGCTCAACAAACTGAAGTATTGGAGTTGGCGTGTTATGTAGCCGGTAAGGAGATTGGTAGTGAACCTCTCGATGTGCACTACCCTTACACCGGTGAGATAGCGGGGCGTGTGCGACAGGTAGATGGTGCCGGCTTGGAACAGGCGCTGACGGCTACGAAACCCGTTGAGATGTCACGGTGGGAGCGGCATGAAATTTTGAACAAAGCTCGCGCCCTGTTGGCTGATCGAGCCGAGGAGTTTGCGCAGCTCATCCGCAGTGAATCCGGCTTGTGCATGCGTGAAACACATTACGAAGTGGGGAGAGCACAAGATGTGTTGCAGTTTGCGGCGATGGAGGCACTGCGCGATGATGGACAAATCTACTCATGCGACGTATCGCCGCAGGGCAAGGCGCGAAAAATTTTCACACTTCGCGAGCCGCTGCAGCTGGTGGTAGCCATCACGCCCTTCAATCATCCACTCAATCAAGTCGCGCATAAGTTGGCGCCAGCCATCGCGGCGGGAGCACCTGTCATTCTCAAGCCATCGGAAAAAACACCTCTCACTGCCCTTCGATTAACCAAATTGCTTTATGAGTCGGGCCTGCCATCGCAGATGCTAAGCACCATTGTGGGCTCAGTAGATGAAGTTGTGACACCTCTCATTAAGGATGATCGAGTGGAGTTGGTGAGCTTCACTGGCAGCGTGTCTGTCGGTAAACACATCTCAGCGACAGCTGGCTATAAAAAACTTTGCCTTGAACTGGGCGGCAATTCACCGCTTGTCGTACTGAATGACGCCGACATTGATCTTGCTGTGACGCTAGCTGCGGAAGGTTGCTTCCGTAATTCCGGTCAACGTTGCACGGCAGTCAAGCGCCTGCTCATCCATGAAGCAGTGCTCGATGAATTCACTGAGGCGTTTGTGGCAAAGATCACAGAGTATCCCTGTGGCGATCCAGCCGATGACACCACGCGTGTAGGGACCGTCATTGACGAGCCAGCCGCCAAGCTGCTGGAAGAGCGCGTGGAAAAAGCGGTGGCGGGGGGTGCCCGGGTACTGGCCGGAGGTCATCGCAAAGGAGCGCTCTTGGAACCTACCATCATTGCCGATGTGACGCGTGATGCCGAGATGGTTGTGGAGGAATCCTTTGGGCCTCTTGCTCCCATCCTGCCAGTCAAGGATCTTGATGATGCTATTGAGTTGGCTAATGGCACCGCGTTTGGACTTTCCTGTGGAGTGGTTACCCGCGATATGGGTCAGGCTCTTGCCTGCGTGAAGCGTATCCGCACTGGCACGGTGAACATCAACGCCATTCCCGGTTACCGGATTGAGTCTTCGCCATTTGGTGGGGTCAAGGATTCTGGCTTAGGCGTCAAGGAAGGGGTGATTGAGGCTATCAAGTATATGACCAACGTGAAAACATTCTCCCTGCCATGGTAGGCAAAAAAGATAAATCGCTCTTTACCCCTGGCCCCTTAACCACGAGTGCCACGGTCAAGGAAGCCATGCTGCGTGATCTCGGTTCGCGTGACGGCGAGTTTATTGGCGTGGTAAGAAATATTCGCGAAAGGCTTCTGAACTTGGCTGGTGTGTCACAATCCAAAGGATGGGAGACTGTGCTGATGCAGGGTAGCGGTACATTCGCTATTGAGTCAGTCACCTCGTCCATCACACCGCCTGAAGGCAAGTGGCTTGTCATCATAAATGGCGCCTATGGTGAGCGTATCTTGAAAATTATTGAGCGCAATCGTTTCGCTGCCGAAGCTATTCGCTGTGCCGAAAATGAGTTGCCCGATGTGGCCGATATTGAGGTCGTCTTAGCAAGTGGCAACTTTACTCACGTGTCTATTGTGCATTGCGAGACGACCTCCGGCATTATGAACCCCATCGCCGAAATTGGCGCGTTGGTGAAACGGTACGGTTGTGTTTATTTTGTCGACTCGATGAGCGCCTTTGGCGGAGTGGAATTTAACTTTTCTGAGTGCGAGATCGACTTTTTGGTCTCGAGCGCGAACAAGTGTGTGCAAGGCGTTCCAGGCTTTGGTTTTGCCCTGTGCCGGCGCACGGCCCTAGAAGCTACTGAAGGATTTTCCCGAACACTAAGTCTTGATCTACTCGCCCAATGGCGCGGACTTGAGGGTAACGGTCAGTTTCGATTTACACCACCTACTCACACTCTACTCGCCTTCGCTCAGGCACTCGATGAACTTCAGGCAGAGGGAAGTGTCTCAGCCCGGGTAGCTCGCTACCGCAAAAATCATGAGACTTGCGTCATTGGCATGCGCGCTATGGGTTTTACTGAATACGTGCCTGAAGATTTGCAGGGTCACATCATCACGTCCTTTCTGTATCCTACTGCCGATTTTGATTTCAACGAATTCTACGATCGCCTCAATGACAAAGGCTTCGTCATATACCCCGGCAAAGTGACAAAGGCCGACTGCTTCCGTATCGGCCATATCGGCCACTTGTTTCCAAAAGACACTCAGAAACTACTTGCTGCCATTCAGGAAGTGGCAAGTGATATGAATTTATCATTGACGTGATTATGAACATTGAGGTGGGCATTATTATTGTCAATTGACCCGCCTATGATCAAACGCTGGCTGTTACAAGCTCCACCTTCTCTTTTCGCAGCGTACTGCATTATTGCGGCTTTCTGCACCTACTTCTGCATGTACGCATTTCGCAAGCCGTTTAATGCTGCAGAGTTTAAGGAGCTTGCGTGGTGGGGTGTTGATTACAAAATCATCCTTCTGATTGCCCAAACATGCGGCTACACAATCTCCAAATTTATAGGGATCAAGGTGATCTCCGAAATGAGTGCAGCACGTCGCGCTATGGGCATCGTGGTGCTAATAACTGTGGCTGAGGTGGCGTTACTTGGATTTGCACTAGTGCCACGGCCTTATAATTTCGCATTTCTCTTTGTCAATGGATTGCCACTGGGGATGGTATTTGGGTTGGTTATGAGTTTTCTTGAGGGCCGAAGATTTACCGAAGCTCTGACGGCCGGTCTATGTGCCAGTTTTATTATTGCTTCTGGTGTGATGAAATCGGTGGGGCGTTGGCTAATTGAGGTCAAAGGGGTTGATGAATTCTGGATGCCTGTCGTCGCTGGATTAATCTTCTTGGGCCCTCTGCTCTTTTTCGTGGCAATGCTCAATCAGATTCCTGGCCCAACTGCTGAAGACATCCAGAAACGGAGCGTGCGCACTCCCATGACTGGGGCAGATCGACTCCGTTTCTTTAAGCGTCATGCGCTGGGCCTTTCATGCCTCTTGCTCATCTATGTTTTCCTTACCATCGTCAGGGATTTTAGAGACGGCTTCGGTGTAGAAATATGGAAAGCCATTGCGCCGGACGGCAAACCAGATATTTATGCAAAATCAGAAACCCTGATTGCGGTGGCTGTTACCATTATATGTGGTGCTACCATGATGATCAGTAAGAATCGAACTGCGCTGTTTGCCTCCATAGGTGGTATTGGGATAGGTCTGATCATTGTAGGAGCGGTGACCTTGGGCTTCCAAGGAGGAACGATGGAGGGGTTCACCTGGATGGTGCTGGGAGGATTGGGTTTCTACATTCCCTACGTCATTTTTCACACCACGTTATTCGAGCGACTGATCGCCACCTTCAAGGATAAGAGTAACATTGGTTACCTCATGTATTTGGCCGACGCAGTGGGATACCTAGGAAGCGTGGGAATTTTATTATATAAAAACTTTGGTGCAAGTGATCTAAGCTACAAGGATTTCTTCATCCAAGCCAGTTACATGATGACAATTGTTTGCCTAATCCTTCTTGTCATAGCGTGGTGTTATTTCAGTCGTCAAACACCGGCGAATGAACCTGAAAGACTAACTCCTTGAGTTGCTTTAACGCTTTGGCGGATCCTTCGTCGCGCCAATTTCTTTTCTCCAGCCTATGAGTTGATTATGGAGGCGCTTAGTCACCTCCGGTTGTTTTTCGGAGACATTGTCTTTTTCGCTACCATCCACGGACAGGTTGAACAGCTCTACCTTGTCAGTGTCAAAAAACTCGATGAGCTTCCAGCTTCCTGAACGAATAGCTCCGCCTGACCGACCACCAAGGAAATGTGGTTTTTCAAGTGGGTAATGCCAATAAATGGCATCTCGTTTCGGCATGGCATTGGGATTTCGCCAGGTGCTCAACATCGAAACCCCATCGAGCTTTTGCGCTGGGTCTGGCTGGATGTCGACAGTCTCCAAAAGCGTGGGGTAAAAATCAACGTTCACCGTTGGTTGGCTCGATATCTTTCCAGCAGGAATTTTATTGGGCCATCGGATAATCAACGGCACACGGACACCTCCTTCGTAAAGCTGACTTTTGCCGCCACGTAGAGGGGCATTCGAGGTCACATTGATTTCGCCGCCGTTGTCACTGGAAAAAATAAGTATGGTATTCGTGGCCAATTCCAACTCCTTAAGCTGCTGCATGATTAGCCCAACCCCATCAACAATACTCTCGCGCAAGGCGGCCAGATGAGGGTTATGATCACTAGCACAAAGAATGCCTATGTCGCCTTTGAGCGATGCGTCCTGACAAAGATAACAGCGTTCCCGAGTGCTTTTGCCCGGCGGATGTTTCCTGCGGTACTTGGCTACAAGGTCCGGACGCCCATTTAGGATGGTGTGCGGCGCATAGTGACTGAGATAGAGAAAGAATGGTTTTTCCTTATTACGCTCGATGAAACCGATCGCCTCATGATTCAGTCGATCGGTTAGATATTCTTTCATGCCGAGTTTGTTTTCGGAAAGATCCAGCCAACGGACCGGTTGCGTTCGGAAAACATACGGCCAGAAATTAGCACCGTTGCCCACGCCCTTCACCTCACTACCGGAGTTCCAGCCAAAGCCGTGATCGGTTGGTCGCACTACTCTATTTGCCCCGTGATATTTGTAGCCCGAGAGATGCCATTTACCGATCATCCCTGTGGTGTAACCTTTATGTTTGAGCATTTCTGCCAGAGTCACGTGTTTTTTGGAGAGACCATTTTCTGAATTGGGTCGGAGATAGTCCAGAATGCCAACTCGCGCCGGGTATTGGCCTGTGAGAAACGCCGCGCGGTACGGAGAACAAACCGGTGCCGCCGCATACGCGTGTGTAAAGCGTAGTCCTTCTTTAGTCAGTTGATCGAGATGCGGCGTCTCGTTGAATTTATTCCCATAAGAACCAAGTTCCGCCCAGCCAAGATCATCGGCCAGAATGAATATAATGTTCGGGGGCTTGGTCCATAGCGTGCCCGCGCACAACAAAACGCAGGCAAATAACGGGGCACGCATTATTCGGTGGTGATTTCAAAGATTGCCTCCACCTCCACGGCAGCACCGGTGGGCAGGGCAGCGAAACCGAGGGCACTGCGGGCGTGATATCCATCTCCATCCTTGCCGTACAACTCGTGCAGCAGATCACTGGCTCCATTGATGACGAGGTGCTGGTCGGTAAAATCTGGGGCGGAGTAGACGCAGCCGAGTAGCTTAATGACCTTTAGGCCGTTTATTGTGCCGTGTGTATTGTATACTGAATTCAAAATCTTTATCGCACAATTCTTTGCGGCTGCGTAACCGTCCTCCACAGAAAGATCCTTGCCCAGCACGCCCATTGCATCGCTTGTGTGACCGCTCGTGATGAGTAGGTTGCCGCTACGAATGCACAGGTTCAAATAGCCTGGTTCCTGCTTGGTGAATTCAATGCCTAGTTCTTTTGCTTTGTCTTCAGCGCTCATATTAAAACGTTGGGTTCATGCGCATCCTGCCTCAATGATGAAACTGCGTCACCAGCAAAATCCTTCACTTCTGTAGCCCGTGCAAGCCGATGCCCTCGGGTTCAGGTATATTTTCCGTGATTATTTTCCATGATGTACCCATCTCGCGCATGGCCTTGAAATCCTTGGTCTTGTAACCAAACTCTAAGTGCGGCGTCGCCAATGGCACGGCTTGTTGGGCGGTTGCTCGCATGGTGGCCTCAAGAATGCCGGTTACCAAGTGCGTGCGTTCGGCCGGGTATGGCGCCTTGCCGTGAATGAAGTGATGCTGTATGGCGTGGCTAAGGGCCTTGAACAGGTTCCGATTGCGCCATGGCCCGACATAAAAACTAGTGGCTTGAATCTTCGGGCTGCCCTTTAGTCGACAGGCAAAATTCCAGCGCATGCTGCTGTAGCCGATCTTTAAAACAGTGGCACGAAATCCGTCCTTGTAAGTAAGTAAAATGGCGTGGTGTCGGCCATTGGGGATACGCTCGAGCGGAGGACGGTTCTTGCCGAGTTCAATATCCATGGCGGTCTCGGCGAGGTCACGGTTCCAGCGGCCGGCACGGGCCGCGCGCCAAACAGCATTGCCATCTAGAAACTCCACCTTGGAGACACCTGTCTCGCCGCCTTTGCGCGATTCAACCATTGACTGCAACAATTCAAGCCCGTGGAAATCATATGACTCCAACGGCCCGCCATGGATGGAAACGGCCTCATCCAGGTCGGCACCGGCGGGCAATTCCAGACCTGGCCTACGCTGTGCTAAGGGCACGCTGCTGCCAGCCATCATCGAAATGCCATGGTGCTTTGCTGTGGTCATCATCTCCTGTGCCCAGTCCCATCGGTACGACAAGTGCTTGTCGTTAAACATTGGCACGAAGCGATTGGAGCGTTTCATCACCGCTACAATCTCATCGAAGAACCGCTTGCGTGGATACATCACTTGCCCGAGTTTGGTGCGCGGATAGTTGCCGTGCTCTCCAATGGACAAAACCGCGTCCACCGCCAGCTTCTTCCCTCCGAGGCACAACGCGCCCTCAATGGTTTTAAATGCGGGAATGTCAAACTGCTTAGAAATTGCCGACGTCATGTCGCCTGTCGGCAATTGGTCAGCGTAAAACGAAACCACATCCACTCCGGGGTCTGTTCGTTTACCGTTGAAAAGGTACGGCTGTAGAAAATTTTCTAAAATCACGTGCGCATGTGAACGATGCGTGAAACTGGTGTAAATGGCCGCCACCCTTGGACGCTTCGCTAGCTTGGGCGAAGCACTGAACAAAGCAGGCGCGGCGAGGGCAGTGGTAGCTAGAAATGTTCTGCGTGATAATAAAGGATGATTCACGGCGTCATTCTCAGTGTTTGGGATTGATTGGCAACGCGATTACTACCGCATCAAAACCCTAGGCGCAAATGTATACAAATTTCAGTTTCTGTTCTCTTTGCCTATTGTTTTGCCAACGGCACGTCGAACCAGTTTTTAACCTCGCGGGTTGCCATACCCCATTCGCCAAGTACGTCCCAGGAATCAAGATGGTTCATGCTGGCGACATGTTCTAAACCGCGTCCGCCTCGGGTTGCAGAATCAGCATCGATTTTGCCAGTTGCGAGCATAGTGTCGTAAACCAGTTGCCACTGGTACCAAGCCACACTGCCGTGCTGACCGCTCGTGCTGAAGGAGGCACCCCACTTGGTGATCCGTTCGCCTCGCAATAAGGTTCCACCGTGCCAGCGACCTTTTTGAGCAATCAGACTATAGGGGTCGGTGATTGCCAAAATCCCTTTCTTCTCGGGGTCAGCCGCCAGCCTAAGGTTTCTTTTATTCAGTGCGCGCTTGGCTGCATCGATTCTTGCCTGCAGGAGCTGGTCAGCGGTGTATTTCGTCGGATTGGTGTAATACTTGAGCAGGCTCTTGTATCCGCCTTGCTTATGCTCGAGCAGGGCACGTCGAACCTGTGCCAATGAATTACCGCGGGCGGCGTGGCTAAAGCCCAATGAGCATTCAGGGTGTTTGCCACCGGCACGAAGGTCAACACCCCATTTTTCAAGATAACCGCAGTTGCCCGGGAAACCCTCATCGCTCTCCGAGCGATGGATCAGCCCACCATATTTCTTCTTCATCTCAAGCGTTACCGGATTCCAGGGAATCATCTTGTAGGCAGTGACTCGGCCCCAATTGGAACCGTCTGGCAGCCACGCATCCGGCCAACCGGGTCGATAGTGCATTCGTCTGCCGGCCTTGGTCCAGCTATCCGTCATGCGATTCCACGTGTCGAGTTGTGCAGGATTGAGTTCCTTTTTACGCACATGCTCGTGCCACGCGTAGGCTTTCTTTAGCAGCTCCATTTGCGACTTATCGCCGGTCATCAGATAAAGCCAGATTAACAATGGCCCGGTTGCGCGGGTCAGTGTCCGTGGATAAAGAAGTTCAATCTCGTAGCCGCGCGCGCGCGTTGGCTTGCCGTTGTCATGATATTGCTCTGCCCAACCAACGACGACGCCTTCACCAAAGTTGGCTTTCTTGACGAATGCTCTAAGCTTTTCCAGCCCGGCAACGTATTTCCTGTCACCGGTCAGGTGATACATCATCACCATAATCCTGAAAGGAGCATTAGTGCCGTTGTCATTGAAGGAGTTGCCGTTACGAACGCCTGTGTTTCCAGACGCCCGGCCATTGAATGACCACTGGTCAGGCCACCCGCCCGGTCCTCGCTGGATCGAGAGCAAGTCATCGGCACACCGCTTGGCGGAGTCAAAGTACTTCTTTTCACCGGTCAGCTTATGCGCGTAGAGCATGATCCAGAATGGCTCTGTCGTGTAGCCATCCTGAACGCGAACAAAGTTTTCTCCCTTGCCCGGCCAAGGCCAGTGACCCTTTGGCCATTGTTTCTTGAGGATAAGGTTCGCAGCGCGCACCCCAGACTCAAGGTGTTTTTTGTCACCAAAGAGCTCATAGGCCCTGAAGAAAATAACCGCTGCAGCTCTAACCCTGTAGAGATCCCTGCCACCGTATTCAGTGGGCAGTTGCTCAGCCTGATCATTCAGCCACTTCCGAATATCGGCTTCGCATTTTTTGGCCAGATCCAGATTCAGATTCGGAAGCAATAATGAAATCTCTGTTTCTTTTGCAGCACGTTGTTTGGCAGTCAGCTCGCCGTAGTGAACCGTCTCCCCACCGAAAAGGCGGATATGTTCTTCCCGGGACAAATCTTTGCCCGTAAGCGCATCGTAGGACAAATCCTTGTAGTAGCCGATTTCCTTGTCGAAAACCAGAGAGCTGGCTGCTGAGGCTTGTGCGACTAACCCCAATATGAGGCCTGCGGACAAGGTTTTTACTTTAATCATATTGTGAGAACTTCGGAAGATGTCCCACGCGTTCACTTTTTTGCTTTCAAGCTGTGTGACAATAACCACTCATATACTTTTTCGTTGGTGTACGTTTTGCTCCATGAGTTGTGGTTCACCCCGGGATAGATTGTCAGTTTGGCTTTGGTACCTCCCCTTTTCTTAATCGCATCGACCATCGCTTGGCTACGCGATGGCGGAACAACGCGGTCCGCACTCCCGTGAAAGGCCCAGATGGGCACCTCGGTTATCTTTTTAGCCGTGGCAGGATCGCCACCACCACAGATCGGGACTACTGCGGCAAACAATTTCGGATACTTCGCGATCATCGCCCAAGTGCCGTAGCCTCCCATACTCAGTCCGGTGCAGTACATTTTTGACCGATCGATTTTTTGCGTGGTGGCAACATGCTCGACTAGTGAATGAAGTTGTATTGGATTCCAGCGCTTGTTTTTTGGGCATTGCGGTGAAATGACAACAAACGGAAAGTCCTTCTTCTCACTGACTCTCTTCGGCGGACCCCATTTCTTGACCTGATTAATATTATTTCCGCGCTCGCCGGCGCCATGCAGGAACAGCATTAGCGGCCAAGACTTTTTTTTGTCGTATGATTTAGGAAGGAAGAGCCAATAGCTGATAGTCTCCTTGTTGCCTTCTTTGATTTTTAGTTCCTGTGATATTTGCGTCCCGGGCTTCGGTTCGGCTGCAATCATTTGGCTGGGAACAGTCATTAGCAAGGCTGTGATCATCAAAGGAAATATGGAACGCATTTTTCGGATATTGATTTCTATCATGGTAGGCGGATTTAGTTCGGGGTTACTTCCTGTGTTTCAAGTGAAGCGGAATCAATTGGAGAAGTTCTTGGGAATGCTGCCATCACCGGTAGCTTTGCCGCCTTCGAGAATCCACGCGAGGTTGAACCGCGCGACGGCGGAGCCGCCCTTGGGACCACCTTCGAAGTGGTGAAAAATCATTCCTTCAGTGATTGTTCCCGGTCGACCGGAGGTAATGGATGAGTAGCCATGGCGGCCCTCAAAGACCAGCCGTTTCACCGGCCAAGTTTTCCCACCATCAAAGCTTGCCCACACGGTGCCACGGTTACGGCCATTGGGGCTGTCGCAGTTGCTGTAGATTAGGATATCGTGTCCCTTGATGGCGAGACGGGTTAGCCCACCCATGCAACCGTAGTTGGTATTCTGCGGGCCGTCGGGCAGCACTTGGCAAAACTTCAGGTCTTTCCATGTCTGACCGCCATCGGTGCTGGTGGCGGTCCAGCGCCGTCGAGGATTAGCTCCTTCCTCAGCCCAGTGTCTGCGTGAGTTGTAATAGATGGTACCATCGCCCAATTCAGCAAGAGTCGCCTCTCCCGTGCCTTTGGCAGGGAAAGGATCGCTTGTCTTCCACGTCTTGCCACCATCATCGCTGTAAATGGCATTAGTATAATGATTCGGCCAGCGGTCACGTGCGTTCTTGCCGGCATACCAGCGCGAAGGGCGTATCAGGCGGCCCTGATGTTTGCCATGGCGCAGGGTAATGCCGTGCTCATTCATGTGCATCGATGGCATGTTACCTTTGGAGTCCGGGTGAATCTTCACTTCGATCTTCTCCCAGGATTTACCGTCATTCGAGCTGCGGAAAACACGCAACGGTGCTGGTGGGTGGCGATCTTCTACAAAAGCCAAAATATCGCCCGAGACTTCATTCACGGTCAATCCGCCACACTGAAATCCCGGCTTGGCGATGACAATCTCTGGCCCCCAAGTCTTGCCACCATCTTCACTGCGCTTTGCTCGCACATGACTAGTGCCCCAAGTCGCCACCACAGTGCCTTTCATTGTGACGACAATATTGCCAAAGCGTTCGCCTTTGAATACCTGCTGAATATCGAGATGCGGTTTCCCTAGGTGCGGCTTAAGAAGACCTTCAATATCGGCGGCCTGAAGATTTCCTGCAAACAAGATTAAAGCGAGTGATGAAACAACAAAGGGCTTAAGCATAGATGCCAGAAGAATGGCAAAGACCACACGGATGGCAACCGGAAAAGGTTGATTCCAAGTGTTCTTTTCAAAGGCATTGGGGTTGACCAATCAGAGTCGCAACGGGAAGCTTCGGTCCATGCGACACGTTTTTGTTTTTATCGCGGCGCTTTGTCTTCTAATTGATCCGCAAACCCATGCGGCTAAGCAGCCTAATATTGTCATCATCATGGCTGATGACATGGGCTTCTCGGATATCGGCTGTTATGGTAGTGAAATCAAGACGCCCACGCTCGATAAGCTGGCGGCAAAAGGGTTACGATTCACGCAGTTTTACAATACCTCCCGCTGCTGCCCCACGCGTGCATCACTGCTCACGGGTATGTATCAGCATCAGGCGGGCATCGGCCTCATGACCGGGGACAATAAGCTGCCGGGTTATCGTGGGGAACTCGGACGCGATGTGGTGACTATTGCCGAGGCATTGGGTACGGGTGGTTACCGACGCTACATGAGCGGCAAATGGCACGTGACCAAACACACCAGGCCAAAGGGACCCAAGGATAATTGGCCCTTACAACGTGGGTTCGAGAAATTTTACGGCACCATCATTGGCGCAGGCAGTTTTTTTGACCCGGCCACTTTATGCCGCGCAAACACCTTCATCACGCCGGTAAACGACGAGAAGTACCAACCCAAGACTTACTATTACACCGATGCCATCAGAGATAATGCGGTTACGTTTCTGAAAGAACACGCCAAGGAGTCGCCGGATAAGCCCGTGTTTCTATACGTGGCCTACACCACAGCGCATTGGCCCATGCACGCGTTACCCGAGGACATCGCAAAATACAAGGGCGTGTATGATGGAGGTTTCCAAAAGGTCCGCGCCAAACGATTTGCGCAGCTAAAGGAGTTGGGACTGATCAGAAAGGATTTGAAGCTTTCACGACAATCCGACGATTGGGAAAAAGCACCCAACAAGGAGTGGGACATTCGTAACATGGAGGTGTATGCTGCGATGGTCGATAATATTGATCAGGGCATCGGTCGCATTGTTTCGGAATTCGAGCGACAGGGGACGCTGGATAATACGCTGATTATGTATCTGCAGGACAATGGTGCCTGTGCCGAGGGCTTTGGTCGCTACAAGCCCAATAGACCCTACCGTACCGAC